>NZ_JAPEPB010000001.1:2642500-2951818 GCF_026340565.1 Kitasatospora sp. NBC_01287
GGACTGACCGAGGGCTCGCCGGCGATCCAGAAGCGCCACGGGGTGTCGGCGGCGGTGGAGACGCCGGTGCGGGGCCCGGTGCGGATCAGCTCGGCGGGCGGCGGGGTGCCGGGCAGCAAGCGCAGCACCGGACCGTCCACCACGTCCTCGCCGTCCTGGGCCCGGTCGACGCCGAGTGCCCGGGCGAGCCGGGCCGGCCCCTGGGCGAGGTCGTGGTCGCGGCGGCTGGTGGCCCGGCGCCGGCGCGCGCGCTCCACTCCCCCGGTCACCTCGCCGGCCCGCAGCAGGACTCCGCCGGGGTGCAGGGCCGGGCCGCAGACCAGGTTGAGGCAGTGGTGCATCCCGTAGGTGAAGTAGACGTAGGCGTGGCCGGGCGGGCCGAACATCACGGCGTTGCGCGGGGTGGGTCCGCGGAAGGCGTGCGAGGCGGGGTCGTCGGGACCCGTGTAGGCCTCGACCTCGGTCAGCCGCAGCTCGACGGTGCCGGTGGGCAGGGCGCAGCGGAGCAGGCGGCCGAGCAGCTCGGGGGCCACCTCGGTGGCCGGACGGTCGAAGAAGGAGCGCGGCAGCGGTGCGGCCGGGTCGGTGGGCACGGGGTCGGTGGGCACGGAGCCGAGCGTAGCCGGGCGGGCGGGGGGCCGGGGCAGGTCCGCCGAACAGGTGCCGAACAGCTGCCGACCGGTCGCGCGGGCGGGCGCTGAGCGGCGGAAATTCCGTTGTCGGGCAAGGGGCTTGGCGGTCAGAGTGGTCGGGTCCGCCACGGCGGCGGCAATGGCCTGAGAGGTGTCCGGTATGCGCAACACGCTGGTCCTTAACGCGAGCTACGAACCCCTGTCGACGGTCTCCCTGCAGCGTGCCGTGGTGCTGGTGCTCCAGGACAAGGCCGTGGTGGAGCAGGCCCATCCGCTGCGCGTGATGCGGGCGACCGGCAGGTCGGTACCGGTGCCGCGGGTGATCAGACTGCGGCGGTACGTCAGGGTGCCGTTCCGACAACGGGCCCCGTGGTCGCGGCGGGGCGTGCTGGTCCGGGACCAGCACCTGTGTGCCTACTGCGGGCGGCGGGCGACCACGGTGGACCACCTGGTGCCGAAGTCGCGCGGGGGTGCGGACAGCTGGCTGAACACCGTGGCGGCCTGCGCCGAGGACAACCAGCGCAAGGCCGACCGGACCCCCGAGCAGGCCGGGATGGCGCTGCTGCGCCGGCCCTTCGAGCCGACGCCGGAGGCCTCGCTGATGCTGGCGCTCGGCCTGCGGGCCGGGGAGGTCGGGGAGTTGGCCGCCTGGCTGCCGCGCCCGGCCCAGCTGAGCGGCGGCGCGGTCGCCTGAGCCCGGCGGGGCGCGGACCCTGCGGGGGGGGGTCAGCCCTTGGCCTGGTAGGCGCTCGCGGTGCCGAAGGTGGCGGAGTGGCCGGGCACGGCGATCACCCGGTCGTTGCCGATCAGCACCCGGCCCGAGGTGAGCAGCGATCCGGTGCCGTGCGGGAACCCGCCGCCGACGCTCTCCTGACCGCTCGCCAGGGCGAAGCGGCTCAGATGGGCCGGCTGGTCGAGCCGCTCCTCGGCGGCCAGCACCAGCGAACCGTCGTCCAGACCGACCGCCGCGACGCCGCCCTTCTCGCTGACCGGGGTGCGCCACAGCTGCTTGCCGCTGCCGAGGTCGTAGGCGATCACCGAGGTCTTGCCACCGGGAGCGGCCAGCGTGGTGACCAGCATGTGGTCCTGGAAGAAGGCGCCGGGCAGCGCGTCGAAGCTGCCCTGGCCGACGTTCAGCTCGCCGCCGCCGTTCGGATCGGTGACCGGGATGGCCACGGCGGGGTCGCCGTTCTGGCCCCATGCGAGCAGCTTGTCGTCGGTCGGCTGGTCGCCGGTGGTGAGCATCACGGCCGGTTCGGCGGAGAGCACGGTGGCGGTCTTGGGCTGGCTGGGCAGGCCCTTGGCCCAGAGCGGCTTGCCGTCGGCCGCGCCCAGGGCGACGGCCTGGTCACCGGGACTGCTGTCGACGCAGGAGCTGTGCACCAGGACGGTGGCGCCCGAGGCGCTGCCGGAGAGGGTGCAGTACTTGCCCTGCCCGCCGTACTGCCAGGCGTCCTGGCCGTTGGCGGCCGACCAGGCGCTCACCTTGTCGTCGCCGACCGCGATCACCTTGTCCTCGGTGACCGCGACCTGGGCCGAGTACGGGTTGTTGCCGGAGAGCGGCTTGGTCCAGGCGACCTTGCCCGCCTTGGTGTCGACGGCGGCGAGCAGCGCGCAGGGGCTCTTCGGGTCGGCCTGGGTGTGGAAGAGCACCCCGCCGATGCCGGCCGAGTTGACGGTGGGTGACAGGTCGCACGGGGTGGCGCCGGCGGCGGGGGCGTCCAGGTTCCAGGTGGGCTTGCCGGTCGCCAGGTCGTAGGCGTGCACGCCGCTGCCGTCGGCGCGGACCAGCGCGGTGGGGAGCAGCCAGCTGCCGATCAGGGTGTCGTCGGTGCCGGCCGGCGGGGCCGCGGCGGGCTGGGCGGCCCAGATCCGGTTGTGCGCGACGGCGAAGCCCGGGTCGGCCACAGGAGGCCCGGCGGGGGCGGCGTGGTGGGTGCCGCTGCCGCTGGTGGCGACCACGCCCGCCGTGACCAGCACGCCGAGGGCGGCGACGCCGGCCGCGACCCGGATCGCCAGGGTGCGGCGGCTGGGGGCGCCCTCGGTGGCGAGCACCGCGCCGAGCGCGCCTCGCGCGGCGGAGCGGGCGCGGTCCAGCGGCGAGCCCTGGCCCGAGCCGGCTCCACCGGAGCCGCGCCGCGAGCGGGGCGCGGGGACGGGGGCGACCGTCGGGTCCACGTCGGCCGCGCTGTCGGGCTCGGCGGACGGGTCGGCCGCCGGGTCGGGGGACGGGTCCCCGTGCAGGTCACCGTGCGGGTCACCGGACGGATCGGCCGACGGGTCGGCGGCCACCGGCGGCATGGTGGCCGTGGCGAACGGGTCGGTGTGGGCCGCCGCCTGGTACTGCTGCTCCGGCCACTGCCAGGGCTGCGACTCGCCGCTGTGCTGCTCGGCGGGGTACTGCTCGCCGAGGTACTGCCCGGCGGGGTACTGGTCGCCGGAGTACTGGTCACCGACGTACTGGCCCCCGGCCTGCTGGTCACCCGGGTACGGCTCGGCGGGGTACGGCTGCTCCCCCGGGTACGGCTGCTGCTGCGTGCCGTAGGGCTGCTGCTCGGTCGGGTACCAGGTCTGCTGGTAGTCGTACCCGACCGGAGCCGGCCCGCCGCCCTCCTGGGGGTACCCCTGGTCGGAGGCTGGGGGGAAGTCCTGAGCCATGCGTTCCGTCCGTCCCGACTGCGTACACCGAACAGCCAGCATCTCACGCCGCCCGCGGGCGGTGGTCGGCCCCGGCGCTCGCGGGCGGCGCCGGGGCCGGTCGGTGCGGTGGGCGGCGACGCCCCGGCCGGTGCGGTCGACGGACCGTCAGGCCTGGTGCGCGAGGCGGCGGGTCCCGCTCCCGGGGCCGTCCGGTGCCGTCCCGACGCCGTCCGGTCCCCGGTCAGTGGGCCGCGAGCTCCTGGTCGATCCTGGCCGCCAGTCGGAGGTCCAGGTCGGTGAGGCCGCCCGCGCTGTGGGTCGACAGCGTGAAGGTCAAGGTTCGCCAGCGGATGTCGATGTCGGGGTGGTGGTCCATCGCCTCGGCCGCCTCGGCGACCGCCACGACCACCCGGATCGCGGCCGGGAAGTCGGCGGCGTCGGCGGTGCGGGTGATCGACCCGTCCCGTCGGTGCCAGCCGTCCAGCCGGACCAACCCGGCGGTGATCTCGTCCTCGGTGAGAAGAGGGCTTCTGCTCATGGCATCGCTCCAGCTCAAGTGGCTCGTTGGGTGGCTCGTTCCGGAGCAACCGATGCTAGCGACCGACGGAGCGTCAGCAGGGGAGGCGGCGGGACATCCCGGTCAGGCGAGCAGCAGCTTGGTGACGGCGGCGAGGCCGATCACCACGATCAGGGCGCGCAGCGCGGTCGGCGGCAGCTTGCGGCCGACCCTGGCCCCGATCAGGCCGCCGATCGTCGAGCCGACCGCGACCAGCAGCGCCGCCAGCCAGTCCATCGAGGCCGTGAAGACGAAGAAGAGCGCGGCGACGCCGTTGACGATCACGGCCAGCACGTTCTTGACCGCGTTCATCCGCTGGAGCTCGTCGCGGAGCAGCATGCCCATCAGCGCGAGCAGCAGCACGCCCTGCGCGGCGCCGAAGTAGCCGCCGTAGACGCCGGAGCAGAAGACCCCGGCGATCAGCAGCGCGCTGCCGTCGGGGTGGGCGCCCTTGCCGCCGCGGGCGGCGACCGCGCGGGCCACCCGGGGCTGGATCACCACCAGGACCAGCGCCAGCAGGATCAGCACCGGGACGATGGCGTCGAAGGCCTTGCCGGGCAGCTGGGTGAGCAGGTAGGCGCCGAGCAGCCCGCCGAGCAGCGAGGGGATCCCGAGCCGGATCAGCCGGCGGCGCTGGCCGACCAGCTCGCGCCGGTAGCCGATCGCCCCGCTGATCGACCCCGGCACCAGCCCGAGCGTGTTGGACACGTTGGCGGTGACCGGGGGCAGCCCGATCGCCAGCAGGACCGGGAACGTGATCAGCGTTCCCGATCCCACGATGACGTTGATGGTGCCCGCGCCCACTCCGGCCGCGAGGACCGCGAGTCCTTCCCATGGAGTCATTGACCCGTCCCTACTGTCGCGTGTCCGCCCCCAGGAGGGTGGCGGCGCTCGCGATCATGCCGGACGGCGGGCCGGGCGCCCAGCCGGTTCCATGATGAGAGATGGGACGTGAGACGCGGGAGCGGCACGGCGGTCGGGCCGCCGTGCCGCTCCCGGGTGGCGCGCCGAGCCCTCACTCCGGGTCGATCTGCGGGTACTCCCTGGTCGGGTTGACCCGCGGGCGGGCCGCGCCGGTCTGGTCGGTGTCCACCGGCCGCGGGCCGCTCGCCGCACCGACCGGGCGGCTGCCGTTGCCCTCGGCCACCGGCGGCTTGGTCAGGTCGGGGCCGAGGCTCGGACCCGCGCCCTGGCCGCCGCCGCCCATGCCGCTGAAGGCGCCGCCGATGCCCTTGAGCGCCTCGCCGACCTCGCTCGGGATGATCCAGAGCTTGTTGGCGTCGCCCTTGGCCAGCTCGGGCAGCGTCTGCAGGTACTGGTAGGCGAGCAGCTTCTGGTCCGCGTCGCCGTCGTGGATCGCCTCGAAGACGGTCCGGATCGCCGCGGCCTCACCGTCGGCGCGCAGCACCGCGGCCTGCGCCTCACCCTCGGCCTTGAGCACCTCGGCCTGCTTCTCGCCCTCGGCCCGCAGGATCGCACCCTGCCGGGCGCCCTCGGCGGTGAGGATCGCGGCGCGCTTGTCCCGCTCGGCGCGCATCTGCTTCTCCATCGAGTCCTGGATGGAGGTCGGCGGCTCGATCGCCTTCAGCTCCACCCGGTTGACCCGGATGCCCCACTTGCCGGTGGCCTCGTCCAGCACCCCGCGCAGTCCGGCGTTGATCACCTCGCGGGAGGTCAGGGTGGACTCCAGGTCCATCGAGCCGATGATGTTGCGCAGCGTGGTGACGGTCAGCTGCTCGATCGCCTGGATGAAGCTGGCCACCTCGTAGGTCGCCGCCCGGGCGTCGGTCACCTGGTAGTAGATGACGGTGTCGATGTTCACCACCAGGTTGTCCTGGGTGATCACCGGCTGCGGCGGGAACGGCACCACCTGCTCGCGCAGGTCGATCCGGTTGCGGATGGTGTCGATGAACGGCACCACGATGTTCAGGCCGGCGTTGAGCGTGCGGGTGTAGCGGCCGAAGCGCTCCACGATCGCCGCGCTGGCCTGCGGGATCACCTGGATCGTCCGGATCAGCGCGATGAACGCCACCACAACCAGAACGATCAGCACGATGAGGACGGGTTCCACAGTGTCTCCCCTGGACAGACTGCATAACTCGGACGACTGGCGGGCCGGGACGGCCGGCTAGTCGACCAGGGCCGTCGCGCCCTGGATTTCGACGACGTCCACCTGCTGGCCGGGCTCGTAGACCCGGTCCGGGTGCAGCGTCCGGGCCGACCAGACCTCGCCGTTGAGCTTGATCCGCCCCCCGTGCTGGTCCACCCGCTCCTGCACGGTCGCCCTGGCCCCCCGCAGCGCCTCGATCCCCATCCGGATCTGCGGTCCCCGGTCGAGCTTGCGGTAGGCGATCGGTCGGACCACCACCAGCATGGAGACCGAGACCACCAGGAAAGTGACGAACTGCCAGACCACGTCCGCCCCGACCCCGGCGGCGATCGCGGCACCGACGGCGCCGAGCGCGAACAGCCCGAACTCCGGCAGCACCGTGATCACCAGCGGTATGCCAAGACCTACGGCGACCAGCAGCCACCACACCCAGCTGTCCACAGGCCCATCCTAGGGAGGAAACGAGGTCAGGAGGGTGGGTGCCCGCAGGTGGACGGGCCAAAACCGGCCAGTGGAACGGGTGTCGCGGCGGGTGCGGTGCGCGGGAGTTGGCACCGGGTCGTCGCGGGAGGCGTCGCGGGGCTGTCGCCGGCTGTCGCGGGAGACCTCGCGGGGCTGTCGCGGGGTCAGCCGAGCGGCAGGCCCTGGGCCGACCAGCGGTCGCCGTGGCGCTCCAGGGTGAGCGGCAGGCCGAAGCAGAGCGAGAGGTTGCGCGCGGTCAGCTCGGTGTCGATCGGGCCGGCCGCCAGCACCTTGCCCTGACGGATCATCAGCACGTGCGTGAAACCGGGCGCGATCTCCTCGACGTGGTGGGTGACCATCGCCATCGCGGGCGCGTTCGCGTCCTGGGCGAGCGCGCCGAGTCGGCGCACCAGGTCCTCGCGGCCGCCGAGGTCCAGGCCGGCTGCGGGCTCGTCGAGCAGCAGCAGTTCGGGGTCGATCATCAGGGCGCGGGAGATCAGGGTGCGCTTGCGCTCGCCCTCGGAGAGGGTGCCGAAGCTGCGGTTCTCGTAGCCGCGCATGCCGAGGAGGTCGAGCAGCAGCAGGGCGCGCGAGGTGTCGGTCGCCTCGTAGGTCTCCTGCCAGGTGGCGGTCATGCCGTAGGCGGCGGTGAGCACGGTCTGCAGCACGGTCTGCTCGCGCGGGATCCGCTCCAGCATCGAGGCGCCGGCCAGACCGATCCGCTGGCGCAGCTCGAAGACGTCGACCGCGCCGAGCTTCTCGCCGAGCACCGCGACCGTCCCGCTGGTGGGGTGCAGGTAGCTGGCGGCGACCTGGAGCAGCGTGGTCTTGCCCGCGCCGTTGGGGCCGAGGATCACCCAGCGCTCCCCCTCGGCGATGGACCAGGAGACCTGGCTGATCAACGCGCGGCCGTCCCTGACCACCGAAACGTCAACCAGCTCCAGCACGTCACTCATGCCCAACGCCTTCCCCATTGCAGATTCTTCGGCCGTCCGGGGCCCTGCGCAGCGGGGTCCTGCGCGAAGGAGACCTCGGGGTGCGGTCCACTCATGTCGACAAGTCGGTGCCCGGCGGGCAGCCTACTCCGCCGGCCGGATAGGCAGGGAGGGAGTACCACTGCTCGCAGCACAGGCCAAACCTACGCCACGCGGGTGGCCGCCTTGTCCGTAGGCTGGCGGGATGCCGCTGACTCCCGCCCAGAATCCGTCCTCCGGTCCTTCCGCGGATCCCTTCGCCGAGCCGCGATCAGCACGGCTGACCGCTTGGGGCAACTCGCTGCTGGCCGGATTCGCACCGCCGGACCACGTGGTGGAGGAGGTGGTCGGGGCGGACGAGAGACACCGGGTGGTCGGGCTGCCCGGCGACGCGGAGGGCGAGCAGCACGCGCTGAGCTGGGCGCTGGGCCGGCTGCGGGTGCTCGGGGTCAAGGGGCTGCGCCTCGCACTGCCGTCGGAGGGCCACCCGCTGGGGCTGACCGGTCCCGCCGCCTTCAACGGCGCGGCGCTGGCGGTCGGCGAGGCGGTGCTGGCGGTCGGGGTGCCGGTCGGCCTGGTCCCCGAGATCGAGGTGTACGGGCCGCCCGGCGACCAGTCCGCCACCGTGCTCTGGCGCTGCCACGAGGTGCGCGACGCACCGCCGGCCGACGTCCCCTCGCTGCCCGAGGCCGAGCGCGAGCTGGCGGACGGGCTGCGCGAGGCGACCGCCCTGCTCTCCCGGCTGGACGTGGCCGGGGCCGGCCCCGAGGCGCTGCGGGCACTGGACCAGTACCGGCGGCGCGGCCACAGCAAGCCGCTCGCCCCCGGCTACCCGCCGCGCGCGGTGCGGGTGCTGGAGTCGGCGCGGCAGGTCTCCGCGCTGCTGGCGATCGCCTCGGGCGGCCACGGCGCGGCGGTGAGCGCGGGCGAGATGGCGGCCCGGGCCGCGGCCCTGACCCCCCTGCGGCGCACCGCTCGGCGGGCCCAGGTGGCGGCGTACAACGCGCTGGTGGACGAGCGGGGGGAGTAGCGCCGGTGCTGAGGAGCGGGCGGGCCGAACGCTTTATAGCCTGGTGCTGAGGGGGTGGCCCTGCCCGGTTCAGGAGGCGATGGCCGTGCGCCGCTGCCATGCCGTGATCACCGCTTCGCTGTGCGCTGCCGCGTTTGGCGTGGCAGCCGCCGGCTGCTCCTCCGGAACGGTCACCACGACGCCGGTCTCCTCAGCCCACGCCTCTGCCTCGGCGCCTGCCGCGCCCGGCTCGCCACCCGGTCCCTCGTCTTCCTCGTCTTCCTCCTCTTCCTCGTCGTCCGCTGGGGCGCAGGCGCAGGTGGGCGACACCTTGGAGCTGGCGGGGACGGAGGCCGGCGCGCGGCTGGCGGTGACGGTGACCCAGGTGGTGGACCGGGCCGAGGCGGCGAACCAGTTCTCCAGCCCGAGTCCCGGCCAGCACCTCGTGGCTGTCCAGTTCCGGCTGCACAACATCGGGACCAGCGACTACTCGGACAGCCCGGACAACAGCGCGCAGCTGATCGACACGAGCGGGCAGGACTTCAACACCGCGATCACGGACAGCACCACGGCGGGGCCCGCGTTCCCGGGCATCGTCCACCTCGCGCCCGGTGACACGGCCCTGGGCTTCATCACCTTCCAGATCCCGGACTCGTCCACGGTGGCGAAGGTACAGTTCACGCCGGCCTCCGGCTTCGCGAACCAGACGGGGCAGTGGGCCGTCACCGCGACTGCCGCGTCGTCGGGGTCGACCGGGTCGCCGTCCGGCACGGGTTCGGCTTCGGGCTCCGACTCGGCTTCGGCTTCGGCTTCGGCGACGGACCCCCAGCAGGTCGTGACGGACTACTTCGCCGCCATCAACGCGCATGACTTCACCACCGCGTGGGCCCTGGGCGGCAAGAACCTGTCCCACGACTACGAGTCCTTCGTCGCCGGCTTCGCCACGACCTCGGCCGATACCGTGACCGTCACCGGCAGCCACGGCGGCACCGTGACCGTCAGCCTCGACGCCACGCAGACGGACGGCAGCCACCGTCTCTACACCGGCAGCTACACCGTCCAGGACGGAGTCATCACCAGCGGGGACGTCCAACAGCAGTGACCGCGGCGCGGCGCACCCGCCGCAGGCCGTACCCCATCAGCCTTCTAGGCCAGGTCCCCGTGCCGGACGGCCCAGAGGGCGGCCTGGGTGCGGTCGGCCAGGTCGAGCTTCATCAGGATGTTGGAGACGTGCGTCTTGACCGTCTTCTCGGAGAGGTTGAGGGCGCGGGCGATCTCCCGGTTGGAGCGGCCGTCCGCGATGTGGCCGAGCACCTCGCGCTCCCGCTCGGTCAGGGTGCCGCCCCGGCCGTGCGGAGCGCGCGGGGCGTCGTCGGCGAGCAGGGCGCCGGCCAGCTCGGGCTGGAGCAGCACATGGCCCGCGTGCACCGAGCGGATCGCCCCCGCCAGCGCCTCGGGGTCCACGTCCTTGTAGACGTACCCGGCGGCGCCCGCGCGC
The DNA here is from genome assembly GCF_026340565.1 of Kitasatospora sp. NBC_01287. Classification (NCBI taxonomy): domain Bacteria; kingdom Bacillati; phylum Actinomycetota; class Actinomycetes; order Kitasatosporales; family Streptomycetaceae; genus Kitasatospora; species Kitasatospora sp. NBC_01287. The sequence goes on from NZ_JAPEPB010000001.1 coordinate 2,652,382, forward strand.
AGCGCCGGGACCACGGTGCGGTGTTCGGTGAAGCTGGTGACGATCAGCACCCGGGCCGGGTTGCCCTCGGCCTTGAGCCGCTTGAGCGCCTCCAGACCGTCCACGCCGGGCATCTTGAGGTCCATCAGGACCACGTGCGGCGCGAGTTCCTGAGCCTTCGCCACGCCCTCGGCGCCGTCGGCGGCCTCGCCCACCACCTCGATGTCGTCCTGGACCTCCAGGAAGGTGCGCAGGCCGCGGCGGACCACCTGGTGGTCGTCGACCAGCAGCACGCGGATGGCTGTCGAGTGGTTCTCAGGCACCGGGGACCTCCAGTTCGACGACTGTGCCGCGGCCGACGCCCGAAGTGGCCGAGGTGAGGGTGAGACGGCCGCCGACGCTCTGCGCGCGGTCGCGCATCGAGACCAGCCCGAGATGCCGGCCGGCCTCGCGGACGGCGGCCGGGTCGAAGCCGCGGCCGTCGTCGGTGATGGTCAGTGTCGCGCCGCGGGTCGCGGTGCCGCGCAGGGTGACGCACACGTTCTTCGGCTCGGCGTGGCGCAGCGCGTTGTGCAGCGCCTCCTGGGCGATCCGCAGCACCGCGGCCTCCTGGGCGGGCGGCAGGGTGCGCACGCCGCCGTCGGACTCGAAGACGACGGCGGCGCTGTGCGCGCGGTCCAGCACCTGCGTCTGGGAGGCGAGGGTCGCGACCAGCCCGTCCTCGTCGAGCGCGACCGGGCGCAACTCGACGACCACCGAGCGCAGTTCGTCCGCCGCCTCGGCCGCCAGCCGGGTCACCTCGTCGAGTTCGGCGCGGGCCCGCTCGGGGTCGCGGTCGAGCAGGGTGGCGGCGGCCTTGGCGGTCAGGCGCAGGCTGAAGAGCTTCTGCGAGACGGCGTCGTGCAGGTCGTGCGCGATCCGCGCCCGCTCGCCGGCCAGCGTGAGTTCGCGGCTGCGCTCGTAGAGGCGGGCGTTGGCGAGGGCGATGGAGGCGTGCGCGGCCAGGATGCGCAGCAGGCGCTCGTCGTGGTCGGTGAAGCCGTCGGCCTTGTTGGCCAGGAAGATCGCGCCGAGGATCTCGTCGTTGCCGATGATCGGCATCCCGAGGAAGTCGCTCATCTCGGGATGCGCGCTCGGCCACCCCCCGAAGGCGGCCGCCTTGCGGACGTCGGCCAGCCGGGTGGGGGCCGCGTCGTGCAGCATCGTGGCCAGCACCCCGTGCTGGCGCGGCAGCGGCCCGATCGCCTTCCACTGCTCGTCGCTCACCCCGTCCACCACGAACTGCGCGAACCCGCCGTGGTCATCGGGCACGCCGAGCGCGGCGTACTCGGCGCCCAGCAGGCTGCGCGCCGAGGCCGTGATGCGGCGCAGCACCTCGCGGACCTCCAGGTGGGCGCTCATCGCGAGGACGGCATCGCTGACGGTCTCCAGGCCGTCGAGGCAGGCGTCATCGAGCGGGTGGGCGTCGGCGGGCGTGTGGGCGTCGCCGAGCGGGTGGGCCGGCGCGGGTGCGGCGGGCCGGTGGTGCGTGTTCCCCATGCCGCCCACGCTACCGCCACGCCCCGCCCTCGGGCCTGGGGCCGGGGACGGGGCGGGGGTAGGGCGGAGGGCGTAGGGCGTAGGTACGGGGACGCCGGCCAGCAGGGTGCGCCTCGGCACCGCACAGGTCGTACCGACCCCTGGTCGGCCCGCACCTCACCAAGATCCGCTTGGATGGGCCGCATGGAGCACCTCACCGCCGCGCTGACGGCCAACCACTACCCCGGTCGCGGCGTCCTCTGGGCCCGCACCCTCGACGGCACGCTGCTCGGCGGCTACTTCCTCACCGGGCGCAGCCCGGCCTCGCAGGCGCGCACGCTCGGTGTGGTGGAGCGGTCCGGTGCCGTCGAGCTGATCGTGGCGCCGACCCCCGCCGAGCAGCGCGAGCACGACCACCTGCGGCACTACGCCGCCGCCCGGGAGAGCGGCGGGTGGCTGGCCTTCGGCAACGGGGAGCAGGTCGCGACGGTGGCCGACCGGCTCGCGGAGGGCCAGGCGCCGGGCTCCGCGCTCGACGGGTTGGACTACGAGCCCGACCCGCCGATCTTCACGCCCAGGCTGACCGTTGTCGCTCGGAGCGGCGACCCGCACGGGCAGGCCTGGTTCGGCGCCGCCCGGCACAGCGCCGGCCCGCGCGGTGCGACCGACCGGCTCACCCTGCGGGTCGGCGAACTGGCGCCGGGCGAGGGAGTCCTGCTGACCACCTACCGGTCGCCGGACGGGCAGGCGATCGCCACGGGCGCGCCGTTCACCGAGGTCGCGATCACCGCGCCCGACCGCATCGCGCTGCTCGACCAGGTGTGGGCCGCCCTTCGCCCCGAACTGCGGGTCGCGGCAACCGTCTTCGCGCCCGGCGCGCTGGCCGGGGCGGAACTGCGGGCGCAGGCGCGAGGCTAGGAGCTGTCCGGCCGGACCCTGGGAGCCGGCCGGACTCCCTCAGCGCTGGGCGCGGCGGAAGTCGCCCGGGGTGCGGCCGGTTTCGCGGGCGAAGAACTTGCCGAAGTTGGTGGCCTCGGTGAAGCCCAGCGCGCGGCCGACCGCGGCCACGGGCAGGTCGGTGTGGGCGAGCAGGCGCTGCGCCTGCAGGGCGACGCGGGCGTCGGCGAGCTGCTTGGCGCTGCGGCCGGTGGCGGCCAGGCAGGCGCGGGTCAGGGTGCGCGGCGAGTAGCCGAGCCGCGCGGCGTAGGCCTCGACGGAGCGGGTGGTGGCGAAGGATCGCTCCAGCTCGCGCCGGAAAGCGAGGTGGACCTCGGCGCCGGGTGTGGCCGGGTCCGGGAGGCGGGCCGGGTCCGGGAGGCGGGCCATCCGGATCAGCAGCGCACCGAGGAGTTGGCGCAGCAGCGCACCGGTCAGTTCGGCGGCGTCGGCGAGCGCTCGCAGGGTCCGGTACTCCGCGGCCAACTCCGTCACGGCGCGGTCGAAGGCACCGAACTCGTCGGGCGCCAGCCGCCGGGCGACCGGACCGAATCCGTCGAGCACCTCGCGCGTCGCGGGCAGCGGTGGCGGGAAGTCGGCGGTGAAGAGCAGCAGGACGGCGTCGAGGTCCGCGGGGCGGCCGCTCGCGCCGGTGGAGGGCAGGCGCTGCACCTGGCCGGGCCGCAGGTGCAGCAGCGTGCCAGGGGCGCAGGGGTGGGTGACGAAATCGACCATCGCCGTGCCGTGGCCGCCACGCACCAGCATGACCTGGTGAAAGTCCAGGCGGCTCGGCCGGCGGGCCACCGAGGACCTCAGGCGCGACTTCAGCGCGTCGAAGGTCAGCACCTCGATGCCGGCGGGCGCCCGGTCGGGGTTGTCGTAAGCGATGTCGATGACATCACGCTGTCCATTTTCGACCATCTCGGGTCCCGACCCTACCTCGTCCGCGGGATGGTCACCGGGGCATCGTGGAGTCACGGCCGAACGGCGGCTGCCACACCGGGCAGCCCGCCGAGGGGGCCGTCACCACCACCCCTTCGAGAAGTGAGGACCTTCCACCATGTCCCCTGTCATCACCGACCCGGCGCGGCTGCCGATCGTGTTCCAGGACGCGCTGAACGCGGGCGACGTCGACGGCGTGCTGGCCCTGTTCGCCCCGGACGCGGGCATGCGCACGGTGGCCGGCGAGCAGCTCACCGGCGCCGCGGCGCTGCGCGCGGAGATCAGCGGAACCGTCGCCGCCCGCGGCAGGCTGACGAACGTCCAGCGGCACACGCTCGTCGGCGCGGGGACCGCCCTCCTGGTCACCGACTGGACCATGGAGATCGACGGCCCGGGCGGCGAACGGATCACCCCGACCGGCACCACCGCCAACGTCGCCCGCCGGGACGCCGACGGTGGCTGGCGCTTCACCGTCCTCAACCCGCTTGGCACGAGCGGTAGCTGACGATCGATCAGGCATGGAGGGCGACCGGCTCCAGGTACAGGGTGTCCGTACCGCCGGCGTCCGCACCCACGGCCAGACCGGCGCCCGGCCAGGTCATCTTGACCGAGTGGGTCTCCCCGGGCGGCGTGATGGTCATGGTGGTCACCGTGGCGGCGGGGTGGCCCTTGGGGTTGGTGCGGTACCAGATGGTGAACATGGAGTCCTGCGACTTGGCCAGGGTGATGGTGGTCGGCTGCTGCCGGCCGCGCGGCACCGAGGTGGACCCCTCGCTGGTGACCAGGTCGACCCCGGCGAAGCCGGTCAGGGTGCAGGTCTCGCCCTTGTTGTAGAGCGAGACGGTGACCGACGCCATGTCCTGGTCCGGCGGCGTCGCGTTGCCCGCGGAGACGTCCGGGATCAGGTTGTCCGTGGTGCAGGCGGCGATCGTGGCCTTGCCCGTCCCGGTGGCGCCGGTGGTGGGGGCCTTGGAGGCGACCGGGGTCTTGGAAGCGACGGGAGCCTTGGGGCTCGCCCCGCCTGCCCCGCCGGTGCCGGTGGTGCCGGTGGTGCCGGTCGTGCCGGTGGTGCCGGTCGTGCCGGTGGTGCCGGTCGTGCCGGTCGTGCCGGTGCCGCCCGAAGCCTTGGCACTGCTCGGCGCCGACGCCGCCTGGCCGCCGCCCGTGCCGGCCGGCCCGCTGACGTCGTCCTGACAGGCCGTCAGTGCCAGCCCGGTCACGACCAGCATCGCACTTGCCGCCAGGGCACGCTGAACACGCATCTGAGATCTCCCGTGGGTTCTGGTGGTCGCGGCCCCCGCCGCGACCACCAGTAGCGTCACACAGGCGATCGTGCTCTTCCAGGCTTCGGCGGCTGCGGGGACAGAGCTGTGACGGTGTCCCGTTCCTGTCCCAAACCGACCTACCGCGCCGCCCCCAGCACCTGCCGCACCCGCTGCGCGGCCTCGGCCACCGGCACCCGTTCCGTCTCGCCCGTGGCCCGCGAGGTCAGCTCGACCACGCCCTCGGCCAGGCCGCGCTTGCCGACCGTGATCCGCAGCGGGATGCCGACCAGCTCGACATCGGCGAACTTCACGCCGAGCCGCTCGTCGCGGTCGTCGACGATCACCTCGACGCCCGCCGCCAGCAGCTGCTGGTAGACCTCCTCGCCCGCCTTCGCCGTCTCCGCGTCCTTCGGCTGGGCGACCACCACCGCCGCGGCGAACGGCGCGATCGACACCGGCCAGGCGATTCCCTTGTCGTCGTGGTGGCACTCGATGGCGGCGGCCATCGCGCGCTCGACGCCGATGCCGTAGCTGCCCATGACCAGGGTGACCGGGGCGCCGGCCGCGTCCTGCACGGTCAGGCCGAAGGCCTGGCTGTACTTCTGACCGAGCTTGAAGATGTGGCCGACCTCGATCGCCTTGCGCACCTGGAGCGGCTCGCCGCAGTGCGCGCAGGGCTCGCCGGCCGCCGCCTCGCGCAGGTCGGCCCACTGCCCGACGGTGATGTCGCGCTCGACGTCCACGCCGCGCAGGTGCACGCCGTCGGTGTTCGCGCCGGTGAACATGGCGCGCCGACCCCGCAGCGACTCGTCCGCCAGGATCGGCAGCGAGGTGACGCCGACCGCGCCGAGGCTGCCCGGCAGGGCGCCCAGGACCGCCTGGATCTCCTCGGGGCGGGCCGGCCGCACCGTACTCGCGCCGGTGGCGTCGATCAGCTTCTGCTCGGCCAGCGCGTGGTCGCCGCGCAGCAGGATCAGGGTGAGGCGCTCGTCCAGCACCTGGACCAGGGTCTTGATCTGGCGCTCCGCCGCCGCGCCGAAGCCCGTCGCCAGGTCGTCGATGGTCCGCACACCGGGGGTGTCGAAGCGCTCGGGGGCGGGCCGGCCGGCCTCGTCCTCGGTCGGCGACAGTCGAGAAGTCGCCTTCTCGATGTTCGCGGCGTAGCCGCAGGCGGGGCAGTGCACGACGAAGTCCTCGCCGACCTCGGCGGGGCACATGAACTCGGTGGAGGTGGAGCCGCCCATCGCACCGCTGGAGGCCTCGACCGGGATCGCGGGGATGCCGAGCCGGGTGAAGATCCGCAGATAGGCGGCGCGGTGCCGCTCGAAGGCGGTGTCCAGCCCCTCGCCGGCCAGGTCGAAGGAGTACGCGTCCTTCATGGTGAACTCGCGGGTCCGCATCAGGCCGGCCTTGGGGCGCGGCTCGTCGCGGAACTTGGTCTGGAACTGGTACCAGATCTGGGGCAGTTGGCGGTAGGAGCTGAGGTCGGCGGCGAGCGTGGAGAAGATCTCCTCGTGCGTCATGCCCAGGGCCAGCTCGGCGCCCCTGCGGTCCTTGAGGCGGAACATCTCCTCGCCCATGGTCTCCCAGCGGCCGCTGCGCTGCCAGACCTCGGCCGGGTGCACGGTGGGGAGCAGGAACTCCTGCGCGCCGATCGCGTCCATCTCCTCGCGGATGATGCCCACCACCTTGGCCCGCACCCGCACCGCGAGCGGCAGCAGCGAGTAGTGACCCGCCATCAGCTGCTTGACGTACCCGGCACGCAGCAGCAGCCGGTGGCTCGGCGCCTCCGCGTCCGCGGGGGTCTCGCGGAGGGTGGGGATGTGCATCTGGGACCAGCGCATGAGCGGTGAACCTTCTCGACGAGGTGCGGCACGACGGGCGACCGCCCTGGTCGGCGGGCCCTGATGAGGACCGAGCGTAGGGCCTGCGGCCGGCGGCGCGGCGCGATTTTCGGGCCGCCCGGCCCAGGACACGGTGAAGGCCCGGCCGGACCGTGGGGAACTCCCCAGGGCCGGCCGGGCCTTCACCGGCGAGCGACGGGCTCAGATGTCGCGGAAGGTCTCGATCCGCGCCCCGACCGAGTTCAGCCGGTCGGCCAGGTCCTCGTAGCCGCGGTTGATCACGTAGACGTTGCGCAGCACCGAGGTGCCCTCGGTGGCCAGCATCGCGAGCAGCACCACCACCGCCGGGCGCAGCGCGGGCGGGCACATCATCTCGGCGGCGCGCCAGCGGGTCGGGCCCTCGACCAGCACCCGGTGCGGGTCCATCAGCTGGACGTTGGCGCCCAGCCGGGTCAGCTCGGTGAGGTAGATGGCCCGGTTGTCGTAGACCCAGTCGTGGATCAGCGTGGAGCCCTGCGCGGTGGCCGCGATGGCGGCGAAGAACGGCACGTTGTCGATGTTGATGCCGGGGAACGGCATCGGGTGGATCTTGTCGATCGGCGCGTGCAGCTTGGACGGGCGGACCGTCAGGTCGACCAGCCGGGTGCGGCCGTTGTCGGCGAAGTACTCGGGGCCGCGGTCGTAGTCGAGGCCCATCTCCTCCAGCACGGCGAGCTCGATCTCCAGGAACTCCACCGGCGCCCGGCGCACCGTCAGCTCGGAGGAGGTCACCACGGCGGCGGCGAGCAGGCTCATCGCCTCCACCGGGTCCTCCGAGGGGGCGTAGTCGACGTCGCAGTCGATCACGGCCTGGCCGTGCACGGTGAGGGTGGTGGTGCCGATGCCCTCGATCTTGACGCCGAGCCGCTCCAGGAAGAAGCAGAGGTCCTGGACCATGTAGTTGGGACTGGCGTTGCGGATCACCGAGACGCCGTCGTGCCGGGCGGCGGCGAGCAGGGCGTTCTCGGTCACGGTGTCGCCGCGCTCGGTCAGCACGATCGGGCGCTCGGGGCCGACCTGGCGGTCGACCTCGGCGTGGTACAGGCCGGTGGTGGCGGTCACCTCCAGGCCGAAGCGGCGCAGCGCGGCCATGTGCGGCTCGACGGTGCGGGTGCCGAGGTCGCAACCGCCGGCGTAGGGCAGCTTGAAGCGGTCCACCCGGTGCATCAGCGGGCCGAGGAACATGATGATCGAGCGGGTGCGGCGGGCCGCCGCCTGGTCCATCGCGTCCAGGTCGAGTTCGGCCGGCGGGGTGATCTCCAGGTCCGCGCCGTCGTTGATCCAGCGGGTCTTCACGCCGATGCTGTTCAGCACCTCCAGCAGGCGGTAGACCTCCTCGATCCGGGCCACCCGGCGCAGCGTGGTGCGGCCGGTGGTGAGCAGCGAGGCGCAGAGCAGCGCGACGCAGGCGTTCTTGCTGGTCTTGACGTCGATGCTGCCGGAGAGCCGGCGACCGCCGACGACCCGCAGGTGCATCGGACCGGCGTAGCCGAGGGAGACGATCTCGCTGTCCAGCGCCTCGCTGATCCGGGCGATCATCTCAAGGCTGATGTTCTGCCCACCGTTCTCGATGCGGTTGACCGCACTCTGGCTGGTCCCGAGCGCGGTGCCGAGCTCGGCCTGTGTCCAGCCGCGGTGCTTGCGGGCGTCACGGATGAGCTTGCCGATACGCGAGAGGTAGTCATCTGCCATGGCGGAGACGATATCTCATGGATGAGATACGAGCGCGGGCGGCGCCCCCGCTCAGGGGTGCCGCCCGCGTTCGCGCTGGTGAGGCCGCGTCAGCCCTTCTGCATGACCTCCGGCTCGTGCCGGCGCAGCAGGCGCAGCACCAGGAAGCCGAGGGCGGCGGAGATGACCACGAGCATGAAGGAGTCGATCGACCACTGGAGCACGCTGTGCTGCCACAGGCCGTCGTGCGCGTTCATGTGCGTCGGGTCGAGCACCATCAGGTGCCCGAGGTCCAGCGTGGTGCCGACCACCGCGACGCCCCAGCGGGCCGGCATCAGCCAGGCGAACTGGGCCAGCCCGGCCTTGTCGAAGAGCTGGAAGAGGCAGCCGGTGAAGACCACCTGGACGATGGCGAACATCACCAGCAGCGGCATGGTCTTCTCGGCGGTCTTCACCAGGGCCGAGATGACCAGGCCGAACATCATCGAGGCGAAGCTCAGCAGGATGATGCCGATCGCCATCTCGATCGCCGGCGCGTTGCTGAAGATCAGGCCGTGCTCGGGCAGCGAGCGGGTGGAGAAGCCGACGGCCGCGATGATCGCGCCCTGCAGCACGCTGAAGATGCCCAGCACGATGATCTTCGACATCAGGTACGCGGACCGGGACAGGCCGGTGGCGCGTTCTCGTTCGTAGATCGCCCGTTCCTTGATCAACTCACGGACCGAGTTGGCCGCGCCCGAGAAGCAGGCTCCGATCGCGAGCACCAGCATGATGGTGCCGGCCGCGTTGTTGGAGCCGCCGGCCGGGTTGGGGCGCAGGCCGTGGGTGGCCGGGACCACGGTGGAGACCACCCCGAGCACCGCGGGCAGCAGCACCGACAGGGCCAGGAAGCCGCGGTCGGAGGCGATCACCGACAGGTAGCGGCGGATCAGCGTCCACAGCTGCGAGCCCCAGCTCTGCGGCTTGGTCGGCTGGATCGGCTGGTGGTTGACCGGGGCCTGCTGCACCGCGACCGCGTCCACGTCGGCCGAGTACTGCTGGAAGTGCACCGAACCGCGGTAGCGGCCGGCCCAGTCGTGCTCGGGGTAGTTCTCGAAGGCCTGGAAGATGTCCGCCCAGGTCTCGTAGCCGAAGAAGTGCAGCGCCTCGTCCGGTGGCCCGAAGTAGGCCACCGAACCGCCCGGCGCCATCACCAGCAGACGGTCGCAGAGGGCGAGTTCGGCCACCGAGTGGGTGACCACCAGGATGGTGCGGCCGTCGTCGGCCAGGCCGCGCAGCATCTGCATGACCTCGCGGTCCATGCCCGGGTCCAGGCCCGAGGTGGGCTCGTCCAGGAAGATCAGCGAGGGCTTGGTGAGCAGCTCCAGGGCGACCGAGACGCGCTTCTGCTGGCCGCCGGAGAGCGCGGTGATCCGGTTGTCGGCGCGCTTGTCCAGGCGCAGCTCGTAGAGCACCTCGTCGATCCGGCGGTTGCGCTCGGCGGCCTCGGTGTCGCCGGGGAAGCGCAGCCGGGCCGCGTACTTGAGGCCGGTGCGGACCGTGAGCTCCTTGTGCAGGATCTCCGACTGCGGCACCAGGCCGATGCGCTGGCGCAGCTCGGCGAACTGCTTGTAGAGGTTGCGGCCGTCGTAGAGCACCTCGCCGCGGTCGGCCGGGCGGTAGCCGGTGAGCGCGCGCAGCAGGGTGGACTTGCCGGAGCCGGAGGGGCCGATCACCGCGATCAGCGACTTCTCCGGGACCCCGAAGCTGACGTCGTTCAGCAGGACCTTCTTGCCGCCCTTGAAGTCGACCTCGACGGTCAGGTGGTGGGCGGAGAAGGAGACCGGGCCGTTGTCGATGAACTCCTGCAGCTGGTCGCCGACCAGCTGGAAGGAGGAGTGGCCGACCGTCAGCCGGTCCTGCGGGCCCAGCAGCTGGCGCTGGGCCGGGATGCCGTTGACGAAGATCCCGTTGTGCGAGCCGAGGTCGACGATCTCGTAGCGGCCGTCGGGCAGCTGGCGCAGCTCCGCGTGGTGGCGGGAGACCTGCAGGTCGGAGACCACGACGTCGTTGTCGAGCGCGCGCCCGATCCGGACCGTGCGCATGCCCGCGGTGAGGTTGCGGATCATCGTGGGGTTGCGCTCACCGGGCGCCGGGGCGTCGGTGAACGGCTGCGGGGCCGGGGCCTGGGCCTGGGCCTGCTGGTACGGCGCCGGCGGCTGGTAGGGCTGGGCCTGCTGGGGGTACTGCGGCGGGTAGGGGTGGGCCTGCTGCTGCGGGAACGGCTGCTGCTGGGCCTGCTGGTGCTGCTGCGGGAACGGCTGGGCCTGCTGTTGCTGCTGGTACTGCTGCGGGAACGGCTGCTGCTGCTGGTAGGGGGCCGGCGCCTGGTAGGGCGCCTGACCGCCGGCGGCGTGCCGGTTGGTCTCGGCCTCGTGCCAGGCCACCGCGGGGGCGGGCTGCGCGGCGACCGGCGCGGCCTGCGCCGGCGTTGCCTGCGCGGGGACGGCGGCGGCCGGGGCCGAGAAGGCCAGCCGCGGCCCGTTCTCGGCGTTGCCCAGGTTCAGCACCGTGCCGGGCAGCAGCTGCGCGTGCAGGGTGCGACCGCCGCCGAGGAAGGTGCCGTTGGTGCTGCCGTGGTCCTCCAGCTGCCAGGCGGCGCCGTTGAAGGAGATGGTGGCGTGCCGCCAGGAGACCCTGGCGTCGTCGAACGGGAAGTCCGCCTGCGGATCCCGCCCGATGGTGTAGGCCCGGCCCGGCTCCAGGGTCCGTTGCTGCCCGTTGATCTCTAGTACGAGTTGCGGCACTGTCCGCCTGCCCCGCTCTCTCGGTCCCCCGATGGCTTCCCCGCGGGCGGGGAGTGAGGAATATCGCGTCTGACGGGGGGTAATCATTCCAGCTCGTGCCCGATGGCGAAAAGTCAGCCCCGGTGACTGTGACCAGGCGGCAACCATCCCACGCCGCCGCGGTGACACCCGCGGTGCCGGGCCCCGCGCGGGCGGGGATCCAGGTGAGAGCGGCGTGCGGACCGGGTGCCGTGTTCGTGCGCGCCAGGTGCCCGGTTCGCGAGTGAACAACGCACGTCCGGCGGACGTCCAGAGGACGGACGCTGCCCGGTGGCCCGGTCCTGGCCAGGTAGCGTGGGCAGCACCATGGACACGACTCCCCCGCAGCCCCGGACCGCCGACGACGAGCGCACTCTGCTGGTCAAGGTGTTCGGCAAGGACCGCCCGGGCATCACCACCGGACTCTTCGCCACCCTGGCCGCCTTCGATGTCGACGTGATCGACATCGAGCAGGTGGTCACCCGTGGCCGGATAACGCTCTGCGCCCTGGTCACCCCGCCGGCCGGCGGGGCGCCCGGCGCCGAGGGCGCGCTGCGCGCCACCGTGCACCGCTGGGCCGAGGAGCTGAGACTCCAGGCCGAGATCATCTCCGGCACCGGTGACAACCGCCCGCGTGCCGAGGGCCGTTCCCATGTCACCGTGCTGGGCCAGCCGCTCACCGCGTCCGCCGTCTCGGCGCTGACCCGACAGGTGACCGCCCAGGGCGGCAACATCGACCGCGTGTTCCGGCTGGCCAAGTACCCGGTGACGGCGGTCGAGCTGGCGGTCTCCGGCGTGGCCACCGAGCGGCTGCGGGCCGCGCTGGCGCTGGAGGCGGCCGTCCAGCGGGTGGACATCGCGGTGGTGTCGGCCGGGCTGGAGCGGCGGGCCAAGCGCCTGGTGGTGATGGACGTGGACTCCACCCTGATCCAGGACGAGGTGATCGAGCTCTTCGCCGCCCACGCGGGCTGCGAGACCGAGGTGGCCGAGGTGACGGCGGCCGCGATGCGCGGCGAGCTGGACTTCGCCGAGTCGCTGCGGGCCCGGGTGAAGCTGCTGGCCGGGCTGGACGCGGGCGTGGTGGAGAAGGTCCGCACCGAGGTCCGGCTCACCCCCGGGGCCCGCACCCTGATCCGCACGCTGCAGCGCCTCGGCTACCAGGTCGGCATCGTCTCGGGCGGGTTCACCCAGGTCACCGACTACCTGGTGGAGTTGCTCGGACTGGACTTCGCGGCGGCCAACACCCTGGAGGTCGAGGACGGCCGGTTCACCGGGCGGGTCACCGGGGAGATCGTCGACCGGGCCGGCAAGGCCCGCTGGCTGGCCCGGTTCGCCGAGCAGGCCCGGGTGCCGCTGGAGCAGACGGTGGCGATCGGCGACGGCGCCAACGACCTGGACATGCTGAACGCGGCCGGGCTCGGGGTGGCCTTCAACGCCAAGCCGGTGGTGCGCGAGGCCGCCGACACGGCGGTCAACGTGCCGTTCCTGGACACCGTGCTCTACCTGCTGGGGATCACCCGCGAAGAGGTCGAGGCGGCGGACGAGCTGCACGGGACGCCGCCGGAGTAACGGCGCGCGCGCATCAGGGCGGAGCGGGGCCGCGGGGTACGCCCCGTGGCCCAGCTCCGCCCTGTGGCACGTCCGCGCGTGACAGGCCAGCCCGTGGCAGGTTCGCCTGTGACAGGCCCACCTGTGACAGAAGGCGACCGCCCGCTCACTGCGCCCTGCCCTAGACGTCGGCCGGCAGCAGCACCCGCTTGGCCACCGGCAGCGCGTTCATCACCCGGGGGATGCCGGCGTAGGCGGTGACGTGGGTGAGCAGCGCGACGATCTCGCTGCGCGGGATGCCCAGGTGCACGGCGGCGCGCAGGTGGGTCTCCAACTGCGCCTCGCAGCCGCCGATCGCGGTGAGCACGGCCAGGGTGGCCAGCTCGCGGGTGCGCAGGTCCAGTTCGGGGCGGCCGACGATCTCGCCGAAGACGTACTCGACCACGCTGTGGCCGAAGCGCTCGTCCAGCGGGGCGATTCCGGCGATCAACTGCTCGGCGTCCAGGCCCAGCTCGCGCATCACGGCGGCGCCGTGCTGCTCGGTGGCGCTGGGCGTGACGGTGGTGGCGGGCGTGGGGGTGGTGGCGGGCGGTGCGGTGGTGACTGTGGTCATCGGGATTCCTGGGTGGTCGGGCCCGGGCGGGGCGGCCTTGCGGGCCGCCCCGCGTCGGGCGTCACTCGGCGGTGGTGACGAACTCCTGGAAGCTCGCCCGCTGCAGCTTCAGCTGGGCGTGGATGTCGCCTCCGAGGCCGTAGAAGCCGATCGCCCCACCGTAGTTCTGCTGGTAGCTCATCCAGAGCAGCACCACGTTGACGATCCGCTCGGGACCGGGCGCGCCCGGCGCGGGGAACGGGTTGGGCAGCTTGGCGTGGTAGTGGCCACGCCCCTGACGGTCCGTCATGAAGACGTTGGGGATGCCCAGCGGGCCCGGGCGGTGCGGCCCGAGCGGGGCCGGCGCCAGGTCGTGGGTGCGCAGCGACATCACCGTGTACATGCTGGACGGGATCAGTCCGGCGAACTCGAAGGTGAACTCGGCGGCGTGCCCGTCGTCGGCCAGCGCGACCTCCATGTCACCCCGGGCCCGCACCCACTGGCCCAGCGTGATCGGCTCGTTGACCCGGCGGCCGTCCTCGGGGCGCAGATCCGGGATCGGCACCTCGTGGAACGGGTAACTGGGGCGCTGGACGCTGTTCGCCTCCGGGGACTGCTCGGGGGCGAAGAGCATCGGGTAGTTGTTGATCGGCAGCGGCAGCGGCAGCGTGTGCAGCACGGTGTCGCGGTCGGCCTGGGTCAGCTGGTCGTTCGAGGGCAGCTCACGCACGATCCGGTACGGCACGTTCTGCCCGTGCGGGGGCATCTCGCTCTGCGCCGAGACGATGGCCCGGCCCCACTCGGTGCGGGTGGTGCCGTCCGGGCCCGGCCGGTTGACCACGCCGATGACGACGAAGTCGCCGTTGGGGTCCATCACCTCGCTGGGCGGATAGGTCGGCCCCTGGGTGGTGAGGCTCAGGTCGTAGCTCTGCTTCTGCATCGGGCTCAGGCCTCGACGCGGGCGAAGGTCTCCAGGAAGAGACCGGCGTCGCCACCCGTGTGGGTGACGATGTAGTTGTCCCGCGCCTGGACCAGGATGGCCTCGTACTCGGGGGTGCGGAAGACCGCGTTGTGCACCTCGGGCGAGCCGTTGAAGCCGGCCACGAAGAGCACGCCGGGCTCGGTGCTCATCAGCGAGTGGTAGGCCAGGAAGATCTCCGACTCGTCGGCGGCCCGGACCGTCTCGAAGATGGTTCGCTCGCGCCACGCCCGGTAGTCGGCTATCACCGGCGGCTTGACCTCGACGCGGCGCAGCTGCACGTAGGTGGTGTCCGGCAGTTCGAGCTCGGTGGGCTTGGGCGCCTCGACGAACTCCTGGAGCTGGCGGCGGAAGTCGCCGGCCAGGAAGGGGGCGAGGGTGTCCCAGAGCGCGGCCCACTCGTTGCGCAGCGCCGGCAGCTCGGCCAGGCCCTTGAGGGCGCGCAGTTCGAGCAGCGTGTCGCGGTCCAGCGAGCGGTAGAGCTGGGCGGTGGCGCCGGCGTCGATGTTCAGCTGCTGCCAGGCCTTGACGGCCTGCTCGGCGGACTGCTTCTCGACGGCGACCTGGGTGACCAGCAGGAGTTGCGTGGACATGGAGGTGACTTCCTTTCCAGGATGGAGAGTTGGCGTGACCAGAGGCGCAGGGGTCAGGGTGCGCAGCGGTCAGGCGGCGCAGGGGCCAGGGTGCGCGGCGGTCAGGGTGCGCGGCGGTCAGGCGGCGGGTCTCAGACCTAGGTCTCAGACGCGAGTACCGGACACGGGTCTCAGAATTAAGTCTCAGACTCGGATCTCAGACGTAAGTCTCAGACGCAGGTATCAGACGCAGGTATCAGACTTGGATCTCAGATTTGGATCTCAGACGTGAGCATCAGACAAACGTCTCAGACGTAGGTCTCAGACCGCAGGGCTCTGCGGCAGCTGCACCGGGGCGTTGGCGGACTGGCGGAACAAGTGGATCCGCACCTCCTGCCAGACCCCGCCGCGGCGGAACGGGTCGGCCTCGACCCAGCGTTCGGCGGCGGCCCGGTCGGGCGCGTCGATGATGAAGAGGCTGCCGACACCGCTCTCGCCGTCGTCGGCCAGCAGCGGGCCGTAGACCAGCGGGGCGGGCCGGGCGGTCTTCAGGTGCGCCGAGTGCTCGGCGCCCAGCGCCTTGCGCTGCTCGGTGACGTCGGCGCCGTCCAGGCAGTGGATGGTCCAGAACAACGGGCTCACGCCCCTTCGGCGAAGGCCAGCACCGGCTGCTGCCGGTAGCGGTCAGTGGTGTCGCGCAGCGCCTGGCGGGCCGCCATGGTCTCCTGCTTGACGGCGAACAGCTCGGGGATCACCCGGATCTCGGCCTCGAAGCGGGCCGCGACCCGGCCCAGCTGCCAGACCTCGACGTTGAAGGAGATGCTCTCGCCGACCGGTCCGGGCTTGCGCTCGAGCAGCTGGTACTCCAGGTCGGCCGGCAGCGGGAAGACGAAGTTCTCGAAGACCGAGCGGAAGCCGCTGATCACGAACCGGGTGCGCGGCTCGGCCTCGATCAGGTACTGCTCGGTGACGGCGGTCCAGGTCTGCCGGGCCGCCTCCAGCAGGGTGACGGCCGGGATGTGCAGACCGGTCAGGTGGTCCTCCAACACCTCGACGTGCTGGTCGAGCACCAGCGGCACCCGGTAGCGGCCCTCGCCGAGCTCCTCGACCTCGCCGATCAGCACGTTCTTCTCGAAGACCTTGTGGGTGACCGAGCGCTCGACCGGCAGCGGCACCTGGCCCTGGGAGATCGTCAGCGCCCCGTAGGCGGACTCGGCCAGCCGGTCCAGCTCGACCAACTGCTCACCGGTCAGGCCCTGGCCGACGGTGACCCGCAGCGGCTCGCCGGGCGGCTCGGTGCGCAGCCGCTCCAGCAGGACCGAGGCGGCGATGGTGCCCGGCAGCGCGAGGAACTCCTCGAACCGGTCACCGACCACCAGCAGCGGCTTGCCCGGCGCGACCGGCGCGCTCATGCCGCCACCGGCGCGGCACTCGCCGCGACGTAGGCCGCGGCCAGCTCGCCCACGGTGCGCACGTCGGAGACCACCAGGTCGCCCTCGGCGAACGGGTCGACACCGAGGTCCAACTCCAGCTGGATGATCAGTCTCGCCAGCAGCAGCGAGCTCAGGCCCACCGCGTTCAGCGGCTCGGCCCCGGTGATCTCCCCGTGCTCGATGCCGGCCTCGGCCAGCAGGTCGATGATCTGCTCGCGGACCGCGGTCAGAGCGGTGGCGTTGTCTAGCATGTGATTCCTCCGTCGACGACGATGGTCTGGCCGGTGATGAACGAGGCCTTGGACGAGATGATGAACTGGACGGTGTCGGCGATCTCCTCGATGTCCGCCAACCTCCCCAGCGGGGTGCGCTTCTGGATCCGGTCCCGGTTCTGGTCGGTGACCTCGGTGGTCATGTCGCTGTCGAAGAAGCCGGGGATCACCGAGTTGACCCGGATGTTCAGCGGGCCCAGTTCGCGGGCCAGGCTGCGGCTGAAGCCGTCCAGGCCGGCCTTGGTGGCCGAGTAGACCGCCACACCGCGGAAGCCGCGGATGGCGTTGATCGAGGAGACGTTGACGATCTGTCCGCTGTTGTTGGTGCTCATCACCCTGGCGCAGGCCTGCGCCAGGGCGATCGGGGCGCTGAGGTTGTTGTTGATCAGCGCGTCCATCTGGCGCGCCGACGTGGTCAGGAAGAGCTCCTGGCGGTTGAGCACCGCGGCGTTGTTGACCAGCAGGTCGATCCCGCCGAACCGGCGGGCCACCGCGGCCACGTACTTGCGCAGCGCCACCCGGTCGCCCAGGTCCAGCGACTCCCAGAGGAAGTCGTCGGGGTACTTGGTCTGCAACTGCTCGACCTGCTCGTTGCTGCTGCGGCTGAAGGTCGCCACCTTCCAGCCCTCGCCGAGCAGCCGCTCGGCCAGCACCCGGCCCAGGCCCCGGCTGCCGCCGCTGATCACGGCGACCTGGCCGGGCAGCGGCTCCGCGGGCCGGCTCACGCCAGGCTCCGGATCTTCTTGTACCGGTCGGAGTGCTGGGCGGCCTCGGAGACCACGACCAGCGCCGGCACCTTGAAGCCCTCCAGCTTGGTGCGGCAGTGCTCACGCACCCGGCGCTGCACCGCGCGGACGTCCTCGTCGACGTCCGGGGCGAGCAGCACGGTGGCCTTGACGATCATGCCGGTGACGTGGCTGGGGTGCCCGCTCACGGTGGCCTCGGCGATGCCCGGGACCTCCAGGACGACGCTCTCCACCTCGCTCGGGTAGACCTTCTCGCCGCCGACGTTGATGATCTCCGAGCGGCGGCCGAGGATCTTGACCCACTCGCCGTCGGTCTCCACCACGTCCTGGGTGTTGAAGAAGCCGTCCTCGTCGAACGGCGCCTCGGCGTTGAGGTAGCCGAGCATCGCCATCTCCGAGCGGATCCACAGCACGCTGTCGACGATCTTGTGCTCGAAGCCGGCCGCGCCGAGCTTGACCCACAGGGTGTCGTCGCCGCGCGACTTGGTGGGCAGGATGCCCAACTCGGAGAGGCCGTAGGTCTGCTTGAAGCGGACCGCGGGCAGCGCCTCGGCCAGCCGCTTGAGGGTGCGGATCGGCATCGGCTCGGTGCCGTAGGTGACCAGTTGCAGCGCCGAGCAGTCGTGCCGCTCCAGGACGCCGGAGATCAGCACCATGTTGAGGAAGGTCGGGGTGGTGGGCAGGACCTCGACCCGGTGGCGGGCGATCGCCTCGAAGATGGTCTCGGGGGTGCGGTCGGCGACCGTGATCACGGTGCCGCCCTGGACCAGCGTGTGCAGCAGGGTGTTGATGCCGCCGATGTGGTCCAGGCTGAGGAACGAGAGGATGCGGCGCGGCTTGCCGCCGGGCGCGTAGCGGCCGAGCACCTTGCTGAAGTCGAGCACCGAGGCCTTGCTGCGCCCAGTCGTACCCGAGCTGAACAGCACCAGACCGGGGTGACCGGTCTCGCGCAGCTGCCCGTAGAGCTCGTGCTCGGCCCGCTGCCCGGTGCGCGAGAGCTCGCGGCCCCCGCTGCCGTCGGCGGTGATCACGGTCTCGACCTGGGCGACGTCCAGGAACTCGGCGCGCTTGGCCGCGGGCAGCACGGTCAGCGGCACGACGACGACCCCGCGCTCGATCAGCGCGAGCAGGCCGGCGCAGAGCTGCGGCGAGTAGGCACCCTCCAGAGTGACCACCTCGCCCGCCCGCACCTCGTGCTCGTCGAGGAAGCGGCGCCAGTCGGCGGCCAGTTCGGCCAGCTCCTGGTAGGTGTAGGTCCGGTCGTGGAAGACCACGGCCTCGTCGGTACCGAAGTCCGACAGTTTCTCGATTATGGATCCGGTCATCACTGCTCTCCCGCAGAACGTATGGAATGTGCGTTCTGAAACAAATGCTAGGCAGATCTTCACGAGGTCTCAACGGGCCTTTTCCGCTACCCCGTTGCGGCTAGCCGGACGGCCATACCCGACTGCTTCCCGGCCGCTTTCAGGCGACCCGGAAAGCCGCCGTCGCAATGGTTTCCCCGGTGGCCGTCCAGCGGCCCTGGAATTCCCGCACCGGCGCGCTTTCGAGCCGTGGCGGATCGACCAGCAGAACCGCCCGGAAATGCCCGTCCAAGGACACCTCCAGCCGTGCGTCGTGGAAGCCGAGCCAACGCCCGGTCAACGGGTACCAGGCCTTGTAGACAGCCTCCTTGGCGCTGAACAGCACGGTCGGCCAGTGCGTCTGCGGCGCCAGCCGCGCCAGTCGCGCCACCGCCGCGCGCTCGGCGGGCAGCAGCACCCTGGGAAGCAGCTCGGGCGGCAGCGCCCGGTGCTCCTCGGCGTCGATGCCGAGCAGCGGGACCTGGGCCGACCTGGCCACCGCGGCCGCCCGGTAGCCCCGGCAGTGGGTGATGCTGCCGACCACGCCGGCCGGCCAGAGCGGTTCACCGCGCGGGCCGGCCGGTATCGCCCGCCCGGGCAGGCCCAGGCCGGCGAGCGCCTGGCGCGCGCAGTGCCGCCCGGTGGTGAACTCCCGGCGCCGCTCGTCCACCGCGTGCCGAAGGCAGCCCTCCTCCGCGGGGAGGAGGGCTGCCTTCACGGAATCACGGGTGGTCCAGACGCAGGCGACGGAGTCCGGCAGGAGTTGCTCGATCACGGGTCGCCTCCCGCGGCGTCCTGGGCCGGGTCAGACCTTCTGGGCCACCGGCGCGGCGGCCCCGCCGGCCGGAGCGGCGGGCGAACCCGCGGCCGGGACGGTGGCCGGAACCACCGCGGCCGGCTCGCCCTTGAACTTGGCCAGCAGCTTGCGGTGCGTCCCCGAGGAGATCACCACACCGGACATCACGACGACACCGGCGGCCACCTGCAGCAGGGTGACCTGCTGGCCGAGGATGAAGGAGACCAGCACGGTGAAGACCGGCACCAGGTGGAAGAAGACCGCGGTGTCGGCGACGCCGATCCGGGCGATCCCCTGGCTCCAGAAGACGTACGCCAGCACCGAGCCGAGCGCGCCCATGAAGACCAGCGCGCCGTAGACCTGCCAGGGCAGGTGGGCCAGCACGGTCACGGTCGGACGCGGGGTGACCGCGGCCGCCACCACCCACAGCGGCACGAAGCCGATGATGGTGGTCATACCCGTGGTGATGATCGGCGTGCTGTTCTTCACGTGGCGCTTCTGCAGGACCGCGTAGAACGCGAAGCAGATGTTCGCCACCAGGCAGCAGATGTCACCGATATTGGGCGCCTGCAGCCGCTGCACCGAACCGGTCAGAATCAGCGCGGCCACACCGGCGAAACTGATCGAGGTACCCAGCTTGTGATTTCCGCTGATCTTCTCCTTGAAGAAGACGGCGGCGATCAGCGCGGTCACCAGCGGATTGGTCGCCTGGATCAGCGAACCGTTCGTGGGCGAGGTGAACCGCATGCCCAGGAAGAAGAAGGTGTTGAAGCCGAAGACGCCGAGCAGCGCCAGGACGGTGAAGATCCCCTTGTTCTGCTTGAGGACCGTCTTCACCTTCCCCGCCTGCGGGACGAGGATCAGCGAGATGACCACGGCGGCCAGGGTGAACCGCAGCGCCGCGCTGGCCGGTGCCGAGAGGTAGCGCACCGAGTACTTGGCGAGGTTGAACGTCGCGCCCCAGAAGAACGCGGACAGGGTCAGCAGCGGGTAGATGCTGCGAGTTTTCTTCATGCCGATCTCCGGTGAGAAGGAGCGAGCTTGGGATGCGGGAGCCGGCGGGGCGTCAGGCCCAGAGCCACGCGTCGAGCTCGATCGTGGAGGGGTGTGCGCGGCCCGAGCTGTTCAGGATCGCCATCGTGGCGTCAACGACGTCATCGGCGCTGAGCATCCTGGCGCGCTGCTCGGGGGTGTAGTCGATGTGGGGCAGCATGTTGTCCCGGAAGCCGGTGTCGACCTTGTCCAGCACGATGCTGGAGACCTTGACGCCCCACGGGCGGGCCTCCTCGATCAGGCACTTGGTCAGGCCCTCGATGCCGAACTTCGACACCGCGTAGGCGAACATCGCGCCGGCCGGGGCGCCGCGCTTGCCCCAGATCGAGGACATGTTGACGATGGTTCCGGTGCCGGCGTCCTTCATGTGCGGCAGCACGGCGCGGGACATCAGGAAGTAGCCGGTGAGGTTGGTGCGCAGGGTGCGCTCCCAGATCTCCAGGTCGGTGGTGAGGACACCGCCGAAGTAGGCGACGCCGGCCACGTTCAGCAGGTCGTCGATCTTGCCGAAGCGGGCGACGGCGGCGGCCACCGCCGCGTCCACGGCCTCGACGTCGGCGACGTCGTGGCTCGCGGTGATCACCTGGTCCTCGGTCCAGCCCGCCTCGGCCACGGCCTTGGCCAGACCCTCGCCCTCGTTGGAGTGGAGGATCAGCGCGTGGCCGGCGTCGGCCAGCCGGTGGGCCAGTGCCAGGCCGATGCCGCGGTCGGCGCCGGTGATCAGCGAGACCCGGCGGTTCTCTGCACTCATGGTGTCTCCTTGGTGTGGGTGCTGCTCTCTCGGTGTGGGTGGTGCTGTGGTGGTGCTGTGGTGGTGCGTCAAGTGGCTCTGTGGTGGCGCGCCGCACAACGCTGTGACGGCTCGTCAGGTGGCTCTGCGGTGGTGGCCTGCGGTAGCGGCCTGCGGTACTGCTCCGCTGCGGTGCTCCGCGGCGGTGCCGCCTCAGGCGGCACTCTCAGCCGCGGCCGGCCAGCTCGGGCAGCGGGCCCGGCTCGGCGGAGAGCAGCGGCCAGCCGTGCTCGGCGGCCTGGGCCAGCAGCACCGGGTCCTGGCCGACCACGTGCGGGCGGCCGACCTGCTGGAGCATGTCGAGGTCGCTGGCGTGGTCGCCGTAGCAGTAGCAGTGAGCGGCGGTCAGACCCAGCCGGGCCACCGTCTCCTGCACCGCCAGCGCCTTGTTGGAGCCGATCATCGGACGGACCACCTCGCCGGTGAGCCGGCCGTCCGAGCCGACCAGCGGCTCGCTGCCGAGCACCAGGTCCGCGCCCAACTCCCCCGCCAGCGGCTCCAGGCAGGCCCGGAACGAACCGGAGACGAAGACCACCGGGTCCCCGGTCAGCCGGTGCGCGGCGATCGCGTCGAGCGTCGCGCCGACGAAGGCGTCGGGGCGCCGCCGGTAGACGGCGTACCACTGGCGGCCCTGCTCCAGCAGCTCCTCGTACGGCACTCCGGCGAAGCCGCGGTAGTAGGCCCGGTTGACCTCGGAGCGGTGTCGCCCGGCCGCCGCGATCGCGTGCAGCCGCCCGGCCGCCTCCTGGTAGGCCTGCGGGCCGCCGCCGGTGTACTCGGTCCAGTGCCGCAGGAAGTCGAACATGCTCTTGACCGTGATGACGGTCTCGTCGACGTCGAAGAACGCCGCCCGTCGGGACCCGCCTGCCATGGCTCACTCACTCCTTCTCGTGAAGCTTCCTCGCGGCCCGCTGAACTGACACTGCGTCAGCTCGCCGCTTCCAGGCACTGCTCGTAAAGGCCCTCGCGCAGCGCCCGGGTGACCGCGCAGGTCCGGTTGGGGGAGTCGAGCTTGGCCAGGATGTTGGCCACCAGCCGCTTGGCGCCGTGCTCGGAGATCCCCAGCCGCCGGGCGATCTGCTTGTTGCTCAGCCCGTCCACCAGCAGCGGGAGCACCTCCTGCTCACGCGGCGTCAGGCGGGGCAGGGTCCGCTCCTGGACCGGCGCCCAGCCCGGCGTCAGCAGTCGCTGGGCCAGCGCGGACGGGATCGGCACCTCGCCGGCGGCGATCCGCTCCAGGCACTCGCGCACCGCGCGCGGCGTCAACTCCGCGGCGTCCAGCACCCCGGCGCTGCGCACGCTGGTGACCTTGGCCAGGTCGGCCTGGGCCACGTCCTCGACCAGCAGCAGCACCCGCGGCCCGGCGGCACCCGCCGCGGCGAGCGCGGCCACCACCGCGCGGTCGAGCTCGGCGAGCGCCACCACCACCAGGTCCGCAGCCAGTCGCCCGGCCGCCGCGATCGCCCCCGCGGCGTTCGCGGTAGTGGTCAACTCTCCAACGAAACCTGATGAGTTGAGCACGCGCTCGAACTCGAACCGACGCAGCTCACTGCCCAGGCCGAGCACCAGGCGGACGGGCGCGGTGGCCCCCTTCGGATTTTCCTCACTGTTCAGCACGACGACCATCCCCTCGATCACGCCGCCCGACCGGGCGCGTGCGGCCCTCGGTCCGAGGACATGCCCATGATGGCACAAGTAGAATACCTTCAGGGAGGTTTTTTCTCTGAGAACTCCGCCGCGGAGCGTGATCACGGCCGCCAACTGGGTCGATGCATCGTCAACTACCAGGAAACTCGCAGCAGTTCGACGGATCGCGGAACCTACCTTCTGTCAGGTATGTTCTCTACCCTGGAGGGAGGAGGCACGAGACGATGAAGCAGCAGCGCGCTTTGCGCACCTACCAGCAGACCCTGGACGCGGCGTCGCAGGAGTTCATCCAGCAGGGCTACGCCCGCGCCACCATGGCCGGCGTGATGGCCCGCACCGAGCTCACCAAGGGCGCGCTGTACGGGCACTTCCGCTCCAAGGAGGCCGTGGCCGCCGCCCTGGTGGCACACGGCGCCGAGGCCTGCGCCCAGGTGCTCGCGGAGGCCGCCGCGGGCGCCGACGACGCGGTGGCCGCCCTGCTGACGGCCGCCCTGACCCTCAGCAGGCGCCTGCGGAGCGACCCGAGAGTGCGTGCCGCGCTCCGGCTGGCCACTGAGCCGGCCGCCGAAGTACCGGGCGGCGCAGCCCTGCTGGCGAGCATCCACGGCTTCCTGCTGGAGCACGCCGGGCACGCCAGGCGGGCCGGCCGGCTGCCGGCCGAGCACACCCCGGCAACCGTCGCCGACCTGCTGCTGGCGGTGCTGCTGGGCTACGAGCAGCTGCCGGGGAGCACCAAGCCCGCCGAGTCGGACGCCGACCTGGACGAGGCCTGGCGCCTGCTGGCCCGCGCCCTGCTGCTCACCGGGCCCGACTGACGCGGCGGCCGCCGACCAAGCCCAGGACCCGCTGGACGCAGAGCAATTGACGTTTCATCAGCCACCTGCTCCCGGACGCCTCGGGCGCGCACACGCACGCACGGCGGTGGAGCCCGGTCGCACACCGGGCTCCACCGCCGCTCCCCCTCATCCCCCTCCGTGCTCCCTCTCGGTCCCTCACCCCTCGGCCCCTGCCCCGGCCCCCGCGAGCTCCTCAGTGCGCCAGCGCGGCCGGCTTGCCCCGCTGCGCGCCCCCGTGCCACGAGGGCGCACTGCCGCGCAGCCCCACCCGCCGATCCCAACCGGCCCGCCGCCTCGCGGGCGTGTGCGCCCGGGCCGCCGCCGCGAGCGCCGTCCGCTCGGCCACGGCCGCGAGCAGTACCGCTGTGACAATGGCGAGTTCGATCTCGTCCGGGCACCCGTGCAGCACCCGCAGGAGCGGCTGCGCCCCCTCGCCGCCGCTCACAGCGGCGGGTTCCCGTGCTTGCGGGAGGGCTGGTCCGCGTGCTTGCCGCGGAGCATCTCCAGCGAGCGGATCAGCACGGTGCGGGTCTCGGCGGGGTCGATGACGTCGTCCACCAGGCCGCGCTCGGCCGCGTAGTACGGGTGCATCAGCTCGCCACGGTACTGCTCGATCAGCTGCCGGCGAGCCGTGTCCTGGTCCTCGGCGGCCGCGATCTCGCGGCGGAAGACCACGTTCGCCGCGCCCTCCGCGCCCATCACGGCGATCTCGTTGGTCGGCCAGGCGAAGGAGAGGTCGGCGCCGATCGAGCGGGAGTCCATCACGATGTAGGCGCCGCCGTAGGCCTTGCGCAGGATCAGCTGGATCCGCGGCACGGTGGCCGTGCAGTACGCGTAGAGCAGCTTCGCGCCGTGCCGGATGATCCCGTTGTGCTCCTGGTCGACACCGGGCAGGAAGCCGGGCACGTCCAGCAGGGTGACCAGCGGGATGTTGAAGGAGTCGCACATCTGCACGAATCGGGCCGCCTTCTCCGAGGCGGCGATGTCCAGCACCCCGGCGGTGACGCCCGGCTGGTTGGCGATCAGGCCCACCACGTGCCCGTCCAGCCGGGCCAGCGCGCAGAGCACGTTGGTCGCCCACTGCTCGTGCACCTCGAAGAAGTCGCCGTCGTCGACGAGTTCCTCGATCACCCGCCGCATGTCGTAGGACTGGGCCGGGTTGGCGGGTACCAGGTCGACCAACCGCTCGCACCGGCGGTCGGCCGGGTCGGTGGCGGTCACCGAGGGCGGCAGCTCGCGGTTGTTGGCGGGCAGCAGCGAGAGCAGGTGCCGCACATCGGCCAGGCAGCCGCGCTCGTCGTCGTAGGCGAAGTGCGAGACCCCCGAGGTGCCGGCGTGCACGTCCGCGCCGCCGAGCTCGTCGAGGGTCACCTTGGCGCCGGTGACCGCCTCCACCACATCGGGACCGGTGATGAACATCTGCGAGATGCCGCGGACCATGAAGACGAAGTCGGTCAGCGCGGGCGAGTAGGCCGCGCCGCCCGCGCACGGGCCGAGCATCACCGAGATCTGCGGAATCACCCCCGAGGAACGGGCGTTGCGCTGGAAGATGCCGCCGTAGCCGGCCAGCGCGGTGACGCCCTCCTGGATCCGGGCGCCGGCACCGTCACTGAGGCTGACCAGGGGGGCGCCGGCCTGCTCGGCCAGGTCCATGATCTTGTGGATCTTCGCCGCGTGCGCCTCGCCCAGCGAACCCCCGAAGATCCGGAAGTCGTGCGCGTAGACGAAGACGGTCCGGCCCTCGACGGTCCCCCAGCCGGTGACCACCCCGTCCGAGTACGGTCTGCGGCGTTCCAGTCCGAAGCCCTGCGCCCGGTGCCGGCGCAGCGGCTCCACCTCGCAGAACGAGCCCTCGTCCAGCAGGAGGTCGATCCGCTCCCGGGCGGTGAGTTTTCCTCTGGCGTGCTGCAGCTCGGTCGCGTTCGCGGCCGGTCCCTGGACCACCTCGTCCCGGATCCAGGCCAGTTCGGCCAGCCGCTCGTGTGCGCTGGGGACCCCGGCGGGCACCGTGGCGGGTCGGCTCTCCTCGATGATGCTCATGCTGGTTCCTTCCTGACTCGCGGAGCCGGTCAACTGATCTCTGCGCCGAGGGCGTCCGCCCGGCGCTGGGAGGCCCTGGCCCCCTCGGCGGCCAGTCGCAGGGCCGCCAGCTCGTCAGGGGCGAGCCGGGTCTCCACCACCTTGTTCACGCCCCGGGCACCCAGCTCCGCCTCCACCCCGAGCCAGACCCCCTCAAGTCCGAACTCGCCGTCCACGAAGGCGCAGACCGGCAGCACCGCACCGGAGTCGGTGAGCACCGCGCGGGCCAGCGCGGCCGCCGCGGCGGCCGGCGCGCGCAGCACGGCGGAACCGCGCAGCAGCGCGGTCAGCTCGGTGCCGGCGTAGCGGGTGCGCTCCGCCAGGTCCTCCAGCACCCCGCTGGAGAGCAGCTCGCCGAGCGGGCGCCCGTCCACCGTGCAGGCCGAGACGGCGGTGAGCATGTCCTCGCCGTGCCAGCCCAGCGTCAGCGCCCGCACTCGCGCGACCTCCACCTCCAACTCCTCGGCCAGGAAGTGGGCGAAGCGCGCCGAGTCCAGCGCCGGGCTCTGGCCGATCACCCGCGAGGCCGGGAAACCGGCGGCCTGCTGCACCGCCCGGGTCAGCTCGGCGACGGGGTTGCTGGCCATCAGCAGCACCGCGTCGGGCGAGTGGAGGGCCACCTGCCGGGCCAGCCCGGTGACCAGCTCCAGGTTCGCGCGCAGGTGGGTGAAGCGGTCGCCGTCCGGCGTGGGACGCCGGCCGGCGGCGATCACCACCAGGTCGGAGCCGGCCGTCAGTTCGTAGCCCTCCCCCTCGGGCGAGGTGGCGATCCCGACGGCCAGGGTCTCGTGCCCGGTCAGCGCCCGGCACTGGTTGAGGTCCAGCGCCAGTGCCTCCGCCCGGCCGTCGACCACGTCGGCGAGCACCACCAGGCCCGCCGTGTCGGACTCGGCGATCCGCCCGGCGATGGCCGCGCCCTGAGCGCCCGCCCCGACGACGGTCACCTTCCCTGTCTGTGCCATGAGCCGTTCTCCTCACACATCGTCAGCTTCTGCTTGTCCGCGGGGCGGCCGAACGGGCCGGAGCGCCTCAGGGCAACAGAATACCTACGTGAAGGTTTTTATCCAGCCTCCCTTTTCGGGCACCCCAGGCCGCACCCCGGCCCCACCCGCACCCCATTCCCCACCCCCCAGCCCGAGCCCCGCACCCTGCGGCCCGCAGCCCGAGCCCTCGCACACCCGGCAGCGCACACCCAGCGCCGCACACCCAGCGCCGCACACCCGGCAGCGCTCCAGCCGGCAGCGCTCCAGCCGGACTTGAGCAACCCTCCAGAGGCACTCCGGCGACACTCCAGCCACCCCCCAGCGGCGCTGCCGGGCGCGCTCCATACCCCCTCAAGGGGCAGCGTACTCAAAAAAATACCGGTGAGAAGGTATTTGCGCGGCTATAGTGCTTGTTGATCGCACAACCATCCGCTGGGGGCCCGAGAAGAGAGTTGGAGCGCCACCGTGAACCAGACCACCTCGCCGCCGATGCCGACCACCGCCAGGACGGCGAGCATCGAGCAGCTTCTTGAGCCCAAGCAGGAACGGGCCCTGCGGACCAGGTCCCAGATCCTCGAAGCATCCGCCGAACTCTTCGCCCAGCACGGCTACTTGGGCACATCGATCACCGACGTCGCACGGAGCGTCGGGATGACCAAGGGGGCGGTCTACTTCCACTTCAAGGACAAGGAGGACATGGCCATCGCGGTGGTGGAGACCCACTACCAGCGCTGGGCCACCCTGCTGGACTCCGTGCACGGCCAGGGCCTGGACCCACTGGCCACCATCCACGAGCTGCTCGACCGCGCGGCGCACGCCTTCGCCGAGGACGCCATGGTGCGGGCCGGCACCCGGCTGCAGGCCGAGCAGGCGCAGATCAAGGCGGAGCTGCCACGGCCCTACCTGGCCTGG
Organism: Kitasatospora sp. NBC_01287; assembly: GCF_026340565.1. Lineage (NCBI taxonomy): Bacteria > Bacillati > Actinomycetota > Actinomycetes > Kitasatosporales > Streptomycetaceae > Kitasatospora > Kitasatospora sp. NBC_01287. Next base: position 2,679,961 of record NZ_JAPEPB010000001.1, read on the forward strand.
ATCGAGAAGCTGGCCTCGAACCTGATCGCGAGCGCCCAGGAGGCCGGCCAGGTCCGGCGCGACCTGGAGGCGGCTGCCCTGGCCCGAGTGATCGTCTCCGCCTTCTTCGGCATGCAGTACGTCTCCGACGTGCTGAACAGCCGCGACGACCTGCTCACACGCTGGTCGGAGGTCCGCACCGTGGTCCTGGGCGCGCTCGCCCCGCGCTGACCTCCCGCGCGCGGCACGCATCAGGCCGGGCACGCATCAGGCCGGGCACGCATCAGGCCCGGTACGCGTACGCACCGGGCCTGCGCGCCGGGCCGGGCCTGCGGGGCCGAGCCGGGCCGAGCGACCGGCCAACGACCGGCGACCGTGTCAGTCCTGCGGCGGACGTCAGTCCTGCGGCGGCACGTAGTACGAGACCAGCGTGCCCACCCCCGGCTCGACCGCCTTCCAGGAGCCCTCGAAGGAGAGCACCGCGATCCCGGCCGTCGGGAACCCGCCCTGGCGCAGCCGCGAGAGCTCGTCCCCCAGGCTCACGTCCCCGGCGAGCACCTCGACCAGGCTCTGCACCCCGGGGTTGTGGCCGATCAGGATCAGATCGGCGTACTGCTCCGGGGTCTCCTGCAGCACCTCGATGATCTCGCCCGCGGTCGCCTCGTAGATCCGGTCCTCGAAGACCGTCTTGCGGGCCCGCTTGGGCAGCTCGTGCGCGACCAGCTTCCAGGTGTCGCGGGTGCGCACCGAGGTGGAGCAGAGCACGAAGTCGGGGTTGATCCCCGAGTCGGCCAGCCACTCGCCGGCGGCCGGCGCCTGGTGCCGGCCCCGGTCGGCGAGCGGGCGCTCATGGTCGGCGACCTCCGGCCAGTCGGCCTTGGCATGGCGGAGCACGGTGATCCTGCGAGACGCGTTGAGGCTCATTGGAAAAGCTTCGCAGAAAACCCGGCCCGCCACCGGGCTCAGCCCATCGACTGGGCGATCGTCGCGATGATCGAGATCAGCACGACGATTCCGACGATCGCCGCGAAGACCAGCGCCAGCTTGCGGCGGCCGTCAGTGGGATTGGGTTCGAGAACGGGCATGGGCCCGAGTCTCGCACCCGTCCCCGATCAGGCGGAAACCGGGGTGGCCGCCACCTCGTCCTCGATGTGGCGGGCCCGGGCGGCCCGCAGGCCGATCAGCACCTGCGGCACCAGCAACACCGTCAGGAAGGCGAGCGGCAGGTCCCAGCCGCCGGTGCGCTGGTAGAGGGTGCCGACCAGGATCGGGCCGGGGATCGAGATCAGGTAGCCGACGCCCTGGGCGAAGGCGGACAGCTGGGCCACCCCGCCACTGGTCCTGGCGCGCAGGCCGATCATGGTCAGGGTGAGCGGGAACGCGCAGTTGGACAGCCCCAGCAGCACGGCCCAGAGCCACTGCCCGCCGGCCGGCGCGAAGATCAGCCCGAGGTAGGCGGCCACGCCGCAGGCGGCCAGCGCCACCACGAAGATCCGCTGGTCACCGCGCCGGGCCGCCCAGCTGGGCAGGATGAAGGAGATCGGCACCCCGATCGCCATGGTGAGCGCCAGCAGCACGCCCGAGGTGCCGGCGCTGACGCCGGCGTCCTGGTAGATCTGCGAGATCCAGCCCATCACGGCGTAGGCGCCGGTCGCCTGGCAGCCGAAGAAGACGGCCAGCGCCCAGGCGGTGCGGCTGCGGGTGATCGCCAACCGGCCCTCGGCGCCGGTCGCGGCCGCGGTCGGCCGCCCGTCCCGGCGCGCCGCCAGAGTGATCAGCCAGACCAGCAGCGCGAGCCCGCCGAGCGCCGCCCAGACCCCCAGGCCCAGCCGCCAGCTGCCGCCCAGCGCGCTGGTCATCGGCACGGTGACGGCCGCGGCCAGCGCGGTGCCGGCCGACAGCATCATCGAGTACAGCCCGATCATCGGGCCGACCCGGTCCGGGAAGTACCGCTTGATCACCACCGGGATCAGCACGTTGGCGACCGCCACCCCGGCCAGCGCCACCGCGGTGAGCAGCAGGAAGACCGCGGTACCGCCGGAGAAGGAGCGGGCGGCGACGCCGGCCGTGATCGCTCCCGTCCCGGCGGTCACCACCAGGGTCGGCCCGAACCGCCGGGCCAGCACCGGGGCGGCGAAGCCGAAGACCGCGAAGCAGAAGGACGGCACGGCGGTGAGCAGCCCGGCCACCGTGGCGCTCATGTGCAGGTCGGCGCGGACCGGGTGGAGCAGCGGGCCGAGACTGGTCACCACCGGGCGCAGGTTCACGGCGGCGAGCGCGACGGCGACGGCCAGCAGCCAGCCGAGGCGGCGCGAGCGCGTGTCGGCGGAGCGCGTGCCGGCGGCGGAGCGCTGGGCGGCGGACGGGCGTTCGAGGGTGGACAGCCGCTCGACGGTGGGCGGGTGTTCGGCGCGCGGGGTGGCGGGACTGGCGTCCGCTGCGGAAGGCATGGGCACCATCATAGAATGATGGGATGAATTTCCGCGCCATCATCGCGAGAGGATGGTGCCAGTCGAGCCTTCGAAGGAGCACCATGACGCTGTCCTCGCCCCGGCGCACTCCGCTGGCCGATCAGGTGATCGCCCAGCTGCGGGCCCAGATCACCTCGGGCGAGTGGCCGGTCGGCTCCCGGATCCCGACCGAGGCCGCGCTGGTCGAGCAGCTGGGCGTGGCCCGCAACACGGTGCGCGAGGCCGTCCGCGCGCTGGCCCACAACGGGCTGCTGGACATCCGCCAGGGCTCGGGCACCTACGTGCTGGCCACCAGCGAACTGGCCGGAGTGATGCACCGCAGGTTCGCCGACGCCGGGCAGCGGCAGGTCGCCGAGCTGCGCTCGGTGCTGGAGGCCGGGGCGGCCGCGCTGGCCGCCCACCGGCGCACCGAGCGGGATCTGACCCTGCTGACCGCCGCGCTGGCCCGGCGCGAGGAGGCCTGGTTCGGCGGCGACACCGAGGTGTTCGTGCAGGCCGACGCCGCCTTCCACCAGGCGGTGGTGGCCGCCGCGCACAACGACGTGCTGGCCACGCTCTACGCCGACCTCGGCGAGGTCACCCGGGCCCACCTGCGCCAGGACATCGGCCCGGTGCTCTCCCCCGAGCGCTATGTGGGTCACGACCAGATCCTGGCCGCCATCCGCGGCGGCGACGCGGCCGCGGCCTCCACCGAGTCCTCCGCCGCGGTCGGCGCGTGCGGCCGGCTCGACAGCGAAGCCCCCAGCGGCAAGACCCGGAGCAGCGAAACCCTCGGCAGCGAGGCCTGAGCCGGCCGCGCGGCCGCCCGCAAGCAGACGACCCCCGCCGCGACCGGTCAACGGCCGCGACGGGGGTCGCCTGGTGCGTGGTGCGTGGTGCGCGATGCGCGGCGCGCTCAGGCGCCGATCGCGTGCAGCCCGCCGTCCACGTGGATGATCTCGCCGGTGGTCTTCGGGAACCAGTCCGAGAGCAGCGCGACCACACCACGGCCGGCCGGCTCCATGTCGGTGACGTCCCAGCTCAGCGGCGAGCGGTGGTTCCAGGTGTCGGCCAGCTGCTCGAAGCCCGGGATCGACTTGGCGGCCATCGACTTGAGCGGGCCGGCCGAGACCAGGTTGCAGCGGATGTCCTGCGCGCCCAGGTAGCGGGCCAGGTAGCGGGAGGTCGCCTCCAGCGCCGCCTTGGCCGGGCCCATCCAGTCGTACTGCGGCCAGGCCACCTGCGCGTCGAAGGTCAGGCCGACCACCGAACCGCCCTCGGTCATCAGCGGCAGGCAGGCCGTGGTCAGCGCCTTCAGCGAGTACGCCGAGACGTGCATCGCGGTCGCCACCGACTCCCACGGCGTGTCCAGGAAGGTGCCGCCCAGCGCGTCCTGCGGCGCGAAGCCGATCGAGTGCACCACGCCGTCCAGGCCGCCCAGCTGCTCGCGCACCAGGCCGGCCAGCCGGTCCAGGTGCTCGCCGTTGGTGACGTCCAGCTCCAGCACCTTGACGTTCTCGGGCCGCGGCAGCTTCTTGGCGATCCGCTCGGTCAGGCTCGGCCGCGGGAAGGCGGTGAGGATGATCTCGGCGCCCTGCTCCTGGGCCAGCCTCGCGATGTGGAACGCGATGGAGGACTCCATCAGCACGCCGGTGATCAGGATCCGCTTGCCCTCGAGAATTCCACTCATGTCGCTCAGTGCCCCATACCCAATCCGCCGTCCACGGGAATGACGGCTCCAGTGATGTACGCGGCCTCGTCGGAAGCGAGGAACCGCACGGTGGAGGCGACCTCGGCGGGCGCGGCGTACCGGCCCAGCGGCACCCCCGAGACGATCTCCTTGCGGCGCTCCTCGCTGAGCACCGCGGTCATGTCGGTGTCCACGAAGCCGGGAGAGACCACGTTGACGGTGATGCTGCGCGGGCCGTACTCGCGGGCCAGCGAGCGGGCGAAGCCGATCAGCCCGGCCTTCGAGGCGGCGTAGTTGGCCTGTCCCGGCGAGCCCGCCAGGCCGACCACCGAGGAGACCAGCACGATCCGGCCCCTGCGGGCCCGCAGCATCTTGGCCGAGGCGCGCTTGACCACCCGGAAGGTCCCGGTCAGGTTGGTCTCGATCACCGAGGTGAAGTCGTCCTCGGTCATCCGGAGCATCAGCACGTCCTTGGTGATGCCGGCGTTGGCCACCAGCACCTCGACCGGGCCGTTCGCGGCCTCGATCTCGGTGAAGGCCGCGTCCACCTGCGCGGCGTCGTTGATGTCGCAGCGCACCGCGAGCACCCCGAGCCCGGCCAGCTCCTCGGGCAGCTCGCCGGAGCGGCTGGTGATGGCGACCTTCTCGCCCGCCTCGGCGAAGGCCTGGGCGATGGCGAGGCCGATGCCCCGGTTACCTCCGGTGACGAGAACCGAGCGGCTCAACGATCCACCTCTCCCTTTTCCTGGTTGCGTGACGCGTCCGGAACGTACGCAGTGTGACGCTATCGGTTGCCTCCGCACCGCGACGAATCTGGGCTCCACAGGTGATCAGGGCCGGAACTGTCGCATTCCGACAATGCGCGCCCCCACCCGACCGGTGCCGGCTGTCGGGAACGCCGAACGGTCGATACCCGTTGCCCTGTCGGTGCGGGCCGGTCGAGTCGTAGCCTGTGCCCCGACCGAATGCCGAGAACACACCAGTAAAGGGCGGCATCCCGATGAGCGAGGCAAACCCCCAGGCCAGTCGGCGCCGGGGCCGGCTGCTCACCCTGACCACCGCGGCCGTCGGCATCGGCGCGGCGGCCTGGGCACTGCGCGAGGTCCCCGCCGCCTTCGGGCGCGACCCCGACGCCGAGCACGACGACCGGATCCGCAACTCCCCCCAGTTCGCGGACGGCACCTTCCACAACGCGCCCTCCTCGGTGGCCCGCGCGCCGCAGCGCTTCTCGCCGACCGACCCGGCCGCGCTGCGCCGCTTCCTGACCGAGCGGGCCGGCCGCACACCCGGCCGCCCGGTGCCGCTGATCCGCGAGGCGGGCCCCGCCGACCGGCCGGCCGCCCAGGAGGTGGCGATCACCTGGTACGGCCACGCCTCCGCGCTGGTCGAGATCGAGGGTGCCCGGGTACTGCTCGACCCGATCTGGAGCGAGCGCTGCTCGCCCTCCGCGCACGTGGGCCCCAAGCGGCTGCACCCGGTGCCGGTGGAGCTGGAGGACCTGCCCGCGGTGGACGTGGTGCTGATCTCGCACGACCACTACGACCACCTGGACATGTCGACGGTCAAGCGCCTGCTGCGCAGCCAGTCGGCGCCGTTCGCGGTGCCGCTGGGCATCGGCGGCCACCTGCGGCGCTGGGGCGTGCCGGAGCACCGGATCATCGAGCTGGACTGGGACGAGACCTGCACCCTGGGCGACCTGACCGTCACCCTGACCGCCGCCCACCACTTCTCCGGCCGCTCGCTGACCCGCAACACCACGCTCTGGGGCTCCTGGGTGATCGCCGGCCGGCGCCGCAAGGTCTTCTACACCGGCGACTCCGGCTACTTCGAGGGCTACGCGGCGATCGGCGCCGAGCACGGCCCGTTCGACGCCTCGCTGGTGCAGATCGGCGCCTACGACCAGTACTGGGCGGACATCCACCTCAGCCCCGAGGACGCGGTGCTGGCCCACCAGGAGCTGGGCGGCGGGCTGCTGATCCCGGTGCACTGGTGCACGTTCAACCTGGGCCTGCACCCGTGGGCCGAGCCGGTGGAGCGGCTGCTCGCCGAGGCCAAGGCGCAGGGCGTGCCGGTGGCGGTGCCGCGCCCGGGCGAGCGGGTGGAGGTGGCCGACCCGCCGGAGCTCGACCCCTGGTGGGCCGATCTGGCTCCCACCGGCGAGAACTGACGATTTGTCAGTTCAGCGGGTCGATATCTCCTGGCCGAAAGGGCAGTGGCAGGACATGATGCGATGCGGGCCTCCCATACCCAGGGCGGGCCCGCACCGCTCACCGCACTTGCCCGTCACCTCCAGGGAGTCCGATGCCGCCGACAGCCAGCAGTCCCGACGGCCGCCCCATCGATCCGCTCTTCCTCGCCCTGCCGCTGCGCCGGCTGGCCGCGGCCGCGCTCGACCGGGCCCGCCAACTCGGTGCCGGCCACGCCGACTTCCGCCTGGAGCGGGTGCGCAGCGCGGCGCTGCGGCTGCGCGACGCCAAACCGGCGGGCAGCTCCGACACGGTGCGGCTGGGCTTCGCGGTGCGGGTGGTGCTGGACGGCGCCTGGGGCTTCGCGGCCGGGGTCGACCTGACCGAGCAGGCCGCCGCCCAGGTGGCCGAGCAGGCGGTCGCGGTGGCCAGGCTCTCGGCCCGGATCAGCGAGGCGGCCGGCGGCGGCGACCTGGTGGAGCTGGCCGACGAGCCGGTCCACCAGGACGTCACCTGGATCTCCGCCTACGAGATCAACCCCTTCGACGTGCCGGCCGCCGAGCGGGCCGCGCTGCTGGCCGACTGGAGCGCGGGCCTGCTGGCCGCCGACGGCGTCTCGCACGTGGACGCCTCGCTGCTGACCGTCCAGGAGAACAAGTTCTACGCCGACACCGCCGGCACCGTCACCACCCAGCAGCGGATCCGGCTGCACCCGGAGCTGGAGGCCGTCGCGGTCGACGGGCGCACCGGCGCCTTCGAGTCGATGCGCACGCTGGCCCCGCCGGCCGCACGCGGTTGGGAGTACCTGCGGGGCACCGGCTGGGACTGGGCGGACGAACTGGCCAGGATCCCCGAGTACCTGGCCGAGAAGGTCAAGGCGCCCAGCGTCCGGGCCGGCGTCCACGACCTGGTGATCGACCCCACCAACCTCTGGCTCACCATCCACGAGTCGGTCGGCCACGCCACCGAGTTGGACCGCGCGCTCGGTTACGAGGCCGCCTACGCCGGGACCTCCTTCGCCACCTTCGACCAGCTCGGCACCCTGAGGTACGGCTCGGAGCTGATGCACGTCACCGGCGACCGCACCGCCGAACACGGCCTGGCCACCATCGGCTACGACGACGAGGGAGTGGCCACCCAGTCCTGGGACCTGGTCAGGGACGGGATCCTGACCGGCTACCAGCTCGACCGGCGGATGGCCAGGCTCAAGGGCCTGGGCCGGTCCAACGGCTGCGCCTTCGCCGACTCCCCCGCGCACGTTCCGGTGCAGCGGATGGCGAACGTCTCGCTGCGGCCCGCCGCCGACGGCCCGAGCACGGCCGAGCTCTGCGCCGACGTGCGGGACGGCCTCTACCTGGTCGGCGACCGGTCCTGGTCGATCGACATGCAGCGCTACAACTTCCAGTTCACCGCGCAGCGCGCCTACGCCATCAAGAACGGCGAGCTGGCCGGCCAGGTCAAGGACTTCGCCTACCAGGCCACCACCACCGAGTTCTGGGGGTCGATGAAGGCGGTGGGCGGACCCCAGACCTACGTCCTGGGAGGGGCTTTCAACTGCGGAAAGGCCCAACCCGGCCAGGTTGCGGCAGTCTCCCACGGCTGCCCGTCGGCCTTGTTCCGTGGGGTCAGCATCCTCAACACGGTGCAGGAGTCCGGGCGCTCCTGAGAAGCGGGCATCCGAGCCCCCGGTCGTCACCCGGACTACGCGTTCATCTTCGGCATGACGGCCTGGGCGAATTGAGCGGGCGTCTCGCAGCCGCCTCCGCCGATGACGTTGGACGGGACGCTGTAGAGGACGGCCGCGTACCCGTCTCGGAGCCTCCAGTCGACCTCGCAGCTCTCGCTGCCCTGGTCCTTGTAAGCGACGGCGGAGGGAATCAGGCCGGTGTGCACGTCCGTGGCATTCACGGCAGTGCGGTGGGGCAGGAGCTGGATCGCGGCGTGGGAGTACGCGAGCGTGAGGTCCGCGCCGTAGACGGTGGGTGGCCCGCTCCTCCAGGCACAGGTGGCGACTGCCGTTCCGCCCGTCGACGAACCACCGGCCGTTCCCACGGTCGTGAGCGCGAACTGATCGATGAGCGCGTTGTCGATCACGTCGCAGGGGTTGCCGCTCCATCGGGCGGGGGTGGCGGTCCCGGGGCTGCGGCTCGTGCCCTGCGTGGACCCCGGTGTCGCGTGAGGCCGGGGGTTCATCGCCACGGCCGCGACCGTACCCCCGGTGACGACGACGGCCAGCGCGATCCCGGTGGCGAGCAGACGGCGGCGCCTGGGGCCGGGCCGCGCGGACGGGTCCGTCTCGCCACCGGAGCCGGACGTCCCCGGGGAGTCGTCCGGCGGCGGCGTGCCCGGCGGGTCCGGCAGGATCAGGGTCGCGTGTCGGCGTTCGCTGATGAGCGCGCTGACGCTGGCGGGCAGCCATTGGGTGTCATTGGACGAGGTCGAGAGGAGGCGGACCACCTCCGAGACGTCGGGGCGCTGCTCGGGCTCGGGGACGAGACAGCGGGTGAGGAAGGCGGCGAGTTCGGCGGGGACGCCGACGAGATCGGGCTTCTCGTGGATGGTCCGGTACAGGACGGCTTCGGGTCGCCCCTCCCCGAAGGGGTGCCGCCCGGTCGCCGCGAAGATCAGCACGCAGGCGAGGGCGAAGATGTCGGAGGCGGGTCCGGTGGTCCTGCCGCGTGCGTGCTCCGGCGACATGTAGCCGGGGGTGCCGATGAGCGTGGTCGTGTGCTGGGCGGCGTCCAGCGCGCTGGCGATGCCGAAGTCGATGACCCTGGGGCCGTCGTCGGCGACGATGACGTTGCCCGGCTTGAGGTCGCGGTGGACCAGGCCGGCGGCGTGGATGGCAGCCAGGCCCTCGGCCAGGCCGGATCCGAGGACCCGGAGTGCGGTGTGCGGCAGCGGGCCGAGCCGGCGGACGGCCTCCTGAAGGGTCGGTCCGGGGATGTAGGCGGTGACCGACCACGGCGGGTCGGCCTGCGGGTCGGCGTCCACCACCTGCGCGGTGTAGAAGCCCCCTACTTTGCGGGCGGCCGCCACCTCGTGGGCGAAGCGGCGCCGGAAGTCGGGGTCATGCGCGAACTCGGGATTCACCACCTTGACCGCGACCAGGCGGCCGCCTTGCGAGCGCCCGAGGTAGACCTGTCCCATCCCGCCGCGGCCGAGCCGCCTGAGCAGTTCGTAGGGGCCGATCCGGCGAGGATCGGCTGGGTCGAGTGGCTCCATCAGCTCACCCTCCACAGCTCGACGGCGCCCAGGAGGTCGGTGGTCTGGGTGGTCGCCGCCAGCAGCTTGCCGTCAGGGCTGAACGCCAGGTTCTTGGCGCCGCCGCGGCCCGCGGGGACCGAGGCGACCTGGGTGCGGGTGGGGAGGTCCCACAGTGTCACCTCCGTCTGTCCGTCGACGCTCACGGCGATGGTGGTGCCGTCGGGACTGAGGGCCGCGAACTCGTAGCGGGAGTCGGGCGTGCCGATGTTGGCCTTCAGCGTGTGCGAGGTCATGTCCCAGATAGCGATGCCTCCGTAGGAGCCGACGAGGGTACGGCCGTCGGCGCTGAAGGACAGGGACAGGACGCCGCCCAGTTCGGTGCGGTCGAGCGCGAACGTGGCCACCGGCGTGAAGGACGCCGTGTCCCACAGCTGGACCCCGTTCTGCTGGTCCGATCCGTAGCCCGCGGCCAGCACGCCTCCGTCCGGGCTGAAGGCGACGCACATCACGGCGCTGGTCACGCTGGCGGCGCCCGGGCCGACCACCAGGCTCGCGAGCAGCTTTCCTGAACCGACCTCCCAGACCTGGACCTTCCCCACGCAGCCGCGCCCGCTGCGCCCGAGCGCCAGCAGGCGGCCGTCCGGACTCAGCGCGACGGCGTTCCCCAGCGACAAGGTGGTCCCCTCGGTGCCGGAGACCACCGAGATCACCTTCTTGAAGTTCGCGATGTCGGTGGTGGGGGTCACTTCCCAGACGGTGACGCCGAGGCGGTCGCCCGCGATGTCCCCGGTGTTGAAATCGGGCGGCAGCATGTAACTGCCTGCCAGCAGGTTGGTGCGACTGAAAGCCACAGAGTTGATCATGCTGTTGTCCACTTCGGGCACGGTGAGGACGGCGTCGGCCCCCTGGCCGCCCGGGTCGCGAAAGACGTTGAGCTGGCCCTGATCCGTGCCGGAGGCGAGGAACGTGCCGTCGGGGCTGAAGGCGAGGGCGTGGACATCGCTCTGCGCTCCGACGCCCATGGTCCGCAGCGGCTGCACCTGCACGGCGCGCCCGTGGCCGCCCGCCGCGCCGGTGATGCCCGCCGTGCCGGTGACGCGGCGGCCTTGGGGGGAGCTGCCGGCGCGCGATCCGAGCCAGAGGCCGACGGGGACGCCGACGGCGGCGAGTGTGCCGGCGCCCGCCAGCGCCAGCACGGTCCTGCGACTCGGACCCGGGACCCGGTTCCGGGCGTCCGCGTCCGCCTGCCGGTCCACGACCATGTCCGCGAGGGACGAGGGGAGCCATGCCGTGGAGCCGGAGCCGGCCAGCTGCCGGCGGATCTCCTGAAGCCTCGGGCGATCGTCGGGGTTCTTGGTGAGGCAGGCGCTGACCAGACCCAGCAGGGGGGCGGGCACCCCGGACAGGTCGGGGTCCTCGGCGACGATGCGGTGCAGTGCGGCGGAGCCGGTGTCCCGGCCGAAGGGAGGGTTCCCGGTGACGGCGAAGACGAGGAGACCGCCGAGCGCGAACACGTCGGAGGCGGTCCCGCTCACGCCGGTACGGATCTGCTCGGGTGCCAGGAACGAGCCCGAGACCGCGCCGACCGTCCGGGAGGGGTGAGCCTCGTCCCAGGCGTGCGCCAGCGCGAAGTCGGTCACGCGGGGACCGTCACCGGCGAGGATCACATTGCCGGGTGTGAGGTCGCGGTGGAGCAGGCCCGCGGCGTGGACGGCCTCCAGCGCCTCGGCCAGGCCGGCTCCCAGCACCCGTACACCCTCGTGGGGCAGCGGCCCGTGCGCGGCCACGGCCTCCGCGAGGGACGGGCCGGGTATGTAGGCGCCGGCCAGCCACAAGGGGGTGTCGTCCGGACCGGCGTCCACCACCTGCGCGACGTAGAAACCGCTGACCGCGCGGACGGACGTCACCGTCTCCCGGAACCGGTCGCGGAACCGCGCGTCCGCGGCCAACTCGGGTGCGACCACTCGCAGGGCGACGAGCCGGCCCCCGCGGGAGCGTCCCAGGAAGACCTGACCCAGCCGCCCCTGACCCAGCCTTCCCAGCAACTGATACCCGCCGACCTCGCGCGGATCTCCCGCCTGCAGGGCCTGAACCATCGACTGTCCTCCTCCGTGCGACGTGCTCCGCACGCACTGATCCGTACCTGAGGCCCACTCGGACGCCCCGACGTCGCCGCTGTCGGAAGGCAGACCCGCCACCGGGGACGGCAGGATCGGATGTCCGCGCAGCGGCGGCGTGGGCCGGGCTCACTGCTGGTGCCGTTGGACCGGACACCCTGAAGCGATCATGACCTCCGGTGCGGCCGGTCAACAGTTCATGCACCGGTCATCCGTGACCGGTCGTCACGATAGGCTCTGCGCACGTACTTACCGCGCAGTAAGGATGGGCGGGCCTTGGTCGAGATCGGAGCGTCCCTGAAGCGCCTGCGCAACGAAGCAGGGCTCACGCAGGAGGAGTTGGCCAACAGCTCAGGCGTCAGCGTCAGCACCATCCGCAGGCTGGAGAGCGGCAGGCTGAAGGACCACCGGGTGGCGACGCTGCGGCTTCTGGCCGCAGCGCTCGGCGTGCGTCCGGAGGAGCTCGGGCAGGTGGTGCCGCCCGCCGGCCCGGCGCACGGCACCGGCGACCCCGCGGGTCCTGTCAGCGTCTCCCCTGCCTCCCGTGCCGCCGCGTTCCCGGCCCCCTTCAAGGTTCACGGCCCGCTCGGGGCGGCAGCGGGCGCGCTGGAACGCGAAGTCAGGCGCCGCTGGCGGCGCGAGGAGGACCATCGCCGCGTGCACGACCCCTTCGCGCTTCCGGTGCGATGGCGGCCGGCCGGCGCCGAACTGGTTGACACCTGGGACAACATCCGGCGGCTCGGACCGGGCGACACCCGAGGACCGCTGGACCTCGCGGGAGACCTGGCCACGGTGACCGAGGTCTACCGGCGCGTGCCCTCCGGCCGCCTGGTGCTGCTCGGGCGCGCCGGGGCCGGCAAGTCCGTGCTGGCGATCCGGCTCGTGTTGGATCTGATCGAGACCGATTTCCCTCGTGTACCGGTCCTGTTCAGCCTCGGGTCCTGGTCCCCGGACCGCGCCGGCCTCGCGGACTGGCTGACGGACCAGCTGCTGCGCGACCACCCCTACCTCGCTCAGCAGAGCCCCACCGGTTCGGGGTCGCTGGCCGAGGCCCTCGTCCACTCCGACGCCCTGCTGCCCGTCCTCGACGGCTTCGACGAGATCGCCGTGGGGCTGCGCGACGCCGCCTTACGCGAACTCAACGCCACCTCCACGCCGCTGGTGCTGACCAGCCGGGTCGAGGAGCTCACCGAGGCCGTCCGCACGGCCGGCGTACCGCTCTCCTGGGCCGGCGGAGTCGAACTGGCCGACCTCTCCCCCGACGACGTCGCGCAGTACCTACCCCGCACCGTGCGCACCGTCACCACGCGCACCGGCACCACGCGCACGGATCCGCGACCGCACCCGCTGGACAAGCCCCGCTGGGAGGGCGTCCTGAAGGAACTGCAGTGCCAGGACACCCCCGCCGGCCGCCTCCTCGCCGATGTCCTGAGCACGCCGCTGATGATCACGCTGGCCCGCACGATGTACAGCGAGTCGACCGATGGCGATCCTGCCGAACTCCTGGACTCCACACGCTTCCCGACCAGCCACTCCGTGGAGGAGCACCTCCTGGCCGGCTTCGTGCCGAGCCTCTACCGCAGCCGCGCGCCCGAACGCACCCCGCCCGGCCGGCAGCGCGGGCCCCGCACCCCCGGCCCCGGGCGCGCCGGACACTGGCTCGGCGTCCTCGCGCACGGGCTCACCGCCGACCACGACCGCCAGGACCTCGCCTGGTGGCGGATCGGGGACTCGCTCCCCCAAGCCTCACGGCTCCTGGCCGTCGTGCTCACCAGCACCGTCTGCGTCTCCGCCGCCACCTGGCTGCTCGGCTGGCTCTCCCCGATCCGACCGAGCGAAGTCCTCCTCCTCGGCCTCCTCCTCGGCCCGGCGGCGGGGCTGGCCTTCGGCTGCGCCCACACGCTCACCCGCGCCTTCGGCGGCCCCCGGACCTACCCACCCGCCCGCGCCACGCTACGTCTGCCCGGGGCACGGAACGGATCCGGCCACCCACCCCTGCGGAACATCGCCCCCCGGCTGGGGGCCGTGCTCATGGGCGGGTTCGTGATGGGCGTCGGATGCGCCGTCGCCCTGAATCTGGAACGCTGCCTCGTCTATCACCTCCCGATCACGGCCCCCCTCGTCATGGAGGAGCTGTTCGCCAACATGCTGGTGTTCGGCCTCGTGTTCGGCGTGGCCGGCGTCCTGGCCTTCGGCCTCGTCGCAGCCCTCGAAGTACCGCTCGACATCACCTCCGCCGCAAGCCCCACCACCCTGCTCGCCGAGAACCGCATCGCGGTCGGCCGCCAGATCCTGGTCCTCGCCCCGCTGCTGACGATCACCATCGCCCTGGTGGGACAGGTGGTGGTGGACGTCCTCCAGGGCACAGTCGGCCCGCTGACCTGGGGCCTGGCAGCGGGACTGGAGATCGGCGCCATCGGTGGCGCCGGCGGCACGCTCGCCTACGCGCTCGCCTTCACGGCATGGGGTCAGTGGCTGGTCCTGGTACGCCTCTGGCTGCCGCTGACCGGCCGACTCCCTTGGGACGTCATGACGTTCCTCGACGACGCCCACCGGCGCGGCGTCCTGCGCCAGGCCGGCGCGGTCTACCAGTTCCGCCACCAACGCCTGCAGCACCACCTCGCCCGCCCCCACCGTGAAACCCCGCCGCAGCCGGCTCCGGAGGCGACCGGCCAGCCATGACCGGCGCACTGACCTGTCCCGCGATCCGCCCCGTGCCTACGGTCGGAACCGAACAGAGCGTCGCCCCGGAACCCGGGGCCGATCAAGGGGGAGGCAGTCATGGACGAGTCGGTCCACCGAGCGCACCGGGTCCTGCGGGCCATCTTCGTCGAAGGCCGGCAGGCACGGGAGTTCGAGAACGACATCGCGCTGGCCGGACCCGCATTCCTCGGCGTCCTCAACGCGTTCTTCCGCAATGTGATGGAACGCCCGTTCACCGGCCACGAGAGCGTGGCCACGGTGCAGGCATACCTGGAGCGCCTGCAGCGCGCCTATCCACGGGATCTGGCGAGACTGCAACCGGCTCCGATGGCCCTCTTCGTGCTGGAGCAGATCGGCCCCGGCGCGCCGCCGCCCGGCCACTCCCGGCTGTACCCGCTCGAAGGCGGCGTCCTCTACCAGATGCGCCTGGTAGCCGAGTTCACCGCCAAGCACGAGGAGATCGTCGGCGACGAAGTCGAGTTGTTCCTGCGAGGCTCCTGCGCCCGGTACGACGCGCTGGGCTTCTGACCAGGGCGGCGCCCCACCTGCCACCGGGTATCATCCGGTATGAACCGGGGTTGCGCCCGACCGCGCTCACCCCATCTGAGCTGGGAGAACGCGTCACACGCGCGTCCCGGTCAGTCAGTTGGACAACTTCCGGTTCACCGCACAGCGCGCTTACGCCATCAAGAACGGCGAGCTGGCCGGCGCCTTCGACTGCGGCAAGGCGCAGCCGGGCCGGATCGCGGCGGTCGGCCACGGCAGCCCGACCGCCCTCTTCGAACAGGTCAAGATCCGCAACACGCAGCAGGAGGCGGCGCACTGATGGCAGGTCAGCACAATCCCCCGCACGAGCTGGTCGAGCGGGCCCTGGAGCTCTCCCGGGCCGACGGCTGCGTGGTCCTGGTCGACGAGGAGACCAGTGCCAACCTGCGCTGGGCGGCCCCGGACAACCGGCCGGGCGGCGCCCTGACCACCAACGGCGTGACCCGCGGCCGCCGGCTGACCGTGATCGCCACCGTGGACGGCGCCGAGGGCACCGCCACGGGCGTGCTGGCCCGCGAGGCGGTCACCGCGGCCGACGTCGAGGAGCTGGTCCGCGCCGCCGAGGCCGCCGCCCGCGCGGCCGGCCCGGCCGAGGACGCCCAGCCGCTGCTGCCCGCCGGCCCGCCCGGCCCCGACTTCACCGCGCCGCCGGCCGAGACCTCGATCGACGTCTTCGAGGCCTTCGCCCCCGAGCTGGGCGCCGCCTTCGCCCGGGCCCGCACGGCCGGCCAGGCGCTCTACGGCTTCGCCCGGCACGAGCTGACCAGCAGCTACCTGGGCAGTTCCACCGGCCTGCGGCTGCGCCACGACCAGCCCACCGGCACGGTGGAGCTGAACGCCAAGGCGGGCGCCGCCTCCGCCTGGGCCGGCGCCGCCACCCGCGACTTCGCGGACGTGGACGTGACGGCACTGCAGTCCGGCCTCACCGAGCGCCTGGGCTGGGGCAAGCGCCGGATCGAGCTGCCGGCCGGCCGGTACGAGACGCTGCTGCCGCCCACCGCCGTGGCCGATCTGATGATCTCGCTGAGCTGGGCGCTGGGGGCCCGGGACGCCGTCGAAGGCCGCACCGTCTTCAGCCGGCCCGGCGGCGGCACCAGGATCGGCGAGCGGCTCACCCCGCTGCCGCTGACGCTGCGCTCGGACCCGGCGGCGCCCGGTCTGGCGAGCGCGCCCTTCGTGCTCGCGCACTCCTCCGGCGACGACCGCTCGGTCTTCGACAACGGGCTGCCGATCGGCGCCACCGAGTGGATCCGCGGCGGCGAACTGGCCGAGCTGCAGACCACCCGGCACAGCGCGGCGCTGACCGGCCTGCCGGTCCGCCCGCACGGGGACAACCTGCTGCTGGAGCTGGCCGACCAGAGCGCGGCGCCGAGCCTGGCCGAGATGGTGGCCCGCACCGAGCGCGGGCTGCTGCTCACCTGCCTCTGGTACATCCGCGAGGTGGATCCGGCCACCCTGCTGCTCACCGGCCTCACCCGGGACGGCGTCTACCTGGTCGAGGACGGCCAGGTGGTCGGCGAGGTCAACAACTTCCGCTTCAACGAGTCGCCGGTCGACCTGCTCGGCCGGATCACCGAGGCCGGCCGCACCGAGCGCTGCCTGCCCCGCGAGTGGAGCGACTGGTTCAGCCGCGCCGCGATGCCGCCGCTGCGGATCGCGGACTTCAACATGAGCTCGGTCAGCCAGGCCTCGTAGCCCGCACCGAAAGGACCGTCCTTTGGACGAAAAGCGCACCGTCAAGACCTCGAAGATGCTCTCCCGGATACTCCGGCACGACCCGGGCCGCGTCGGCCTGAGTCTGGGCGAGGGCGGCTGGGTGCCGGTCGACACCCTGCTCGCCGCCCTCGGCGGGCGCGGCAACCGGCTCACCCGGGCCGAGCTCGACCACGTGGTCGAGACCAACAACAAGAAGCGCTTCGCCTACTCGTCCGACGGCCTGCGGATCCGGGCGAGCCAGGGCCACTCGGTGGTGGTCGACCTGGGCCTCGCCGCCGCCGAGCCCCCGGCGGTGCTCTTCCACGGCACCGCCGACCGCTCGCTGCCGGCCATCCTCGCCGAGGGCCTGCGGCCGATGTCTCGTCAGGACGTGCACCTCTCCGCCGAGGTGGCCACCGCCCTCAACGTCGGCGGCCGGCACGGCCGCCCCGTCGTGCTGCGGGTGGACGCGGCCGGGCTGGCGGCGGCCGGGCACGAGTTCCGGGTCAGCGACAACGGGGTCTGGCTCACCAGCGCCGTGCCCCCCGGCTACCTCAGCCGCCACGACGCCGTGTGACGCCCCGCTCCCCCGCCCTCCTGAGGCGCGGTCACGGGGCGTACGGTGGAGCAAACCGGGCGGAATCGGTGTCGCACGGGTGGGAGCTAAGGCGGCGATGCAGATGGGCAGGAGCGCGGACGACGACCAGGTCTTCCGGATCACCGGGGCCCGGACCAGCCTCTCCGAGGACGTCCGGGGGCGGCAGCGCCGCTACGTGATCTCGATGCTGGTGCGCACCGCCTGCGTGCTGCTGGCGGTGGTGCTGTGGAACGTGCAGCGCTACGTGGCGTACGGCGCGCTGGGCGGCGCGGTGCTGCTGCCGTACTTCGCGGTGATCATCGCCAACGCCGGCCGGGAGCGGGCCCCGGGCCTGCCGAGCACCTTCGACATGCCGGCCGACACTCCCCTGATGCTCGGCCCCGGCGGCACCGGTGGCGGTGGGCGCCCCGAGGGCGACCTGCCGCAGGGCTGAACCCGCCGCAGGGCCGACCGCAGCCCGGTCCATCGCGCGCGCCGAGCGGTCCGTCGCGCGCCGACCTATCGCATGCTGACTCTCCGTACACAGCCAGGCCTGGGCAACAGGTCATGCCCTCTTCAAACATGTGCCGGACTTGCCCGTTTTCAGCACCATATGTCACCCCTGAACCTCAGGAGAAGCTCAAATAAATCTTGAGAGGGCTAGCCAACCGCCCATCTGTCCGTGACATACTGCGTACGCGCTCCGCATCCCCCGTCGGAGCGACGGACCGACGCCGGGCGGCTCCCCCCGTGGCTGCCCGGCGTCGCCATGTCCGCTTCAACCCGGCCTCCAGGATGGATCCTGCTCCGCCGGCCGGGGTGAGAAACTTCGATCATGAGCATCGACTTCTTCGGCGCCGCGGGCGACAGCCCGCAGGGCCCAGCGGGGCCCCCCAAGTGCTCGGCCAAGGGCTGCAAGGCGGCGGCGGCCTGGGTACTGGTCTGGAACAACCCCAAGCTGCACACGCCCGACCGCCGCAAGACCTGGCTGGCCTGCCCCGAGCACCGCGAGTCGCTGGGCCAGTTCCTGGGCGTGCGCGGCTTCCTGAAGGAGACGGTGGCGCTGGCCGACTGGACGCAGCCACCGAACGCCGACTGAGCGACGGGCCGAGCAGAGCGGGGTGAGCCGAGCGGGGTGAGCCGAGCAGTGCGGACCGGGCAGTGCGCCGAGGGGCGACCGCGGCCGCCTCAGCCGCCGATCGCCGACATCGGGCGGTCCGGCTGGTGGAACAGCGGGCCGTCTATCCCCGCGCCCGCCTTCTTGCCCCACATCGCCGCCCGCCACAGCGCGGCCAGCTCGGCGTCCGAGGCGCCCGAGCGCAGCGCGCCGCGCAGGTCGGTCTCGCCGGTGGCGAAGAGGCAGTTGCGGACCTGGCCGTCGGCGGTGAGCCGGGTGCGGTCGCAGGCCCGGCAGAACGGACGGGTGACCGAGGCGATCACGCCGACCGTCCCCGGGCCGCCGTCCACCAGCCAGCGCTCGGCGGGGGCCGCGCCGCGCGCCGCGGTGGCCTCGGGGGTCAGGGTGAAGCGGGCACCGAGCAGTTCGAGGATCTCCTCGGCGGTGACCATCCGCGAGCGGTCCCAGCCGTGCTGGGCATCCAGCGGCATCTGCTCGATGAACCGCAGCTGGTAGCCGCGCTCCAGGCACCAGCCGAGCAGATCGGGCGCCTCGTGGTCGTTGACCCCGCGCATCAGCACCGCGTTGAGCTTGACCGGGGTCAGCCCCACCGCCTCGGCGGCGGCCAGCCCGGCCAGCACGTCCTGGTGACGGTGCCGGCGGGTCAGGGTGTGGAAGGTCTCCTCGTCCAGCGTGTCCAGCGAGACGTTGACCCGGTCCAGGCCGGCCTCGCGCAGCGCCCGCGCGGTGCGCGCCAGGCCCACCCCGTTGGTGGTGAGCGAGAGTTCCGGGCGCGGCGCCAGCTCGGCGCAGGCCGCGACGATGCCGACCAGGCCGGGGCGCAGCAGCGGCTCGCCACCGGTGAAGCGCACCTCGCGCACCCCGAGCTCGCGCACGGCCAGCGCCACCAGGCGCACGATCTCCTCGTCGGTCAGCAGCTCCGGCTTGCCGAGCCACTGCAGGCCCTGCTCGGGCATGCAGTACGTGCAGCGCAGGTTGCACCTGTCGGTGAGCGAGACCCGCAGGTCCACGGCCCGTCGACCGAAACTGTCCAGCAGCACGCTGCCCACCTCATCTCCCCTTCACGGACCGGCGCCCGACCCGCCGCGTGCGGATCGGGCGCCAGCTTAGACCGACCGGTCCCGGACCGGGTGATCATGCCCTCAGTGTGCGCCGATCCCGGTCAGGGACCGAACCTCCAGTTCAGCGTACTTCGCCTGGCCGTCCGCCCGGCCACCGAGCACGGTACCGAGCCAGCCGGCCAGGAAGCCGATCGGGATCGAGACCAGCCCGGGGTTCTCCAGCGGGAACCAGTGGAAGTCGGCGTGCGGGAAGAGCGCGGCCGGGCCGCCGGAGACCACGGGCGAGAAGACCACCAGGGCCACCGAGCTGACCAGGCCGGCGTAGACCGAGCAGACCGCGCCGGCGGTGCTGAAGCGCCGCCAGTAGAGCGAGTAGAGCAGCGTCGGCAGGTTGGCCGAGGCCGCCACCGCGAAGGCGAGCGCGACCAGGGCGGCGGTGTTCAGCTTCTCCGCGTAGATGCTCAGCCCGATCGCGATCGCGCCGATCACCACGGCGGCCAGCCGGGCCGAGGCCACCTCCTCCCGCTCGCCGACCCGTCCCCGGCGGATCACGTTGGCGTACAGGTCGTGGGCGAAGGAGGACGAGGAGGTCAGGGTGAGCCCGGCGACCACGGCCAGGATGGTGGCGAAGGCGACCGCCGAGATCACCGCGAGCAGCACCGCCCCGCTGGTGGTGCCGGCCCCGCCGCCCAACTGCTGGGCCAGCAGCGGCGCGGCGGTGTTGCCGGCCGCGTTCGAGGCCTTGATCAGCTTCGGACCGACCAGCGCGGCCGCGCCGAAGCCGAGCGCCAGGGTCATCAGGTAGAAGACGCCGATGATCCCGATCGCCCAGAAGACCGACTTCCGGGCGGCCCGGGCGGTGGGCACGGTGTAGAAGCGGACCAGGATGTGCGGCAGGCCCGCGGTGCCGAGCACCAGTGCCAGCGCCAGGCTGACGAAGTCCAGCTCGCTGGTGCCGCTCGCGCCGTACTTCAGGCCGGGCGCCAGGAACGCGGCGCCCTTGCCGCTGGCCTGCGCGGCGGCGCCGAGCAGCGCGGAGGGGTTGAAGTCGTACTTGGCCAGCACCAGGAAGGTCATCACGGCCGCGCCCGCGATCAGCAGCACGGCCTTGACGATCTGCACCCAGGTGGTGCCCTTCATGCCGCCCACCGTGACGTACAGCACCATCAGCGCGCCGACCGCCACCACGGTCCAGCCCTTGGCGGCCGAGCCCTCGACGCCGAGCAGCAGCGCGACCAGCGAACCGGCGCCGACCATCTGGGCCAGCAGGTAGAAGATCGACACCACGATGGTGGAGATGCCCGCGGCGGTGCGCACCGGGCGCTGGCGCAGCCGGAAGGCCAGCACGTCGGCCATGGTGAAGCGGCCCGCGTTGCGCAGCGGCTCGGCGATCAGCAGCAGCGCCACCAGCCAGGCCACCAGGAAGCCGATCGAGTAGAGGAAGCCGTCGTAACCGGCCAGCGCGATGGCGCCGGCGATGCCGAGGAAGGAGGCGGCCGACATGTAGTCGCCGGAGATCGCCAGGCCGTTCTGCAGGCTGGTGAAGGCCCGGCCGCCGGCGTAGAAGTCGGTCGCGGTCCTGGTCTGCCGCCCGGCCCAGAGGGTGATGCCGAGGGTGACCAGGACGAAGAAGGCGAAGAGCGCCAGGGTCAGGGTGCGGTGCCCGTCGGCGGTGACGGCCGCGGCGAGCGCGCCGGTGCCGTGGGGGCCGGCGGTACGGGGGCCGGTCATTCGCCCGCCTCCTGGAGGGTGACGGCGGCCGGGGCCGCGTAGCGGGCGCGCAGCGCGGCGGCCGGCGGATCGAGTCGGCGCCCGGCGAACCTGGCGTACCAGGCGGCGACGGCGAAGGTGCTGGCGAACTGCAGCAGGCCGAGCAGCAGCGCCATGTTGAAGTGGCCGAACAGCGTGGTGGCCATGAAGCCGTGCGCGTAGCAGGACAGCAACACGTAGAGCAGGTACCAGAGCAGGAAGCCCGCGGTGACCGGGAAGGCGAAGCCGCGGAAGGTACCGCGCAGGGCGCGGAACTCCGCGCTGCGCTCGATGCCGGGATCGTCCAATCCATCTCTCCTGACGTCTTGGTGAGACAGGCCCGCGCGCGAGGTGACGGGCGGCACAGTCCTGTCCGTGCCGATGCATGCTAGGAGCGACCACTCGATTGCAGAGGGTATTTGAGGTGCGTTCAGCCCACTCTTCACACTGATGCACCGCGATTTGGCCGAAAGCCGTCCCTCGGCACCCGTTCTCGGACACGCCCGAGGGGCCATGCAGCCAACTGGCATGGCCCCTCGGGTATATGACTGATCGTCAGATCATCTGACGGCGACGGTCTAGAAGGCGATCCGCACCTTCAGCGCCGTGCGGTCGTCCATCGCCCGGTAGCCGGCCGGGACGCCGTCCAGGTCCACGGTGCGGTCGAAGACCAGGCCGGGGTTGATGTCGCCGGCCAGCACGTCGGCGAGCAGCTCGGGGATGTACGCGCGGGCCGGCGCCACGCCGCCGCCGAGCGAGACGTTGCGGCCGAACATCTGGCCGATGTCCACGCCCGCGCTGCCGCCGTGCGGCACGCCGACGTAGCCGACCGCGCCGCCGTCCCGGGCGATCGAGATCGCGGTGCGCATCGACTCCTCGGTGCCCACCGCCTCCAGCACCGCGTGCGCACCCTGACCGCCGGTCAGCTCGCGGACCGCCTCGATCGCCGCCTCGCCGCGCTCTGCCACCACGTCGGTGGCGCCGAACCGCCGGGCGATCTCGGTGCGCACCTCGTGCCGCCCCAGCGCGATGATCCGACCGGCACCCAGCCGCTGCGCGGCCAGCACCCCGCAGAGGCCCACCGCGCCGTCGCCCACCACCGCCACCGTCGAGCCCGGGCGGACCTTGGCGGCGACCGCCGCGTGGTGCCCGGTGGCCATCACGTCGGAGAGCGCGAGCAGGCTGGGCAGCAGCGCCTGGTCGGTGGCCGCCTCCTTGGGCAGCCTGACCAGCGTGCCGTCGGCGAACGGCACCCGGACCGCCTCGCCCTGCCCGCCGTCCGAGCCGATGCTGCCCCAGAAGCCGCCGTGCGGGCAGGAGGTGTGCAGGCCGTCGCGGCAGAAGTCGCAGACGCCGTCCGACCAGACGAAGGGGGCGACCACGAAGTCGCCGACCTTCACGCCCTCGACCCCCGCGCCCACCTCCTCGACGATGCCGAGGAACTCGTGCCCGATCCGCTGCCCCGCCTCGCGGTCCGCCACGCCGCGGTAGGCCCACAGGTCGCTGCCGCAGATGCAGGCGTTCACCACCCGCACCACGGCGTCGGTGGGCTGCTGGATGACCGGGTCCGGGACCTCTTCGATCCGGATGTCGTTGGGGCCGTGGATCACGGTGGCGCGCATGGTGAAGCCCTTCGGGGTACCTGGTGTGGATTCGTCCGGTTAGTACGACCCGCCCCACCGGTCACTCTATTCCCGGCGCTCCGACCCCTGCCCGTCGACGTGACGCACGCCGCATCCACGACGTGCCGCGGCGTTCCGTCACCGGGCGGCGGCACCGCCCCTTAAGCTGGTGCACCATGCATGCGCCCCAGCCCACGGCACGCCCGATCCCGACCCAGCGCACCGGTGCATCCGAGGGCCCTTCGGGCTACGCGGTGGTCGACGTCGAGACCACGGGCCTGGGCCGCACCGACCGGGTGATCTCGGCAGGCGTCTACCGGCTGGACGCCGAGGGCGAGGTCCTCGACCACTGGTACACCCTGGTCAACCCCCAACGGGACCCGGGCCCGGTCTGGATCCACGGCCTGACCAGCGCGATGCTGACCGACGCGCCGACCTTCCCGCAGGTCGCCGAGGAGCTGGCCGAGCGACTGAGCGGTCGGGTGATGGTCGCCCACAACGCGCTCTTCGACTGGAACATGATCTCGCGTGAGTTCTCCCGCGCCGGACTGCGCGCCCCGGTAGAGCAGCGCCTGTGCACCATGGTCCTCTCCCGCGACCTGGGCCTGCCGCTGGCCAACGGCAAGCTCTCCACCCTGGCCGAGCACTTCGGCGTCCGGCAGCGCCACGCGCACAACGCGCTGGACGACGCCCGGGTGCTCGCCGAGGCCTTCCGGCCCAGCCTCCAGCTGGCCCGCAGCGGCGGCGTCCCGCTCCCGCTGACCACCTGCGTGGCCGTCACCGACCTGGGCGAGGACAGCCCGGCCCCCGCCGCCTCGGCCGCCCGCGGCTCCTGGAGCACCTCCTACCGCCCGGCCCGCAAGCGCCCCGCCTGCCCCTACCCGAACCCCGGGCGCTGGGAGCAGGACGGACCGCTGGTCCAGGGCATGCGGGTGGCGATCACCGGCGACACCGCCACCGACCGCGAGCTGCTGGAGGACCGCGCGATCGCCGCCGGGCTGCACATCGCGAGCTCGGTGAGCCGGCTCACCAGCCTGCTGGTCACCAACGAGCCGGGCAGTTGGAGCGGCAAGGCCCGCAAGGCCCGTGAGCTGGGCACCCCGGTGCTCGGCGAGGACGCCTTCCTGCAGCTGCTCTCCGACGTCGCCCCGCACCCGACCGCGCCCGCCTGAGGCCCACCGGGCAGGATGGGCCCATGGATCTCGGACTTCAGGACAAGGTGTACGTGGTCACCGGCGCCAGCCGCGGACTCGGCTTCGCCGCCGCCCGCGAGCTGACCGCCGACGGCGCGAAGGTGCTGCTGACCGGCCGTCAGCGGCAGACTCTGGACGCCGCCGTCACCGCCCTGGGCGGCGAGCGGGCCGCGGCGGGCCTGGTCGCGGACAACACCGACCCGGCGTCCGCCGAGCGGACCGTCGCCGCCGCTGTGGAGCGCTTCGGCCGGCTGGACGGCATCCTGATCAGCGTCGGCGGCCCGCCGGCCGGCTCGGTGCTCGGCACCGGCGACGAGGCCTGGCGCAGCTCCTTCGAGACCGTCTTCCTGGGCGCGCTGCGGCTGGCCCGCGCGGCGGCCCAGGTGCTCGGCGAGGGCGGCGTGATCGCCTTCGTGCTCTCCAGCTCGGTGCGCGAGCCGATCCCCGGCCTGGCCGTCTCCAACGGCCTGCGCCCGGGTCTGGCGATGACCGCCAAGGCGCTGGCCGGCGAGCTCGGCCCGCGCGGCATCCGGGTGCTGGGCCTGCTGCCCGCCCGGATCGACACCGACCGGGTCCGCGAACTCGACGCCCTCACCGCCGACCCGGACGCCGCCCGGGCCCAGGCCGGCGAACGGATCCCGCTGGGCCGCTACGGCACCCCCGAGGAGTTCGGCAGGGTCGCCGCCTTCGCGCTCTCCCCCGCCGCCTCCTACCTCAGCGGCCTGATGATCCCGGTCGACGGCGGCGCGCTGCACGGCCTCTAGTTCTGGCCACATCGCCACATCGCCACATCGCCACACGGCCTCGCCGGTCACTGCACGCGCGGCGCGCGGCGGGCAGCCGAGCGCTTGCGGCGGGGCGGCGCCGGGGCCGGGGTCGGCGCGACCTGCAGGCGCAGGTCGAGCGGGAGCCCGCCGGGCCGGCCCAGCGCCGCGGCCGCGTGCTCGGCGGGCCCGGCCCGGAACTCGTCCACCGCGGCGGCCACCGCCGCACCCGGCTCCAGCAGCAGGATCGCGTGCAGCCCCAGCCGCCGCCCGCGGCCGACCAGCCGCGCCCGGGCCGCCGTGACCTGCGGCAGTTCCTGCGCGGCGCCCCGCACGGCCTCCGCCAGCGCCGCGCCGCGCAGCCGCAGCCGCAGCCCCGGGGTGCCGCTCGTCGGCAGCTCCAGCTCCGCCGGGGTCGGCCGCCGCAGCTGGGCCAGCAGCCACCACAGCGCCAGCAGCACCAGCACCGCCAGGCCCGCGACGACCGCCGGCCACCACCAGCCCCGATCGCGCCAGCGGGTGCGCGAGGCGGTGCTCAGCACCGGCTGCCCCGGCTCGGTCAACGGCCACCAGCCGGGCGGCGTGACGCCCAGGTGGTGGTAGAGGTCCAACCCGCCGGCCAGCACCAGCAGCGCGCCCAGCACCAGCAGCGCCCCGGCCAGCCCGATCAGCAGCCGGTTGACGGTGCCTCGGGTCACGACACCTCACGTCCTCTCAGGTCAGCGCACGGGGTCGGGGCGGCCGGGCTCCAGGAACAGGCGAACTCGGCGGCACGCGGTCTCAGGACATCGGCGGCCGGTGCTTGGCCGGCCTGCCGCGCACCCGCAGCGCCGGCTCGCTCAGCAGCTGGAGCCGCGCCAGCTCCGCCGCCAGCACCACCCGCGCCCGCTCCAGGTCGGCGCTGCCGTGGATCGTCACCCGTGCCCGCCGCCGGCCCACCCGCACCCGCGCGGCCGCCACCATCGGCAGCTGCAGTGCCCTGGTCTCCAGCAGCGCGGCCACCCCGGCCCGGTCGATCACCGTGCCAGGGGCCTGCCGCAGCACCAGCCAGCGCCGCCCGCCGGAGGACAGCGCGAGCACACACAACCAGAGGCCGAACAGCCCCACCAACGCGGCACAGCCCAGCACCCACCCGGTGTCCAGATGCCGGGTGGCGAGCTGGTGGGCCACGCGGGAGCGCCAGCTGCCCGCCCGGTGCCCGGCCCAGCGCGAGACCGCGTCGTAGAGCAGCACCGCCGCGGCGGCCAGCACCACGACCGCCACCAGCGCGGCCGCCCTGGTCCGCGGCGAGCGCGGCACCCTGAAGCCCGGCCCCGCCTCACTCACCGGGCGCTCCCCCGGAGCCCGGGCCCGCACCGCCCACCGGGTGCAGCCGCTCGACCACCACGAGCACCTCGCGCGTCGGGATCCCGGTCAGCGCGGCGACCCGCTCGGCCACCGCCGCCCGCACCGCCGCCGCCCACCGGCCCAGGTCGCAGGGGAACGGCAGCTCCACCCCCACCCGCACCTGGGCCGCCCCGCCGACGACGGAGACCGCCACCCGGGGTGCCTCGCCCACCAGGGCGGGGCCGAGCGCCTCACCCGCCGCCCGAGCGGCGATCCGGGTCAGCACCCGGTCGGCGATCCGCAGCCGGCCGCGCTGGGCCGGCGGCGTGCCGCGCCCGGTGTCCGGCCCCCAGCCCGCCCCGCTCGCGGAGGCCGGCGAAGCGGCGCCCAGGCCCATCAACGGCGCCGGTCGCGGCTGCGCAGCAGGTCGCCGAGATCACCCAGATCGAGATCGCCCTCCAGGACCCGGCCGACCACGAAGCCGACCGCGCCGAGTGCGGCGACCAGCAGGAAGGCCGCGAACCCGCCGAAGTAGCCGGCGAAGCCCAGGGCCATGCCGGCCACCAGGCCGATCAGGGCGAGATTCATCGTTGCGCTCCCAAGCGGGGTGTGTGGGGACTACTGGACCCGGGTCCGCCGCTCCGGGGAGGGCAGCTCCTCCTCCTCGTCCGGCTCGTCGGGCAGGTGGATGTCGTTGACGGCGATGTTCACCTCCACCACCTCCAGGCCCGTCATCCGCTCGACCGAGGAGATGATGTTGCGCCGCACCGTCGCGGCCAGCTCCGGGATCACCACCCCGTACTCGACCACCAGCGCGATGTCGATCGCCGTCTGCTTCTCGCCGACCTCGGCCTTGATGCCGCGTGAGATGCTGGCCCGCCCGCCGGGGACCCGGTCGCGCATCGCGCCGAAGGTCCTGGCCAGGCCGGAGCCGAGCGCGTAGATGCCGGGGACCTCGCGGGCCGCCATTCCGGCGATCTTCTCCACCACACCGTCGGCCAGCGCGGTGGTCCCGCGCTCCTCGGCGGGCGGACCGCCGTGCGGAGTGCCGTGCGAGGGGCCGGACTTGGTCAGATCGGACGGCTTGGGGGTGTCGGGCATGAGGGTTGCCTCCTGAAGGACGTCTCCAGCTATACCGCAAACTGCCTCAACTCTGACATTCCGCCACGTAACTCGCCCCTGGAGATCCACCGGGCGGCAACAACGGAACGGAGCCCGGCTCTCCCCCTCCGAGAGCCGGACTCCGCCGTGGTACTGCCGCCGTGGTACTGCCCGCCGGGCCGCGGTCGAGCCGCCGCCGCCCACCGCCCGCCGGGCCCGCGGTCAGTCCCCGATCCCCGCCAGGTCGCGCAGCCGGCGCGCCTGGGCGGCCCGCTCGGCGGCGCACTGCTCCTGGTAGGAGCGGTCGGCGGCGCCGAGCAGCAGCGCCTTGGTCTCGATCACCGCGGCGCGCGGCGCGGCCAGCAGCGCGGCGGCCAGGTCGCGGGCCGCGCCGGTCAGCTCCTCGGCGCTCGGCACCACCAGGTTGGCCAGCCCGATCGAGGCGGCCTCGGCCGCGTGCACCCAGCGGCCGGTGGCGCAGATCTCCAGCGCGCGCGCGTAGCCGACCAGGTCGGTCAGCGGCTTGGTGCCGGCCAGGTCGGGCACCAGGCCGAGTGAGGTCTCGCGCATCGAGAACTGGACGTCCTCGGCGCAGATCCGCAGGTCGCAGGCGAGCGCGAGCTGGAACCCGGCGCCGACGGCGTGGCCCTGCACGGCCGCCACGCTGATCAGGTCGGGCCGCCGCCACCAGGTGAAGGCCTGCTGGAAGCCGGCGATCGCCTCGTCCAGCTCCTTGTCGGGGCTGGCCGCCAGCGCGAGGAAGTTGGGCTCGCCGGGGATCCCCTCGGGGGTGAACATGGCCCGGTCCAGACCGGCCGAGAAGGAGACGCCGTCGGCGCGCAGCACGACCACCCGCACCGTCCCGGGCAGCTCGCGGCCGACGGCGGCCAGCGCGCGCCACATCGCCGGGGTCTGGGCGTTGCGCCGTTGGGGGTGGCAGAGCGTGACCGTCGCGAGCTCGCCCTCGACGTCGAGGCGGACGCCGGCCTCCTGCCACGCGGCCGAGCTGGCAGGGGTGGGGACGGGCGCGGTCATGGGCACCTCCGGCGAGGGTCGGGGCAGGCTCCAGCGCGCTGCCCACTATGTCTACCGGAGAGTAACTTATTGTCCGGGCCTTGGGTACCGCCGCGGATTCACCCCGCGTTCACCCTGCTCGCAGACATGACGATCGGCGGCCATGGGGGACACCGAGGGTGCCTGTCACGGTCGCCGATGCGTCGGGATTCGTGCGGACGGACTGTCGGAACCTGGTGCTGCCCTGCCGCCGGCCGACCGGGAGCGCGAGCCGCGCTCCGGACTGACTGATCGTCAGGAGCCTGCTGCCGCAGCAGCCTTGGCCTTTCCACGCGTGGCGCCACCGCGACCCCGGAGATTGACCCCGGACTCACTCAGCATGCGGTGCACGAAGCCGTACGAGCGGCCGGTCTCCTCCGCCAGCGCGCGAATGCTCGCCCCGGAGTCGTACTTCTTCTTCAGCTCGGCCGCGAGCTTCTCACGCGCGGCACCAGTTACCCGGCTGCCCTTTTTCAGAGTCTCGGCCACCCGTGCCTCCTCGTAGCTGTGCTCGGTCAGATTCCCATGATCACCCATCCCCAGCGTCCTGGCCACCCATTCGACAAGGTCCATCGCGCCAATAGGGCGCCGCTCCGGCGTGATCCGAGCGCATCAGGGCGCTCACCCTGGGTGCACGCGCCCCCGGCCGAATCGGCCGCGGTGAACGAAAGAGCTGATCAGCAGGGTCGCCGGGCGCGGTTGGCAGACAACCTGACTGAATCTGTCTAAAACGGAATCCCTGACCCCGAGATTCCCGAATGGGCCTGCCTGATGAGAGGGCATCGGCCGGATGCAGGAGCGCGCGTCTACCCGTGTCGAGCGCCGACGGGCGGCGAACCGGTCACGCGCCGTGGCGGGGCGGAAACGCGTCAGCCGCCCGGAGGCGGCTGACCAGGGGTGCGGTGGCGGATGCCGGGCCGGCGTGGGGCTCGGGCGCCGCGGGCGGACGGGCCCGCGGGTGGATGCGCCCGGCCGGATCGGGCCTGGCTCAGGCCAGCGAGACCAGGTCGTGGTACGCCGGGCTCCAGAGGTCCTCGACACCGTCCGGCAGCAGGATGATCCGCTCCGGGTGCAGCGCGTCGACCGCGCCCTCGTCGTGGGTGACCAGGACCACCGCGCCGGAGAAGGAGCGCAGCGCGCCCAGGATCTCCTCGCGGCTGGCCGGGTCGAGGTTGTTGGTGGGCTCGTCGAGCAGCAGCACGTTGGCGCTGGAGACCACCAGCGAGGCCAGCGCGAGGCGGGTCTTCTCACCGCCGGAGAGCACCCCGGCCGGCTTGTCGACGTCGTCGCCGGAGAAGAGGAAGGAGCCGAGGATCTTGCGGATCTGCACCAGGTCGGTGTCCGGCGCGGCGGAGCGCATGTTCTCCAGCACCGTGCGCTCCGGGTCGAGCGTCTCGTGCTCCTGGGCGTAGTAGCCGATCTTCAGGCCGTGGCCGGGGATCACCTCGCCGGTGTCCGGCTTCTCGACGCCCGCGAGCATCCGCAGCAGGGTGGTCTTGCCCGCGCCGTTGAGGCCGAGCACGACGACCCGCGAGCCGCGGTCGATCGCCAGGTCCACGCCCGCGAAGATCTCCAGCGAGCCGTAGGACTTGGACAGGTCGCTGGCGGTCAGCGGGGTCTTGCCGCACGGGGCCGGGTCGGGGAAGCGCAGCTTGGCGACCTTGTCGGAGGCCCGGACCTGCTCCAGCCCGGAGAGCAGCTTCTCGGCGCGGCGGGCCATGTTCTGCGCGGCGACCGTCTTGGTGGCCTTGGCGCGCATCTTGTCGGCCTGCGCGTTGAGGGTGGCCGCCTTCTTCTCGGCGTTGGCCCGCTCGCGCTTGCGGCGCTTCTCGTCGTCCTCGCGCTGCTGCTGGTACTGCCGCCAGCCCATGTTGTAGATGTCGATCGCGGAGCGGTTGGCGTCCAGGTAGAAGACCTTGTTGACGACCGTCTCGACCAGCTCGACATCGTGCGAGATGACGATGAAGCCGCCCTTGTAGGTCTTCAGGAAGTCGCGCAGCCAGACGATGGAGTCGGCGTCCAGGTGGTTGGTCGGCTCGTCCAGCAGCAGGACGTCGGAGTCCGAGAAGAGGATCCGGGCCAGCTCGACCCGGCGGCGCTGGCCACCGGAGAGGGTGTGCAGCTGCTGGCCGAGGATCCGGTCGGGCAGGCCCAGCGCGGCGGCGATGGTGGCGGCCTCCGCCTCGGCCGCGTAGCCCCCCTTGGTGAGGAACTCGGTCTCCAGCCGGGAGTACTTCTTCATCGCGTTGTCGCGGGTGGCGCCCTTGCCGTTGGCCATCCGCTCCTCGTTCTCGCGCATCTTCTGCAGCACGGTGTCGAGGCCGCGGGCGGAGAGGATCCGGTCGCGGGCGAGCACGTCCAGGTCGCCGGTGCGCGGGTCCTGCGGCAGGTAGCCGACCTCGCCGGAGCGGGTCACGGTGCCGCCGGCCGGCAGGCCCTCGCCGGCCAGCACCTTGGTCAGGGTGGTCTTGCCGGCGCCGTTGCGGCCGACCAGGCCGATCCGGTCGCCGGGCGCGACCCGGAAGCTGGCGG
Source organism: Kitasatospora sp. NBC_01287 (assembly GCF_026340565.1). Lineage (NCBI taxonomy): Bacteria > Bacillati > Actinomycetota > Actinomycetes > Kitasatosporales > Streptomycetaceae > Kitasatospora > Kitasatospora sp. NBC_01287. The sequence goes on from NZ_JAPEPB010000001.1 coordinate 2,710,650, forward strand.
ACTCGATCAGGACGCGGGCGCCGGCGCGCAGTTCGAGGGCGTTGGCGGCAATCATGGCTGGGAGGACTCCTGGGGCTGGGCGGCCCGGGACGCGGCGGCGCGGGCCGGGCACGGAGGTGCGGCGGGTGGGGGCGGGGGCTGGACGGTCCGGTGCGGCCGCGGTCCGCACGCGCTGGCACGGACCTGGAGCCTCACCGACTGCCGCCGCTAATGCCCGAGGAGAACAGCCATGCGGGCCAGTCTACCGGGCGGCCCGGGCGGACCCGGAGGATGATGGCGCCGCCGTCCCGCGGACCCCCGCCCGGGCCGCCGCACCCGGGCCCGGGCCAGGGCCTCAGTGACTGTCGGCCGGGGCCTGGGTGGCGCAGCCGTCCTGCGATCGGACCGCCGCGAACGCCGCCTCGGGGCTGTCGCACGGGATCGCGGAGGCGCCCTGGTCGGTGTCGAAGACCCGGCTGCCGACCAGCGGGCCGTCGTCGATCAGCACCCGCCTGCCGTCCATCCTGGTGATCTTCACCTTGGGGCCGGCGTTGAGCACGTAGCCGTGACCGTCCAGTCGGAACCCGGTGATCGAGCCGGGCAGCGGGTGGCCGGAGCCGGTGGTGCCGGTGCAGGCTCGCGGGACCAGCACGGCGCCGTCGGTGTCGACCGCGCGCAGCGGGTCGTAGGCGCAGCCGTCCTGCGGGCGGGCGTTGAACCGCAGGTCGCCGTCGCGGTCGCGGAAACCCATGGTGAGGCCGGGGGTGAGCACCTGGACCCAGGGCTCGGGCTCGGTGGCCACCTGGACGGCGGCGGCGGCCCGCTGCAGTTCGAGCTGCTTGCGCTGGGCGTCGGTGCGCTGGTCGGCGCCGGGCTCGCCGGTCCCGTGCAGCCAGTCGGAGAGACCTGGCACGGAGCGGTGCCAGCGGACCTCGTGGTCGTCGATCTCCACCGAGGTGACCATGCCGTCGTCCCAGACCACCACCGCGCTCTGGCCCAGCACCGTCACGTGCAGCGCGGTGGCGCCGTCACGGCGGTAGGACCAGAGCAGGGAGCCGCTGGACGGGTCGTACGCCTCCAGGCCCGGCCCGACCCGGAAGTCCGGCACGACCGGGTCGGTGGACTGCGCGCCCACCGGGCTGGCCTGCGCGTTGCCGGGCGCCGACACCTGGTCGCCGAACGGAACCGGGCGGTTGGCGTGCGCGGCGGCGCCGACGCCGAGCACCAGCAGCACGGCCATGGCGGGCAGGGCCGACCGGGGGGTCAGAGTACGAAGCGGCTTCCAGGACACTTCGGGAGGGTACCTGGTGCGTGCTCACCCGTCAGCACGGCGGGGCCGCCTCACGGGCCCGCGGGCGGATTATCCGGACATTCGGCGGGGGTCGGTGGGCGGGTGGGACGTCGACCGGGGCCCGGTGGGCACCCGAACCGGCTGACGATCGGTCAGGACAGCGGATCGCGCAAGTCGGAATCGACCAGGCTCGCGACAATCGTCCACTTCAGGGTGACATTCGGCTTTTCCGACGGCGGCTCACCTTACGCTGAGTAGGCAGATGCGGGCGGTGCGCATCGCCGCCCTGTGCGCGGTCCCGTGCGGTCCCGTGCAGTCCCCGTGCAGTCCCGTGCTGGAGGAGAGACCATGCGAATCGGCCGGCTGGCCCTGGCCGCCTCCGCGCTGCTGCTGCTCACCTCGGCGGGCCTGGCCGGGGGCGGACCGGTCAGCACCGCCGACCGCAGCACGGCCGCCATCGGCACGCTCGGCGCCGCCCCGCCGCAGCCGCGCGGCGCCGCGCCCCGGCCGAGCACCCGGCGGGCCGACCACGAGGTGCCGTTCGGCGCCTTCGTCGGCTCCTGGGACGAGTACATCCCGCAGATCGCCCGGTTCTCCAGCTGGCTGAACGGCGCCAACCTCCAGGTCGGCCACACCTATCTGGCCGGGAACAGCTGGGGCGACATCGAGGGCGACACCAGGATGCTGGCCCTCTGGTCGCAGTGGCGCCTCGGCGACCGCGGCCGGACCCTGGTGCTCAACGTGCCCATGCTGGTGCCCAACGAGGGCGACCTGCCCGACGACCAGGTGGCCGAGCTGCTCGACCAGGGCGCGCACGGCGCCTTCGACCAGCACTTCCGCAAGCTGGCCCGCAAGCTGGTGGCGCTCGGCGGCGGCGACACGGTGGTCGTGCTCGGCTGGGAGATGAACGGCACCACCTACACCAGCCGCTGCAAGCCCGACCCCACCGCCTGGAAGGCGTACTGGCGGCGGATCGTCGGCGTGATGCGCGAGGTGCCGGGGCAGCGGTTCCGCTTCGACTTCACCCCCAACCGCGGGCTGGACGCGATCGCCTGGACCAAGTGCTACCCCGGTGACGACGTGGTGGACGTGATCGGCACCGACAGCTACGACCAGCCGGCCGGCGCCACCTTCGACGACTACGTGCACGAGGCGTACGGGCTGCAGGACCAGGTGGAGTTCGCGGCCAAGCGCGGCAAGCCGGTCTCGTACCCGGAGTGGGGGCTGTTCCGCAACGGGGACAACCCGGAGTTCGTGCGGCGGATGGTCGACTGGATGCGCACCCACGACACCCTCTACCAGACCGTCACCGACTACTGCCCGCACGGCTTCTGGGAGTGCCGCAGCAACCCGCGCTCCAGTTCGGTCTACCGGCAGCTGCTGGACGGCTCGAAGGGCGCGGCGCCCGCACCCACCGCGCCGCTCTGCCCCGGCCTGCCGGTCGGGCCGTTCGGCGGCCTCGCCTGGCTGCGGCCCCCGCTGCTGTCGCACGGCTGCCCGGGTCGGCCGGGGGGCGGGGCGTCCCCCTCGCCGTCATCCCCGCCGTCGCCGTCGCCGTCACCATCGCCGTCGCCGTCACCATCGGGGTCGCCGTCACCATCGGGGTCGAAGTCGCCGTCGGGGGCGCCGTCGGGGGTCGCTTCGCCGTCGGCCTCGGCCGCGTCGTCCGGGTCCGCCTCGCCGGCCGCCTCCCCTGCCGCACCGTCCGCTTCCCCGCCCGCGTCGGCGGCGTCCGCCTCGGCCTCCTCGTCGGCCGGCGCCGCGGTCAGCCGCGGTTGAGCAGCGCGCGCAGCCGGGCGGCCGGCCCGCGCAGTCGGGGGGCGGCCGCCGCGCGGGTCCGGGCCAGCAGCAGCCGCAGGCTCAGCGCGGCGGCCAGGTGGGCGGGCCCGAACAGCAGCCGGTGGTTGCGCCCGCGCTCGGGCCGCCAGCGCTCCTTGTACGGCTCCTCCCCGCGCATCAGGCTCAGTTCCGGGATGCCGGCCCGGACCGCCTCCTCCAGCGAGGTGCCGAAGAGCAGGCCCGCGATGTCGATCCGCTCGCGCAGCCGCGGGTGCGCGCCGTAGAGGTAGAGGCCGGCGAAGGCCGGGCAGAGCAGCAGCAGGTCGACCGCCATCAGCTCCTCGTCCAGGTAGTAGCGGTAGACCACCGCCTGGCCGCGCCGGGCCAGGCCCGCCGTGGACTCGCGCAGGTGCGCCGCGAACCGGGCCCTGGTGTGCTCGGCGGTGACCGTGCGGCTCTCCCACTGCAGCGTGTGCAGCCGCAGCAGCTCGCCCATCGCCGCGCCGACCTCCGCCACCGGCACCCGCCGGGCCACCACTCCGGCCTCCAGCAGCTTGCGCTGCTTGGCCCGGCTGCGCTGCGCGGTGCGGCCGGGCAGCCGGGCGAGCAGTTGCTCCATCGGCACGGCGGGCAGGTGCTGGCAGACCGAGTCGAGCAACTGGTGGCGCCGCCCGTGCCAGTGCGCGTAGAGCTGGTGCGCCGCCGCTCCCGGGCGCACCTCGCGCAGGTCCAGGGCCTGCCAGGGGCGGCGCAGCGGCAGCGCGCGGGCCAGCTCGGCGGCGGCCTCGGCGGCGCAGGAGTCGTCGAGCAGTACGTCGGTGAAGTCGATCAGCCGGCCGCCGAGCGCGGTGAGGGTGCCGGTCCGGCCGCGGGCCAGCGCGGCGGCGCCCACCAGCGCGCCGTCCCGGCGGACCAGCAGCACCCGCAGCCGGCCGGGGCGGCCGTACGCGGCCCACCAGGACGCCTGCCAGGCGGCGGACTGGAAGGGGGTGGCGGTGCGGCAGCGGGTGGCGAGGGCGTCCCACTCCTCGGTCAGGCGGGTGAGGGTGTCGTCCGCGCGGTGCAGCTCGGTGGTCCAGCGCGGCACGGCGGGGGCGGGTGCGCTCGCGGGTGCGGGGTCCGTCGTGCCCCCCGGGGCCGGGTTGCGGGGGGCGGGGGTGCGGGCGGGCGGGGCCTGCGCCTCCTCGGAGGGAACGGGGGCGGGGACGGGCGCGGGCCGCCGGGTCGGTTGCGGGGCGCTCACTTGGCGCTCCCGGCCGGTTCGGCCCGCTTGTCCGGCGCCGCGCGGGTGGGGGTGGGGACGACAGCCGCCGGCTCGACCGGCGCCGCGCCGCCGGGCACCGCGGCGGCCGGGTCGCCGGCCTTGCGGCGCGCCATCATCGCCAGCGCCCCGACCAGCACGCCCGCCGCCCCGCCGACCGCGACGTCCAGCCGGCCGCTCGGGGTGGTCGGCTGGTCGGGCTCGGCGGCGGCGGCCAGCGGCACCAGCTTGACGCCGGTCTCCTTGCTGCTGGTGTTGGCGAACGAGATCAGCGCCTTGGCCACCGCGTCCGCCGCCTTCACCGCGTCCTGCGGGTGCCCGCCGCTGCCCGCGATCTCGATCACCGGGGCGTCCGGCGAGGTGGTCCCGGCCACCAGGCCCGCCAGCTCGGCGCCGCTGCGGCCGGCCTCCGGCGCGGCGAGCTCCAGCACCTGGGGCTGGGCCGCCAGCCGTCCGTACGCCTGGGCGAAGTTGACCGCGAGGCCCGCCTCGCCGCCGGGATCGGGGACCACCACCACGTAGGAGTTGGCCGTGTAGACCGGCGGCGCCACCACCGCGTAGCCCGCCCCCGCCACCGCGCCCAGCGGGACCGCGACGGCCAGCGGCCACCAGCGGCGGGCCAGGGTACGGACCCGGGCGGCTTGACCTCGCTCGATACCGCTCACTTCAGGACTCCCTCCCGGTCGGGAGGGCCACCGGGGCCCGTCCCAACCGCTCGTACAGCTCGCCCAGTCGGCCGGCTGTGCGGACAATGTCGTAGTGCGCCACGGCCGGTGGCCTGGGCAGTGGGACGCCGAGCGGTGCCGGCCCGAGCGCCAGCAGTGCCTCCTGGTAGGCCGCCACGGTGGAGGGCAGCTTGCGGGCGCCGGGGGCGGCCTCGGCGGGCAGCTCCTCCAGCGCCGGGCAGCCGCTGTGCAGCACCGGCAGCCCGGCCGCCAGGCCCTCCAGCACCGCCAGCCCGAAGGTCTCCTCGACCGAGGGCGCGGCCAGCACGTCCATCGCGCCCAGCAGTTCGGGCACGTCCGCCCGTTCGCCGACCAGCAGCAGCCGCGAGCCGACGCCCAGCGTGCGGGCCCGCTCGGCGAGTTCGGCCCGCTGCGGCCCCTCCCCGACCAGCAGCAGCACCGCCCGCGGCAGCACGGTCAGCGCCTGGAGCAGCACCTCGAACCGCTTGCCCGGCACCAGCCGCCCCACCCCGCCGACCACGAAGGCGTCGGCTGCCAGTCCGAGCCCGCGCCGGGTCTCGGTCCGCCGCGCCCAGGGCCCCGCGGGGTCGCGCGTCTCGATGCCGTTCGGCAGCACCGCCACCCGCCGGCGCGGCACCCCCCAGTCGGCCAGTGTGTGGGCCACCTGCCCGGAGACCGCGACGGTGGTGACGCCCAGCCGTTCGGCGGCCAGGTAGAGGGACTTGACGCCGGCGCTCACCGGGCGCCCCTCGATCGTGCCGGCGTGCAGCGAGTGCTCGGTCGCCAGCACCGCCCGCACCCCGGCCAGCCGGGCCGCCAACCGCCCGTAGAGACCGGCCCGGTAGAGGTGGGTGTGCACCACGTCGTACTGACCGCGGCGGATCAGCCGGACCAGCCGGGGCAGCACCGCCAGGTCCCGGTTGCCGCGCATCGCCAGGTCGTGGACGGGCACGCCGTCGGCGCGCAGCTCCGCCGCCACGCTGCCCGGGTTGGTCAGCACCGCCACCTCGCAGCGCACCGAAGGCGGCAGGTGGCGGACCGTCAGCAGCAGCTGCCGCTCGGCGCCGCCCGCCGCCAGACCGGTGATGACGTGCAGCACCTTCACCGCGCCACCCCCAGCCGGCGCAGCTCGGTGACCACGTCGCGCAGGCCGTGCCGACCGCGCTTGGCGCGCAGCCGCCAGGCGCCGTCGCGGTCGCCGACGTAGCAGCGGGGCAGCGCGAACCGCCCGGCGAGCGGGGTGTGGGCGATCGCCACCGCGTAGTCGTAGCCGGCCTCCTGGACGGCCCGGGCGGCCGGCTCGTCCACCGCGCCGTACGGGTAGCAGAAGCCGTCGATCGGACCGCCGAGCAGCTCCGCCAGGGCCCGCCGGCTGTCCCGCACCTCGGCGCGCAGCAGGTCGGCCGGCAGTCCGGGCAGCGCCAGGTGGCTCAGTCCGTGTGAGCCGATCTCCCAGCCGGTGGCGGCCAGTTCGCGCACCTGCTCCACGGTGAGCAGCGCCTTGCGCGGGCCCTCGACGTCCCAGAAGTTGTCGCCGCCCAGCCGGTCGGCGACCACGTAGGCGGTGGCGGTGAAGCCGTAGCCGCGCAGCACCGGGACCACGTGGCGGGCGAAGTCGGCGTAGCCGTCGTCGAAGGTCAGGCCGACCAGCCGGTCGCGGCGGCCGGCGGCCCGGGCGGCGAGCAGCTCGCGCATGCTGACACCGCGCCAGCCGCGCGCGGCCAGCCAGCGCATCTGGTCGGCGAAGCGCGCGGGGCTGACCGTGAGCAGGTACGGATCCTCCTCCTCCTCGGCCACCGAGTGGTACATCAGGATCCACGGCCGCCCGGAGCGGCCGCCGGTGGCGGTGGCCTGGCGCGGCAGACGGGTGCGGCGGGTGAGTTCAGCGACCATCGGGCATGGTTCCTTCCTCCAGCGGGTCATCCCCCATCGCCGGGCCGCCGGTCACTGCCCGCGGCCCCCGCAGCAGCGCCCGGCCGGGCCCCAGGGCCCGCTCCGCCGGGCCCCTCAGCTCGCGGGCGCCGAGCAGCACCCCGAGCAGCAGGTAGACCACGAGCACGCTCGCGCCCCCCGCGGCGAGCGAGAGCGGGGCCGGGCGCACCGCGCGGGCCGCGCAGCCGCCGACCGCCGCGGCGCCCGCGGCGGCCAGCAGCAGCCGGGCCTGGCCGCCCAGCACCTGCGGCATCCGCAGCGCGATGCCGCGCAGCGCGAGCCCGCGCAGCAGCAGCACGGCGGCGGTGGTGATGCCCGCCGCGTTGCCCGCGGCCAGGCCCAGCGCGCCGAACCGGTGGCTGGTGAGCAGGCCCACGGCGGTGGTGACCACCAGACCCACCGCCATCGCGGCCACCGGGTACCAGTCGAGCAGTCGCCGCCCCGCCTCGTCCGGGCGCGGGTCGTCGGCCCGCCGCACCGCCGGGCGCATCGAGAAGAACGGCCGCACCATGACGCCGGTCAGCGCCTGGGCGAGCAGTCCGAAGCTGTACACCTGGATCACCTGGGCGGTGGCGGCGGTGTCGGCCGCGTCGAAGGCGCCGCGCTGGAAGAGCAGCGAGACCACGGCGGGCGCGCAGGCGATCAGGAAGGCGGTGCCGGCCAGCACCACCGCCGCCGCCTGGCCGAGGTCCTTCTCCACCCGGTCGCGGGCCGCGTCCAGGTCACCGGCGGCCAGCGCCCGGGCGACCAGCGGGAAGGTGACCGTGCAGATCAGGATCGCCGTGGTCATCGCCAGCTGGGAGACCTTGGCGGCGTAGTTGAGGTGCGAGATGGTGCCGGCCGGCAGGGTGGAGCCGAGGTAGCGCTCGATGAAGACCTGGGACTGCCGGGTCAGCGTGAAGGCGGCCATCGGCAGCAGCGCGAGCGGGCTGAGCAGCAGCCCGCGCCGGCCCGCCGCGGTGCGCCGGGGGGCTCCTCGCCCGCCGCGCAGCGCCCGGACGAACGGGCCGGCCAGCACCCCGGCCATCAGCAGGCTGCCGAAGGCCACCCCGAGCGCGGCCGCCCGCACCCCCAGCACCAGGTGGCAGGCGGTCAGCACGGCCAGGATGCCGAGGTTGTAGGCGACGTAGATGGCGGCCGGCGCGGTGAAGCGGTGGTGGGCCCGGAGCGCGGCGCCCAGGTACCCGGCCACGCCGAAGGGCAGCACGGTGACGGCGGTGATCCGGGTGCAGGTGATCGCGAGCGAGGGGTCGCCCAGCCCGGGGGCCAGGGTGTGCACCACCTCGGGCGCCCAGAGCATGGTGGCGCCGGAGAGCGCGCACAGCACCGCCAGCAGCCAGGGCAGCGTGTCCACCGTCAACTGCCGCACCGGATCAGGGCCTTCGGGCCGCTCCTCGCGCAGCACCAGGGCCAGGCTGAAGGCCGGCACCATGAGGAAGGCCATCGCGTCCTCGATCAGCAGCGGCGCGGCCGTCTCGGGCACGGTCCAGGCGACCAGGAAGGCGTCGGTGCCCTCGTCGGCGCCGAAGAACCGGGCCAGCAGCAGGTCGCGCAGCAGGCCCAGCGCCGAGCCGGCCGCGCTGAGCACCGCGGTGATGCCGAAGGCCTTGGCCAGGAAGGAGGTGCCGTCGACGGCCGGTCGCGGCGGCGCCGGCGGCGGTGGCGGCGCGGGGAGCAGGTCCTGACTGATCGTCATGCCGTCGGCCCTTCGGCGGCGGGCAGCGCCCACCAGGCGGCCACGCCCAGGATCACCGAGGTCAGCACGGTAGTGGTGCCGCCGATGTCCGCGTAGAGGAAGTCGACCAGCACCCAGCAGAGCAGGCCGACCGCCGCCGGGCCCGGGCCGCCGGCGCCCCGGTGCGGCGGGCCCGGCCGGCGCAGGCCGCCGAGCAGCAGCGCGAGGAAGAGCGCGCCGTAGGCGACGATGCCCACCAGGCCCTGCTCGCAGAGCACCAGGAAGTACATGTTGTGCGGCGAGAGCAGCGGCTCGCGCTCAAAGCCGATGGTGGAGTCGGCCGCGTCGCTGCCGGAGGAGAGCCGCAGCGGCGCGTGCGAGTCGCGCAGCTGCGGGAAGCTCTTCGGGCCGGCCCCGGTGACCGGGTGGTCGGCCCAGATGGCGCGGGCGGTGGCCCACAGGTCGTAGCGGTCGCTGACCGAGTGGTCCTCGTTGCCGCCGGAGACCGAGCCGATGCTGTCCAGCCGCTCGGTCACCCCGCCGCCGCCCGCGCCGAGCCCGCCGACCACCACGATCGCGGCCGCCAGCCCGAGGACCGCCCAGCGCAGCGCCAGCCGGGCGTCGGCCTTGAGCAGCAGCACGGCCACCGCGACCGCGGTGGCGATCCAGCTGCCCCGGCTGAACGAGACCGCGAGCGGGAAGACCAGGAACGCCGCGCAGGCCAGCAGCCCGCGCCGGGCCCAGCCGCCCCGGGGCATCGTCAGGCCCAGGGCCAGGGCGGCCAGCAGGCCGAAGCTGACGACGCCCGACATCGCCATGATGTCGAGCGCGCCGAAGGTGCCGACCGCCCGGATCGGCTCACCGGTGTAGGAGGCGCCGGTGTGCGTGAGGTACTGCCCGGCCCCGACGCCGCCCTCGATCAGCGCGGCCAGCACGAAGGCGCCGAGCACCAGGTGCAGGTCGGTGCGGTCGCGCAGCGCGGCCAGCACGGCCACCGGGACCAGCACGAAGATCTGCACCAGCCGGATGAAGCCGGTCAGGCCGGCGGCGGGGTCGATCGAGGTCACGGTGGCGGCGGCGGCCGCGCAGACCACCCCGGCGAAGACCGCGCAGGCGGACCTGCCGAGCCCGAGCGGGCGGCCGCGCAGCAGGTCGAGCCCGAGCAGCCCGACCAGGGCGAGCGAGGCCAGGTCGGCGGGGGTGATGTGGACGGCGGCCGTCACGTCCTTCTCGCCGGTCGGCGCGCAGACCAGCAGCACCGTCGCGGCGGCCAGCAGGCTCGGGCGGCGCAGCGGCGCGGTGGCCAGCGCGCGCAGCAGCTCCGGCCAGGGCCGCCGCAGGACCGGGGCCGGACCCGGGCCCGGGCCCGTTAAGGCGGGGCCCGGGGTGATGGTCAGTGCCACGGTGGGTCAGCTCCCGTCCGGACGGAGCATCAGCGCGGCGGTGCGCAGCAGGATCTTGACGTCCTGCCAGAGGCTCCAGCTCTCGATGTAGCGGTTGTCGAACCGGGCCCGGTCCTCGATCGAGGTGTCCCCGCGCAGCCCGTTGACCTGGGCCAGCCCGGTCAGGCCGACCGGGACCCGGTGCCGGTCGGCGTACTCCGGGTAGGCCTGGCCGAACCGCATCACGAAGTAGGGGCGCTCCGGGCGCGGGCCGACCAGGGTCATGTCGCCGCGCAGCACGTTCCACAGCTGCGGCAGCTCGTCCACCGAGCTGCGGCGCAGCAGCCGGCCCACCGGGCTCATCCGGTGGTCCTGGGCGATGTTCCAGTGGGTGGCCGACTCGTGCTCGTTGCTGGGACGCAGGGTGCGGAACTTGAGCAGGGTGAAGACCTGGCCGTCCAGCCCGGTGCGCTGCTGGCGGAAGAGCACGCCGGGGCCGGTGTCCAGCCGGACGGCGAGCGCGCAGGCGGCCAGCAGCGGGGAGATGGCGAGCAGGCCGAGGGCGGCGGCCACGATGTCGACGCCGCGCTTGAGCAGCCAGCCGGGGCGGCGCAGCGGCGGGGTGGAGAGCCGCAGGCAGGGGTAGCCCCAGAGGTGGTCGGTCGCCCGCTGCGGGCCGGCGCCGAGCCCGGCGTGCTCGCGCAGGCCGGGCACCAGCCAGACCTGGCAGCCGAGCCGGACCGCCTCGCGCATGGTGCCCGCCGTCTCCTGCTCGTCGGCGGCCCCGGCGGTGGCGATCAGCCGGACCTCGCCGTGCCGGCGCAGCTCGCGCGCCAGGGCCTCGCGACCGCCGAGCACCGGCAGCGGGGAGTCTCCGGGCAGCAGCACCGGGTCCGGGTCCAGGTAGCCGATCGGGCGCATGCCGTACTCGGGGTGCTCGCGCAGCGCCCCCGCGATCCGCTGGCCGAGCTCCCCCGCGCCGAGCACCAGGACCGGCACCGGGCGCCGGCTGCGCAGCTTGCGCAGCAGCCCGTAGACCACGGCGCGGCCGAGCGCGGCACCGGTGGCCAGGGTGAGCAGCAGGGCCAGCAGCCGGGGCCAGCCGGCCGGGCCGCCGGAGGGCCAGGCACCGCCGAGGCAGTCGGTGAGGGTGATCGCGAAGGCGAGGGCGACGGCGGCCCGGGCGAGCAGCGCGGGCAGTTCGTCCAGCGCGGAGGGGCTCATCCGGGTGCGGTAGAGGCCGCCGGCCAGGTTGAGCGGCAGCAGGATCGGCAGCAGGGCGAGGGCCGCGCCCAGCGGGTGGGCCCGCGCGGAGGCGCAGCCCACCGAACTCACGCAGGCGGCCAGCAGGTCGACCACGAGCAGCGAGCCGGGCAGCAGCACGGCGGCGCGCAGGCCCCGGCGGTGCCGGCCGAGCTGGGCGGTGCCGCGCTGGTGCGGCGGCCGGGCGGGCCGGTCGAGCAGCTCGGTCGCGAGCCGCCGACCGCCGGCCGCGGATCGCCCAGGCCGCGGCAGACTCTCGTGGTCAATGGTCATCAGCGCACGAACTCCCCTGCAGTGTGCCCTTGGTGGTGGATTTCGCGGTACGTTCGTCTCACTCGCACCCATTCGCACAAACTGGCGCGATAACCCGACCGAGGCTCTCGCACTACTGGAACGAATTGGGCAAAATCAGACATTACCGAACGACGGCTAAATTCCCGGCAGTTGACGGGGAAGTTGACTTGCCATTTCATTCCACCCGCCCATTAATCGGAATTTCCGACTTGGCCGCTGGGCACGGCCGGAACGGGTGATCGACCAAGTCGCCCCTACCGAACAAGATGCACGTCACTGCCTGAGAAACGATCAGATCCGCGCGGGGACACGGGGAGTCGGCTGGCCCCCGGTGATCGACTTCTGGTAGAGCTCGGACACGCGGGCGACCACCGTCCGCACGTCGTGCCGGCCCGCCACCCACGCGCGCGCCGCCACCCCGCGCCGGGCGCACTCCAGCGGATCGGCCAGCGCCTCGGCCAGCGCGTCGGTGAGCGCCGCCGGGTCCTCGACCGGGACCAACCCGGTCTCCCGCTGCTCGGGCGGCAACTGCTCGCGGGCACCGGGCACCTCGGTCACGATCACCGGCCGGGCCATCGCCATCGCCTCCAGCGGCGCCAGCGCCATCCCCTCCCAGCGCGAGGGCAGCACCACCAGGTCGGCCGCGGCCAGCCAGGGCCTGGGGTCGGCCACCTCCCCCGCCAGGTGCACCCGGTACGGCTCGGGCAGCGCCCTGGCCTGCGCGGCCAGCGCCTGCGCGTCCGGACCGCCGCCGACCAGCGCCAGCCGCGCGCTCGGCACCCGCCGCAGCACCGCGGGCCAGCTGGCGAGCAGCACGTCCTGCCCCTTCTGCCGGCAGAGCCGCCCGACGCAGACCGCCAGCGGCTCGGACAGGTCGAGCCCCAGCGAGAGCCGCGCGGCGCGGCGCTCGGTGGGCGTGTGGTGTGCGAGGTCCACGCCGTTGGGGACCACGGCGAACGGGGCGCTGATGCCGGCCGCCTCACCGTCCTGCCGCTCCTGCTCGCTGACGCAGAGCACGGCGGCGGCCCAGCGGGTGGCGTAGCGCTCCCAGCGGGTGCTGGCGGTGGCCAGCGTGCCGGTCGCGGCGGCGAAGGACCAGGCGTGCGGCTGGAAGACGGTGGGGATCCGGCCGCGCAGCGCCAACCGGCCGGCCAGGCCCGCCTTGGCGCTGTGCAGGTGGACCAGATCGGGGGCCGCCGCCTGCACCAGCCGCCGCAGCCTCGCCGCCTCGCCCGGCACGCTGGGCCCGGGCGCGCGGCGGGCCGGCCACTCCAGCAGCTCGGCCCCGGCGGCGCCCGCCCGGGGGCCCAGCCGACCGCCGGGCGGGCAGGCGAGGAGCACCCGGTGGCCGGCCGCGCGCTGGCCGCGCACCAGATCGGTGACCACCTGGGCCACGCCGCCGTCCACCGGCTGGGAAACATGAAGGATCGTCAGATGCACGGCCGCGAGCCTAGGGTGGCGCGGCACGGCGCTTCGCGCGCCGTCACTCCCCCGGGGGCGCGGTCCACCCGTACGGGCTGGGCCTCGTACGGGTGTCCGTCCGGTGCGGCGGGGTGGGCGAGGCGGTACGGCGGGCTGGGCGGGACGGCGGGGTGGGGCGGGACGGCGGGGTGGGCTGGGGCCTACTTCAGGTGGTCGGCCAGGCGGCCAAGGACCTCGTCGTGGATCCGGTTCAGGCCCTTGGGCGCGAAGGTGCGCTCGAAGAAGCCGCCGATGCCGCCAGCGCCCTGCCAGGTGGTCTCGATCGCCACCGCGGTCTGCCCGGCGGCCGCCGCGGAGACCGACCAGGTGATCACCATCGAGGAGTTGGCGTCCTTCTCCACCAGCGTCCCGGCCGACGGCGCGGAGACGGTGAAGAGGCAGTCGCGGACCCGCTTCTCGGTGGCCTGCAGCTTCCAGTGCACCTGGGTGCCCGCGCCGATCCCGCCCGCGCGCACCTCGTACTCGCTGTACTGCGCGGGCAGCAGGGTCGGCCGGACGCTGCTGTAGTCGGCGATCGCCTCGTACACCTGCTCGGGGGTGGCGGGGTAGGTCCGCTCGGTGCGGGCGTGGACCTGGGCCATGGGGTGGCTCCTTAGGGAGTGTCAGCGGTACCTCGGTGGTGCGTCGCGGACAGCCAACCACACGCGGTGCGCCGGACCGCGACAGGCCCGGGGCGCCGCCCGCGCGCTCGGTCTAGGCTGGCCGGGTGTCTGCTGACCTGCCCCGGGTGAACGCCCTGCACTACCTGGCCCCACTGCGGGGCGGCGATTCGGTGCCCGCGATCGTCGAGACCGACGACCTGGGCACCTACGTGGTCAAGTTCACCGGCGCCGCCCAGGGCCGCAAGGCGCTGGTCGCCGAGGTGATCGTCGGCGAACTGGCCCGGCGGCTGGGCCTGCGGGTGCCCGAACTGGTGCTGGTCGACTTCGACCCCGCGGTCGCCGAGCACGAGCCCGACCCCGAGATCCAGGACCTGCTGCGGGCCAGCGCCGGGCTCAACCTCGGGATGGACTACCTGCCGGGCGCCCGGGACTTCAAGCCCTCGATGCTGACGGTCGACCCGCTGGAGGCCGGCCGGGTGGTCTGGCTGGACGCGCTCACCGCGAACGTCGACCGCAGCCGGGCCAACCCCAACCTGATGGTCTGGCACGGCAGGCTGTGGCTGATCGACAACGGCGCGGCCCTGGTCTTCCACCACCGCTGGTCCGGCGCCGCGGCGGCCTTGGACCGCTCCTACGACCTCAGCGCGCACGCGCTCGGCGACTTCGCCCCCGACCTGCGCGCCGCCGACGCCGAACTGGCGCCCCGGGTGACCGAGGAACTGCTGCGCGAGGTGCTGGCGCTGGTGCCCGGCGAGTGGCTGGCGGCGGAGGAGGGGTTCGCCGGTGCCGACGAGCTGCGCGAGGCCTATGTGCGGCAGCTGGCGGCGCGGGCGGCGGTCTCCCGGCGCTGGCTGCCGAGCGGCTTCGCCTCCGAGGCGGAGCTGCGGGTCGCCGAGGCCGCCCGGGCGCGGAAGACCGCGCGGGGGCGGCCGGCCTGGCTGCAGCAGGTGCCGGACCTGCACGGGAACTGAGCGGACGGGCGGCCGCGGTCGGGGACTGGGCGCGGGCAGCGGGCAGCGGGCTCAGGCGCGGCCGAGGTGGTCCGCGATGAGCCGCGCGCAGGCGACCGACTCGGCGTGCGCGGTGTCCACCTCCAGGTCGTACCGCACCCCCCGGTGCACCAGCTCCGCCTGCGCCGCCGCCATGCCGCCCACCCGGTCCCCGCGGGCCATCTCGCGCCCCGCCGCGACCGCCGCCTCGCAGCGGACCCCGACCCAGAGCACCTCCAGCCCCTCGGCCGCCCGCTCCCACCGCGCCTGGGAGGCCGCGCCGCCGAGGAACACCTCGTCCACGATCACCCGCGCCCCCGCCCGGACCATCGCCACGAGGCCCGCGATCCAGGCGGCCTCCAACTCCCGGAAGACCGCGCCGACCGCCACCCCGCCGTCCGCGGCGAACTCGATGCCGGCCTCCGAGGCACGCAGGGCCGCGGGCAGGCCATCGACGAAGGTGTCGACTCCGAAGGACAGCCACGGCTCGGGAAGCACCGCCTGCAGGCAACGGGCCAGGCCGGACTTCCCCGAGCTGGAACCGCCGTTGAGGATGATCATCCGAGGCCCGGACGGGTGCCCCTCCTGCCGGAGGCGCTGAGGATGGGCCTGCTGGGGCTGCCGGGGCTGCTGAGGCTGCTGGGCCTGTTGAGGCTGCTGGGGCTGCGGCTGGTTCGTCACCGGGCCACCGTATGGGCGGACGGCAGCGGGTCCAACGGGATTTCCCCGGGCGCCCGCGAGGCTGCCTACCCGCAGCGCTCCGCCCGCCGCCGAGGCGTTCGCGCAGTTCAAGTACGCTCGGCGCATGCTGCTTGCCGCCATCCCGTCCCCGTCGGTGAACGGCTTCTACGTGGGGCCGCTGTTCATCCACTTCTACGCGCTGATGTACATCGTCGGCATCAGCATCGCCGTCGCCCTCGGCCGGCGGCGCTGGCGGGCCCGGGGCGGCGACCCCGAGCTGGTGGACGAGATGGCGCTGTGGGGCGTGCCGTTCGGCATCCTCGGCGGCCGGCTCTACTTCGACCTGACCACCCCCAAGGACATCCCGCCGCACTGGTGGGGGCCGCTGGCGGTGTGGGACGGCGGCCTCGGGATCTGGGGCGGTGTGGCGCTGGCCACCGGCGTCTGCGTCTGGCGGCTGCGCCGGGCCAAGGCGAGCGTGACCGCGATGATGGACACGCTGGCCCCGTGCCTGCTGATCGCGCAGGCGGTCGGCCGGATCGGCAACTACTTCAACCAGGAGCTGTTCGGCGGGCCGACCAGCCTGCCCTGGGGCCTGGAGATCGACCCCGCCTTCCGCCCGCCGGGGTACGCCCAGGACGCCACCTTCCACCCGACCTTCCTCTACGAGCTCGTCTGGGACCTGGCGCTGGCCGGCTTCCTGATCTGGCTCGGGCGGCGCGGGAAGGTCCGGCAGGGCAGCCTGTTCGCGCTCTACGTGGCGGGCTACTCGGCGTTCCGGATCTTCGAGGAGTCGCTGCGGGTCGACTACTCGCAGTACTTCCTGGGGCTGCGGCTCAACTTCTACATCGCCACGCTGGGCACGTTGGCCGGGCTGGCCTGGTTCGCCTGGCTCAACCGGCGCCGGCCCGAAGGCGCCGAGCCGGCCGACGAGCCTGCGGCCCAGCCGCAGCGGCCGGAGCAGTCGCAGCAGCCGGAGCAGCCGGAGCAGCCAGAGCCCGAGGAGCCTGGCACGCCCGAAGAACACTGAGGACCGGCCGGCCTCACAGCAGCAGGCCCGCCCAGGACCTGGGCAGCCACCAGCCCTTCGGCCGCACGTCGTCGGCGGCGGCCGGGTGGGCGGACTCGATGACCCGCCGCAGCCCGTCCCGTCCGAAGAGCGGCTGGTCCCCGCCGTTACCGAGGCCGGTCAACTGGAGCTGCCCGCCCGGTGTGCGGTGGGCCCCCTGGTCGGTCAGGGTGATCGTCACGCCGTCGCGCTGCAGCACGTAGCCCGGCACCGAGCCGGCTGCGTCCGGATAGCCCCGGAACCAGAGGCCGGACGCCTCCCGCGCACACGGCGGGTCGGCCATCGCCGGATCGCCCTCGGTGCCGTAGCTGAGCGGCCCGCACGGGTCGCCGTAGCCCGGCGTGACGGTCTCGACGACCGTGGCCAAGGTGTCCGAGCCGCCCTGCCCCTCCGGGGTGCCGAAGGTGATCACCATCCGCCTCCCGTCCCAGCGCAGCCCCGCCCGCGCCAGACCCGGCGGATCGACCGGCAGCACCACCGCCCGGGACGGGGTGCCCGTGGTGCGCAGCCACTGCTCGACGGCGAGCTGCCGCTGCACCGCGCCCAGTGGGAACGCCACGGCGAACAGCGCGCCCAGCGCCAGCCCCACCGCCAGGACGGCCCGCCGCGACCGCCGCGCGCAGCCGACGGCCAGCAGCAGCGAGGGCAGTGCCAGGTAGGCGCAGGTGACCAGCCCGAACCCGGTGCCCAGCGGCCGGGCCAGCAACACCGTGAGCACGACGTCCAGGACGGGCACCGCGACCAGCGCCCACGCACTCGGCCAGAGCCGCCACAGTGCCCAGCCGCCCCACAGCAGCGCGAGCAGGGTCGCGGGCCCACCGATCAGGACCGTGGCGACCAGCAGGCCGGTGATCCCCTCGCGGACCTCGAACTGCCGGGCCAGGCCGACCAGTTCCACGCCGACGACCAGGCCGGCCAGACCCACCACCGCGACGGGGCCCCACCGGCCACGCCGTCGGGCGGCCGTGGTCTCGTCAGCTTCTCCGAGCGCTTCGGCTTCGGTCGTATCGATCATCGTGATCCCTCCCGGTCCTCCGCTGAGGACGCGCCCTGATCACCTCCGGTTCGGCGGCCGGCCCGGACACCGTAGGGATCAGCGCCGGCAGGGCCGATGGCGGCGCCTTCGACCTAGAGATCTTCGAGGACAAGAGGAACCACCGCCGGTGAACGCGGCGCAGTTCCTGATCGACACCAGCGCGCTCGCGCGCTTCATGCGTGGAGATGCCGAACAGTTCGGCTGGGACCAGACCGCGGCAGCCGGCTTGGTCGCCACCTGTCCCATCACCGAACTCGAGTTCTTCCACGGCGCGCGAACAGCGGACGACCGCGCTCGGGGGATCGGGGACATGCGATCGCTGTTCAGCTGGGTGCCGGTCGACGACCGGGCCTACGACCGCGCCTGGCAGGTCCAGTCCTTGCTGACCGGGCGGGGCCCGCATCGCGGCGCCGGAGCCGTCGACCTGATCGTCGCCGCCTCGGCCGAACTGCGGGGCCTGACCCTGCCGCACCGGGACCACGACTTCCAGTGCATCGCGAACGTCACCGGCCAGGCCCTCCAGTGGTACGGACCGGGGGCAGGAACTTGAACGGGTCACCCATTGACTTCGAGAGCCGCTGACAGGGATGCCCCCACCGCCCTCGCGCCGAGGCGCAGGGTTGTCGCGCCCACCAGTTCGCGCAGGTGCTCAGGGTTCCCGGTGCCCACCGCGATCCGGGAGACAGGTGGCAGCTCGAAGGCGACCCGCAGCGCGGCCTGGCGGCTGCTCGCGACCTGGCCGGGGCCGAGCAACGCGGTCGCGTCGAGGCCTGCGGGGGTGGACCAGGCCTGCTGGGCCCCGTCGCCGCCGAAGGCGTTCATGCCCCACCGGCCGGACGGGGCGACTCCGAGGGCGTCGGCCAGGGCGGCGGCGGCCGTGCGGGTGCCAGGGTCCAGCAGCAGGCCCGCCCGGGTCATCAGGGTCTGGGGCCGCACGACGACACCGGCCGCCAGCGGGAGCAGCGGGCGTGGATCCCAGCAGGAGATTCCCCAACTGCCGCACAGGCCGGCCCGCACGGCCGCCGCCATCGCCTCGCAGGCGGCGGCGAGGACGGCGCCCGCCTCGGCCGGGGGCAGCCGGGCAAGCGTGTGCTCGGGGTTGTGCAGGAGCAGCGCGTCCGGGGTGCGGCCCAGCTCGTCGGCCGTGCGCCGGGCGGCGGCGGTGAGTTCGGCCGGGTCGAGCGAGTGGCGCGACCGGCCCGCCTCCCGGAGGAAGCCGACCTTGGTGCTGATGGTGAACTCCGGCAGCAGGTCGGTGCCGACCTTGGCCAGCGCGCGGTGCGAGCCGAAGTCGTGGTACCTGGAGCTGGTGTCGATCGTGCGGACGCCGAGCTCCAGCGCCGCTTCGAGCAGGTCCCGGTCGTGGCGTACGCCGAAGAGGCCGAGGGCGATCTCGGGGGCCGACATGAGCAACTCTCTCCTCCTGCAAGCGGGCTGTCGCGACCACAGGGCGACCGCAGGGCGACCGCACCATGATCGCAGGATCCGAGATCTGATCAAGAGTTCAGAAATGGCTCGCCCCCCGCTCGACCCGCTCCCTATCGCTCGACCATGCCAGCTGCCGAAGCCAACGCCCGTACCGACGACCCCACCGGCACCACCGGCACCGCGCCGAACGCCCTCCCCCGCAGGTGGCCGGGGTGGACGTCTCGGTCCGCCAGGTCGAACTGGCCCGGCGCAAGGGGGTCGCCGCGGTTGTGGGCGACGCCCAGCGGCTGCCGCTGGCCGACCAATCGGTGGACGCGGTCGCGACGGTCATGACCAGCACCGACTTCGACGACCTGCGACCGGTCTTCGCCGAGGCGTACCGGGTGCTGCGGCCGGGCGGCCGGCTGGCCCTGGTCGGCGCGCACCCGTGCTTCGGCGGCGTCTTCGCGACGCGGTCGGCGGACGGGGGCTGCGTGGTGCACCCCGGCTACCGGCGGCACGAGCGGGTCGAGCGGCATCCGCTGCTCGGTGACGGGATCCGGGCGCGGGTCGGCGTGGTCAACGTGCCGCTGCCGGTGCTGCTGAACGCGCTGACCGGGTCGGGGCTGGTCCTGCGCGAGACCGCGGAGGACGACGGCACGGCAGGCGAGGGCACGGCGGACGGCACGGGAGTACCGGAGTTGCTGGGGCTGGCCGCGGAGCGGCCGGTGGAGTGAGCGGAGCAGGACTGCCCGCCGCCGCGGTGTGCGGCGACGGGCAGCGCTGTGCGGCGTCAGACCTGCGGGCCCGCCGGGTCCTGGCGGCCCCAGGTCGAGGTGCTCGGGGCGGTGGCCTTCGGGGCGGTGGCCTTCGGGGTGGCGATCTTCGAGGAGCCGGCCTTCGGCGCCTCGAACGCGGAGACCGCGCTCGGCAGGAAACCCTGGAGCAGGCCCAGGGGGTCGATCCGGACCAGGTGCGACGGTGCGTAGTAGTGGTACCCGTAGTGCGAGCGCGCGCGGTTGTGCGCGTCGACGGTGGGCTCGGTCGAACCGTCGGCGGCCGTCACCACCAGGCCGGTGTGGCTCTTGGTGTTGCCGGGGCCGGCGTAGGTGACCACGACGTCGCCAGGGCGGGCGTCCTCGGGGTGGTCGCCGATGTCGGTGCCGAGGTGACTGTCCATCAGGTAGTCGTACAGGGTGTGGTAAGGCGCCACATCGCTGATCAGCAGCAGGTCGTAGGTGGTGCCGTTCGGCGCCGTGTAGTGGAAGTAGTCGTCCTGCGGGTCGTCCGGGCCCAGCCCGGGGACCAGGCCGGCCGCCGCCAGGGCCCGCGCGACGTACTCGGCGCACTGGTAGTTGTCCTGGTCGGCGCCGAAGGCGACCGGGGTGCTGTCGTTCCAAGCCGTCCAGTTCCAGTGGCCCTCGGCCCAGTCCACCTCGATGCCGCGCAGCACGTCACCGAAGGTCGGTATGCCCGCCACCGCGGCGGGGCTCGCCGAGTCGGCGAAGGCGGGGGCGGCGAGGACCGGAGCACCGGCCCCGAGCAGGCCCACCACCAGTGCGGCACCGGCGATCCGACGGCCCATGAACGTACGCGTAGTCATATGTCCTCTTTGTCACAGGAGTTCTGGCGCAGGCGCTGGATGATCTTCGCGCGGCACCCAGAACTCCACCGGACAGCAGCGCGGAGTCCGGACCCGCCCCGGTCCCACGGGGCCGCCCGGCGGGGACCGCACGACCATCGATCGTGACGCCCTACACCAGGAGCTCACGGCCCCGGGACCTGTGGTGGTTCAGCCACCCCCGCCCGCGCACGGCGGAGCCGGCCGCGCCGCGGGGCGACGGGCCGGCCACCGGGAACCGTGTGCCGCTACCAGACCAGGCCGCCGTCCGCGCGGATGTTCTGACCGTTGACCCAGCCGCCGTCCGGGCCGGCCAGGAAGGCGACGACGGCCGCGATGTCGGTGGGCAGGCCGAGGCGGTTCAGCGGGGTCTGGTTGGCGACCTCGGCGCGGATCGCGTCGGTGGTGGCGCTCTGCAGCATGCCGCCGGCACCGGAGTCGGTGGGGCCGGGGGAGACGACGTTGACGGTGATGCCGCGGCCGCCCAGTTCACGCGTGGCCACCCAGCTGAACTGCTCCAGGGCGGCCTTGCTCGCGATGTAGGCGGACTCGTGGACGCGCGGCCAACGGGTCGTGACGGTCGAGAGGTTGATGATCCGGCCGCCGTCGCGCAGCCGGCGCACCGCGTGCTGCATGGTGAAGAACGGGGCCTTGGCGTTGATGGCCATCATCTCGTCGTACGCGGCTTCGCTGGTCTCGCCGAACGGCGTGCGCACGAAGGTGCCCGCGCTGTTCACCAGGATGTCCAGGCCGTCCGCGCCGATCTCCGCGAAGTGCTGGTCGGCGGCCGTGAAGAGCCCCTCGATCTGGTCGAGGGAGCCCAGTTCGGCCTGGACCGCCCAGGCCGTGCCGCCGGCCGCGGCGACCTCGGCGACGACCTCCTTGGCCGGGGCCTCGTTGGTGCTGTAGTTGAACACCACGGCCGCGCCGTCGGCGGCCAGCCGCCGCACGATCGCTCCCCCGATGCCGCGCGAGCCACCCGTCACGATCGCCGTCCGGCCTGCCAGCGGGCTGCCGGGCGCCCGCTGCGACACGGCCGCACTCGTGTCCTGGTCCATGGGAATCTCCTGTGTCCGGTCGATGTGGTCCAACGGGCCGGCCGGTCCGGACCCGCCGTCGGCGGGATCGTCGGGACGAGAGGCGCGTGCCGGGACTCCCGGGGGCAGGCCGGAACTCCGGTCCGTTGTCGACTGTCCTGTGCGCGTGCGGGACCGGGGCGGGTGGTACCGCCGCCCGTTCCGCACGTCCCCCGCCCCGGCCTCGTCGCAGTGACTGTCCGTCGACTGCTCGAAGGCCGGCGCTGTGCACGCTACAGCGCCGTCGGCGCCCGGCGGCAGCGTCGGCGGGCTCCCCGGTGGCAGGTCGTCACGTCTACGTCAGGTTCACCGGAGTGCGTGCGGAATGCGGACGCGGTGCGCCCGTGATCATGACGTGGCGCGGCCCGGCCGGCAGCACCGGTCGCGGGCGCTGCCGGTGACGGGTGCCACGCCCGGTGCCGCTGACGGGGCCCCGCGCCGTGCCGCTGACAGGTGCCACGGCCGGTGCCGGCGGGCGGCCGCCAGCTCAGTACCGCCAGCGGGTGGCGGCGGCCAGCTCGGCGGGTGAGTGCCCGGCGAAGAGCGCCAGTTCGCCCCGGCGCACCGCCAGCACCGCCTCGTAGAGCGGATCGCCGAGCGCCTCGCGGAGCACGCCGGAGGTCTGGTACTCCGCGACCGCCGCCGCGAGCGAGGCGGGCAGTCGGGGGACCTCGCCCTCGGGCAGCGCGGCCGGATCGCCGGGGACCTCGGCGGGCAGCGCCCGGCGGGCGTCCAGGCCGGCCAGGCCGGCCGCGAGCACGGCGCCGATCAGCAGGTAGGGGTTGGCGGCGGCGTCGAAGCACTTGAGCTCGGCGTTGGCGCTCGCCGGCCCCTCGCCGGGCGGGCCGGGGATCAGGCGCAGCGCGGCCTCGCGGTTCTCCAGGCCCCAGCACCGGTAGGCGCCGGCCCAGCGCCGCGGGACCAGGCGCAGGTAGCTGGCGGGGCTGGGCGCGCCGAGGGCGAGCAGTGCGGGCAGCTCGGCGAGCACCCCGGCCAGGAAGGACTCCGCCTCACCCGTCAGCCCGTAGCGGCCCGGGCCGCCCTGGCCCAGGTTCTGCCCGTCACGCCAGAGCGAGAGGTGCAGGTGGGCGCCGTTGCCCACGGCATCGGGCTCGACGGCGGGGGCGTAGGAGGTGCGCAGGCCGTGCCGGACGCCGACGGCGCGGATGGTCTGGCGGGCCAGCACCGTGGTGTCGGCGGCGCCGAGCGGGCCCTCGGGATCGAGCGAGAGCTCGAACTGGCCCGGGGTGTACTCGGGGTGGAGCTGGAGGACGGCCATGCCCTGCTCGTCCAGCGCGTGCAGCAGGTCGCGCAGGTAGTCGGAGAGGTCGACCAGGCGGTGCAGCCCGTAGGCGGGGCCGTGGGTGGGGTGGACCGGCGGCTCACCCGGGGCGCCGGCCAGCGCGACCACCCACTCGATCTCGATCCCGGTCAGCGGCTCGATGCCGCGCAGCGCGGCCGCGGCCGCCGACCGACGGGCGAACCGGCGCTGGCAGCCGGGGTGCGCCGAGCCGTCCTGGGCGTAGCGGTCGGCGGGGGCCCAGGCCCAGCCGGGCTGCGCGGCCAGCCGGGTGAGCCGGTCCAGGTCGGGGATCAGTCGCAGGTCGCCGGCCGGCCCGCCGATGTGACGGCTGGTGGTGATCGAGTCGTCGACCAGGAAGACGTCGAAGCAGGGGGCGGCGCCGACGCCCCAGGCCGCCGCGTGCTCCAGGCGGCGGACCGGGACGGTCTTCACCCGGGTGAGGCCGGCGTTGTCCACCCAGCTGAGGATCACGCCCTCGACGCTCTCGGCGGCCAGCCGGGCCGCCGCCACCCGGGCCCTGGCCGCGCGCTCGGCCCGCAGCTCGGCGTCGAGCGGCGGGTCCGGCGGGGCCTGCAGCGGGGCGGCGGGCGATCCGTCCTGCTCGGCCGTGGTGGTACTCATACGACCCATGCTCCCGCGCGCCCGTCGCCGCCGGAACTACCCGAACGAGTGTTTCCGCCGCCCGGAAACTGACGGTCCGTCGATTTTCCGTGCTTCGCCATGATCCGCCATGATCCGCCACGACCCGCCATGGTCCGCCCCTTTTCGCCCTGCCCCACCCCTTCCCTACTTGGCGGTAACTTCGCTACAGTGACCGCACGCACCACCGCCGGGCTTCGGGAGCCGCACCGGCGAGGCGCCGCGTCACGCGCGGCCGGGGTGCCGCTTCCATCACGTCACCTGGTGCCGGGACGCACGTCCCCGGCGCGCATCTCTCGCGGCACGGCCCGGAGCGGACCGGCCCGGCCACGAGAGCCGCGACCGTTCACCAGTTCACCCCTCGGCACCACCCCTCGGCCTGACCCCTCGGCCCGTCGGGCCCGATCGCCGGCCGCCGCGCGCCCACGCGCGCCGCGCCCCGCGGTCCGCCCGCGCGCACGCCGCCCCGGGCCGAGGACCAGGTCGCCCCTCCCCCGGCCCTGCCCCGGCAGCCCGGTCGGGCCATCCGAAAGGACCAGCAACGATGCAGGCTCCCGACAGCACCACCGCCACCGCCGCGCCACTGGGGCCCTTCCCCACCGTCGCCGTGGTGGGACTCGGCACCATGGGCGCGGGCATCGCCGTCGCGATCGCCCGCAGCGGGCGCCGGGTGATCGGCATCGAGGCCGACGGCGCCGCCGCCGCCCGGGCGCTGGCCCGGATCGAGGAGGCCACCTCGCACGCGGTGGACCGCGAGCGGCTCACCGCCGAGGAGCGCGCCGCGCTGCTCGCGCTGATCAGCGTCGACGAGCGGCTGGAGGCCGCCGCGGCGGCCGACCTGGTGATCGAGGAGGTCCCCGAGCAGCTCGAACTGAAGCGGGAGATCTTCGCCGAGCTGGACCGGATCTGCCCGGCCGGGACCGTGCTGGCCACCGGCACCACCTCGCTCTCGGTGACCCGGATCGCCGCCGCCACCGCCCGCCCGGAGCGGGTGCTCGGCCTGCACTTCTTCAACCCGGTGCACGCGATGAAGCTGGTCGAGGTGGTCCGCACCGTCCTGACGACTCCTCAGGTGGCCGAGCAGGCGGCCGAGTTCGCCCGCTCGATGGGCAAGGAGCCGGTGGCCGCCGGCGACCGGGCCGGCTTCGTGGTCAACGGGCTGCTCTTCGCCTACCTCAACCAGGCCGCGGCGATGTTCGAGTCCCGCTACGCCACCCGCGAGGACATCGACGCCGCGATGCGGCTGGGCTGCGGCCTGCCGATGGGCCCGCTGGCGCTGCTCGACCTGATCGGCGTGGACACCGCGCGCACCGTCCTGGAGGCGATGTACGAGCAGTCCAGGGACCGGCTGCACGCCCCGGCCCCGATCCTCGGCCAGTTGGTCGCCGCCGGGCTGCTCGGCCGCAAGACCGGCCGCGGCTTCTACAGCTACGAGGCGCCCGGCTCCTCCAAGGTGGTGGCCGAGTCCGGCGCCACCGCGGTCACCCGCCCGGCCGGCCGGCCGGTCACCAGCGTCGGCGTCTGCGGCTCGGGCACCATGGCCACCGGCATCGCCGAGGTCTTCGCCAAGGCGGGCTACCCGGTGACCCTTGTCGCCCGCGGCCAGGAGAAGGCCGAGAAGGCCAAGGCCCAGCTCGCCCGCTCGCTGGACCGCTCGGTGGAGAAGGGCCGGCTCACCGCCGAGCAGCGCGACGCGGCGCTCGCGCTGGTCACCCCCACCGGCCGGCAGGCCGATCTGGCCGAGGCGGACCTGGTGCTGGAGGCGGTGGCCGAGGACCTGGCGGTCAAGCGCGAGCTGTTCGCCGCGCTGGACAAGATCTGCAAGCCGGGCGCCGTGCTGGCCACCACCACTTCCTCGCTGCCGGTGATCAGCTGCGCGAGCGCCACCGGGCGCCCGCGCGACGTGATCGGGATGCACTTCTTCAACCCGGCGCCCGCGATGAAGCTGGTCGAGGTGGTCTCCACGGTGCTGACCGACCCGGAGGTGACCGCCACCGTGCTGGCGGTCTGCGCCGAGGTGCGCAAGCACCCGGTGGAGTGCGGCGACCGCGCCGGGTTCATCGTCAACGCCCTCCTCTTCCCGTACCTGAACGACGCGGTGCGGATGCTGGAGGAGCACTACGCGACGGTGGACGACATCGACACCGCGATGAAGCTGGGCTGCGGCTACCCGATGGGGCCCTTCGAACTGCTCGACGTGGTGGGCCTGGACGTCTCGCTGACCATCGAGCGGGTGCTGCACCAGGAGTTCCGCGAGCCGGGCCTGGCCGCCGCCCCGCTGCTGGAGCACCTGGTGGCGGCCGGCTGCCTGGGCCGCAAGACCGGCCGCGGCTTCCGCGACCACGCGCGCCGATGACCGGCGACCAGCGCCCGCTGCGCCCGGTCTGGGGCGACGCCGGCGCCGCCGCCCGCTGGCCCCGCCCGGCGGTGCGCCCGCAGGTGCCGCCGGTGCGCCGCCCGTTGCCGCGAACGGCACCGGCGCAGGGCACCGGGGCGTGTAGCGTTCCCGCCATGGATCGGGAACCGGCAGCCGCCGAACAGGACGTGCGAACGGTCGCGGAGCAGGCACCCGGCAGCCGCCGGGCCGCGGCGCAGCGCCTGCAGATGCGCCAGGACCTGGCCGCGGCCGCGATGGAGCTGTTCGCCACCCAGGGGTACGAGGAGACGACGGTCGATCAGATCGCCGCCGCCGCCGGGGTGGCCCGGCGGACCTTCTTCCGCTACTTCCGGTCCAAGGAGGAGGCGATCTTCCCGGACCACGACGACACCCTGGTCCGGGTGGCCGACCTGCTGGCCAGCGCCGAGCACGACGAGCATCCGCTGGACGTGGTCTGCCGGGGGATCAAGGAGGTGCTGCACATGTACGCCTCCACCCCCGGCGTCTCGGTCGCCCGCTACCAGCTGATCCGCCAGGTCCCGGCGCTGCGCGAGCGGGAGATCGCCGTGGTGGCCCGGTACGAGCGGCTCTTCACCCGCTACCTGCTCGGCCGCTTCGACGCGGCGGTCGGCGGCGACAACGCGGCGATCCCGGCCGGCTGGCAGCACGGCGGGGACGACGACTCGATGCTCGCCGAGGTCTCGGCGGCCGCGGTGGTCGCGGCACACAACCACGTGCTGCGGCGCTGGCTGCGGGCCGGCGGCCACGGGGACGTGGAGGCCCAGCTGGACCACTCCTTCGAGGTCATCAGGAACACCTTCTGGGCCACCCCGCCGCGCGGTGTGAGACGCCGCGGCACGGTCGTGACACCCGGTGCCATTGATGACCCGATGAGCCCCGGGGAGCCGGTGGCAGCCAGCGCACTGAGTGCCACCCCGGGCGGTGAGGTGCTCATCACAGTGGCTCGCACCGACGCCCCGCTGGACCTGGTGCTGGACAGCATCAAGGCGGCACTCAGCCGCTGAGGCACCTTGAAATCGCAGGTCAGAAGGCCCGTCCCGACATCGAAGGGGCGGGCCTTCCGGCTGCCGCGCACCGCTTCTTTGCCGGTCCGACAGCCTGCCGGAAGCTTGTCAAAATCATGGCACCCAGTGTCTTTACGAGTGGCACAGGGTGCCAGTAGCTTGTTACCCACCAGTCGCGGCGCCGCGGCTCCCCACCTCGGCGCGCCGTCGTCCGGCGTCCCCACACCCAGGGGGCGAGCCATCCCACCCAAGACCCCCCTTGTGAAGCCGGTGTCCGCTCCCGGCTCCCCCAGACGCCCTGTGCGCCCTCACACAGGTACGCCTTCGGAGGCAGCCATGAAGGAAATCCTCGACGCGATCCTCAGCACCGACAGCACGACGGCGGACTTCGCCGCCCTGAAGCTGCCGGAGTCCTACCGGGCGGTCACGCTCCACAAGGACGAGGAGCAGATGTTCGCCGGCCTGCGGAGCCGCGACAAGGACCCCCGCCGCTCGCTCCACCTGGACGACGTGGCCCTGCCCGAAGTGGGCCCCGGCGAGGCGCTGGTGGCCGTGATGGCCAGCGCGGTGAACTACAACACCGTCTGGTCCTCGATCTTCGAGCCGGTCTCCACCTTCGGCTTCCTGGAGCGCTACGGCCGCCTGTCGCCGCTGACCAAGCGCCACGACCTGCCCTACCACGTGCTCGGCTCGGACCTCGCGGGCGTGGTGCTGCGCACCGGCGTCGGCGTCAACGCCTGGAAGCCGGGCGACGAGGTGGTCGCGCACTGCCTCTCGGTCGAGCTGGAGAGCTCGGACGGCCACAACGACACGATGATGGACCCGGAGCAGCGGATCTGGGGCTTCGAGACCAACTTCGGCGGCCTGGCCCAGCTGGCCCTGGTGAAGACCAACCAGCTGATGCCCAAGCCGAAGCACCTCACCTGGGAGGAGGCCGCCTCCCCCGGCCTGGTCAACTCCACCGCCTACCGCCAGCTGGTCAGCCAGAACGGCGCCGGCATGAAGCAGGGCGACAACGTGCTGATCTGGGGCGCCAGCGGGGGCCTGGGCTCCTACGCCACCCAGTACGCGCTGGCCGGCGGCGCCACCCCGATCTGCGTGGTCTCCAGCCCGCAGAAGGCCGAGATCTGCCGGAAGATGGGCGCCGAGGCGATCATCGACCGCGGCGCCGAGGACTACAAGTTCTGGAAGGACGAGAACACCCAGGACCCGCGCGAGTGGAAGCGCCTGGGCGGGCGGATCCGCGAGCTGACCGGCGGCGAGGACGTGGACATCGTCTTCGAGCACCCCGGTCGCGAGACCTTCGGCGCCAGCGTCTACGTGACCCGCAAGGGCGGCACCATCGTCACCTGCGCCTCCACCTCGGGCTACATGCACCAGTACGACAACCGCTACCTGTGGATGTCGCTCAAGCGGATCGTCGGCTCGCACTTCGCCAACTACCGCGAGGCCTGGGAGGCCAACCGCCTGATCGCCAAGGGCAAGATCCACCCCACCCTCTCCAAGGTCTACTCGCTCGCGGAGACCGGGCAGGCCGCCCTCGACGTGCACCACAACAAGCACCAGGGCAAGGTCGGCGTGCTCTGCCTGGCGCCCGAGGAGGGCATGGGCGTGCGCGACCACGAGCTGCGCGAGCGCCACCTGCCGGCCATCAACCGGTTCCGGGACATCTGATGGGCCCTCAGAAGCGCGACCGCCCCTGGCTGATGCGGACCTACGCCGGCCACTCCACCGCGAGCGACTCCAACGCCCTCTACCGGCGCAACCTCGCCAAGGGCCAGACCGGGCTCTCGGTCGCCTTCGACCTGCCCACCCAGACCGGCTACGACGCGGACCACGTGCTGGCCCGCGGCGAGGTCGGCCGGGTCGGCGTCCCGGTCGGGCACCTGGGCGACATGCGGACGCTCTTCGACGGGATCCCGCTGGAGCGCACCAACACCTCGATGACCATCAACGCCACCGCGATGTGGCTGCTGGCCATGTACCAGGTGGTCGCCGAGGAGCAGGGCGCGGACATCACCAAGCTCACCGGCACCACCCAGAACGACATCGTCAAGGAGTACCTGTCGCGCGGGACGCACGTCTTCCCGCCCGGCCCCTCGGTGCGGCTGATCACCGACATGATCGCCTACACCGTCTCCACCATCCCCAAGTGGAACCCGATCAACATCTGCAGCTACCACCTGCAGGAGGCCGGGGCCACGCCGGTGCAGGAGATCGCCTTCGCGATGTGCACCGCGATCGCGGTGCTCGACGCGGTGCGAGACTCCGGCCAGGTGCCCGCCGAGCGGATGGGCGAGGTGGTCGGCCGGATCTCCTTCTTCGTCAACGCGGGCGTGCGGTTCGTCGAGGAGATGTGCAAGCTGCGCGCCTTCGGGCGGCTCTGGGAGCGGATCACCCGGGAGCGCTACGGCATCGAGGACCCCAAGCAGCGGCGCTTCCGCTACGGCGTGCAGGTCAACTCGCTGGGCCTGACCGAGGCCCAGCCGGAGAACAACGTCCAGCGGATCGTGCTGGAGATGCTCGCCGTCACCCTCTCCAAGGACGCCCGCGCCCGCGCCGTCCAGTTGCCCGCCTGGAACGAGGCGCTGGGCCTGCCCCGGCCCTGGGACCAGCAGTGGTCGCTGCGGATCCAGCAGGTGCTGGCCTACGAGTCGGACCTGCTGGAGTACGGCGACCTGTTCGACGGCTCGCACGTGGTCGAGGCGAAGACCACCGAGCTGCTGACCGGCGCCGAGGCGGAGATCGCCAAGGTGCTGGGGATGGGCGGGGTGATCCCGGCCGTCGAGTCCGGCTACCTCAAGTCCGCGCTGGTCGCCTCGCACGCCGAGCGCCGGGCGCGGATCGAGGCCGGCGAGGACAAGATCGTCGGGGTGAACTGCTTCGACACCACCGAGGAGAGCCCGCTCACCGCCGACCTGGACGGCGCCATCATGGTGGTCGACCCGGCCGCCGAGCAGGCCGTGCTGGACAACCTGGCGGCCTGGCGGGCGCAGCGCGACGAGGCGGCCGCGCTGGCCGCGCTGGCCGAGCTGAAGGCCGTCGCCGCGACCGGGGCCAACCTGATGGCCGCCACCCTGGCCTGCGTGCGGGCCGGGGTGACCACCGGCGAGTGGTCCTTCGCGCTGCGCGAGGTCTTCGGCGAGTACCGGGCCCCCACCGGGGTCGGCGGCGCACCGGTGGCGGTGGCGGCCGAGCCGGGCGGCGAGCTGGCCCAGGTGCGCGCGGCGGTGGCCGCCACGGCCGCCGAGCTGGGCGCCGGCAAGCTGCGCCTGCTGGTCGGCAAGCCGGGCCTGGACGGGCACTCCAACGGGGCCGAGCAGATCGCGGTGCGCGCCCGGGACGCCGGCTTCGAGGTGGTCTACCAGGGCATCCGGCTGACGCCGGAGCAGATCGTGGCCGCGGCGGTCGCCGAGGACGTGCACTGCGTGGGTCTGTCGATCCTCTCGGGGGCGCACACCGAGCTGGTCCCGGACGTGCTCGCGCGGCTGCGCCGGGCCGGGGTGGAGGATGTGCCCGTGATCGTGGGTGGCATCATCCCGGCAGCGGACGGCGAGGCGCTCAAGGCCGCCGGCGTCGCCGCCGTGTTCACCCCGAAGGACTTCGGCATCACCACCATCATCGGCCGGATCGTGGACGAGATCAGGTTGGCCAACCGGCTGGACCCGATTCTCGCCCCCCGCAAGGAAGAGACTCTCGCATCATGACCGCCACCCCGGAATTCAGCCGTCTGCGCCCGCGCCGCTCCTGCCTCGCCGTGCCGGGCAGCAACCCGCGCTTCCTGGAGAAGGCCCAGGGCCTGCCGGCCGACCAGGTCTTCCTCGACCTGGAGGACGCCTGCGCCCCGCTGGTCAAGGAGAGCGCCCGGCACACCATCGTCGACGCCCTGAACAACGGCGACTGGGGCAGCAAGACCAAGGTGGTGCGGGTCAACGACTGGACCACGCACTGGACCTACCGCGACGTGATCACCGTGGTCGAGGGCGCGGGCCAGAACCTGGACTGCATCATGCTGCCCAAGGTGCAGGACGCCGAGCAGGTCAGGGCGCTGGACCTGCTGCTCACCCAGATCGAGAAGACCATGGGCTTCGAGGTCGGCAAGATCGGCATCGAGGCGCAGATCGAGAACGCCAAGGGCCTGATCAACGTCGACGCGATCGCCACCGCCTCGCCGCGCCTGGAGACCATCATCTTCGGCCCGGCCGACTTCATGGCCTCGATCAACATGAAGTCGCTGGTGGTCGGCGAGCAGCCGACCGGCTACCCGGCCGACGCCTACCACTACATCCTGATGCGCATCCTGATGGCGGCCCGCGCCAACGATCTGCAGGCGATCGACGGCCCCTACCTGCAGATCCGCAATCAGGAGGGCTACCGCGAGGTGGCCGGGCGCTCCGCCGCGCTGGGCTTCGACGGCAAGTGGGTGCTGCACCCGGACCAGGTCGCCGCCGCGAACGAGATCTACTCCCCCTCGCAGGAGGACTACGACCACGCCGAGCTGATCCTCGACGCCTACAACTGGTGCACCTCGGAGGCCGGCGGCTTCAAGGGCTCCGCGATGCTCGGCGACGAGATGATCGACGAGGCCAGCCGCAAGATGGCCCTGGTCATCTCCGGCAAGGGCCGGGCGGCCGGCATGCAGCGCACCAGCAAGTTCGAGGCTCCCGCCTCGACGCAGGCCTGAGGGGAGACCTGAGATGCAGTTCGGACGCACCTACGAGGAGTTCGAGGTCGGCGCGGTCTACAAGCACTGGCCCGGCAAGACGGTCACCGAGTACGACGACCACCTCTTCTGCCTGCTGACCATGAACCACCACCCGCTCCACCTGGACAGCAACTACGCGGAGCGGACGACGGACTTCGGCAAGAACGTCGTCGTCGGCAACTACATCTACTCGCTGCTGCTCGGCATGTCCGTCCCGGACGTCTCGGGCAAGGCGATCGCCAACCTGGAGATCGAGTCGCTGCGGCACATCGCGCCGACCTTCCACGGCGACACCCTCTACGGCGAGACCACGGTGCTCGACAAGTGGCCGTCCAAGTCCAAGGACGACCGCGGCATCGTGTACGTCGAGACCAAGGGCTACAAGCAGGACGGCACGGTCGTCTGCGTCTTCCGCCGCAAGGTGATGGTGCCGACCGAGACGTACACCAAGGCGCGCGGCGGGGAGCAGCCCGGCCGCCCGACCCCGCTCGCCTGATCCTGCTCCCCCGGCACCCCCCAGCCCCCTTCGAGCGACCGCCGTCATCGGCCGCTCGAAGGCCAGGGGCCCCGCGGACGTCACGCTCCGCGGGGCCCCGAACACCCCACCACCCTCAGCGCTAGACAGACATGGAGCCGCACGATGGGACGCCTCGCACAGACCGACGGCCTGACCGAGATCCAGCGGGACATCCTCGCCACCGTGCGGGACTTCGTCGACAAGGAGATCATTCCGGTCGCCACCGAGCTGGAGCACCGGGACGAGTACCCGACCGCCATCGTCGAGGGCATGAAGCAGCTCGGCCTCTTCGGCCTGACCATCCCCGAGGAGTTCGGCGGCCTCGGCGAGTCGCTGCTCACCTACGCCCTGGTGGTCGAGGAGATCGCCCGCGGCTGGATGTCGGTCTCCGGCATCGTCAACACCCACTTCATCGTGGCGCACATGATCAACGCGCACGGCACCCAGGAGCAGAAGGAGTACTTCCTGCCCCGGATGGCGGCCGGCGAGATCCGCGGCGCCTTCTCGATGTCGGAGCCGGGCCTGGGCTCGGACGTGGCGGCGATCAGCACCAAGGGCGTCAAGGACGGGGACTTCTACGTCCTCAACGGCCAGAAGATGTGGCTGACCAACGGCGGCACCTCCACCCTGGTCGCGGTGCTCTGCAAGACCAACGAGGGCGCGAGCACCCCGTACCGCAACATGACCACCTTCCTGATCGAGAAGACGCCGGGCTTCGGCCCGAACCCGTCGGTTCCCGGGCTGACCGTGCCCGGCAAGATCGAGAAGATGGGCTACAAGGGCGTCGACACCACCGAACTGGTGCTCCAGGACGTCCGGATCCCGGCCGACCGGATCCTCGGCGGGGTGCCCGGCAAGGGCTTCTACCAGATGATGGACGGCGTCGAGGTCGGCCGGGTCAACGTGGCCGCGCGCGGCTGCGGGGTGGCCCGGCGCGCCTTCGAGCTCGGCATCTCCTACGCCCAGCAGCGCTCGACCTTCGGCAAGAAGATCGCCGAGCACCAGGCGATCCAGTTCAAGTTGGCCGAGATGGCCACCAAGGTCGAGGCCGCGCACCAGATGATGGTGATGGCCGCCCGCAAGAAGGACAGCGGCGAGCGCAACGACCTGGAGGCCGGGATGGCCAAGTACCTGGCCTCCGAGTACTGCAAGGAGGTCGTCGAGGACGCCTTCCGGATCCACGGCGGCTACGGCTTCTCCAAGGAGTACGAGATCGAGCGGCTCTACCGCGAGGCGCCGATGCTGCTCATCGGTGAAGGCACCGCGGAGATCCAGAAGATGATCGTCGGGCGCCGCCTGCTGGAGGAGTACAAGCTCGCCGAGTGACAGGTGTGTCCGGTGGGTCCGGGACGTGCGTCCAGGACCCACCGACCTCCTGAGAGATGACTCACGGATCTTGACGAGTCCCTTGGGAACCGGAGACCCGCCCGCTACGGTCGTACACATAGCGCGTGCGCTCCGGCACGGCAGGAGACAGTTGAACGAGCAGGCGGGTTGCCCTTCCACCGCCTGCTCCCGATAGCATCCACCGGGACAGCAGCTGTCCCCTTATCACCCGATCCCCGCGGTTGGCCCCCGTGCAGGCCAAGATCCCCCGCGACAAAGGTCTTCGATGCCCATCAGCCCGTCCCCTCTCACTTCCGTCACGGAGCGCGATGCCCTCGCTCCCGAGACGGCCGGCCGGCGACCCCGCGTGACCATCGCGCGCGGAGCCACCCCCTGGTTCGTCCCGACCCTGGCCACCGCGGCCCTGACCACCGCTCTCACCAAGCGGAACGGCAAGTGGGCCGTCGCGGCGGCTCCGCTCTGCGCGCTCAGCGCCGGCATGCTGTGGTTCTTCCGCGACCCCGAGCGTGAGATCGGCGCCGGCAGAGTGATCTCGCCGGCCGACGGCGTGGTGCAGAGCATCGACGCCTGGCCGGACGGCCGCACCCGCGTCGCGATCTTCATGAGCCCGCTCAATGTGCACGTCAACCGGGCTCCGCTGCCGGGCACGATCACCTCCGTCGAGCACATCGCCGGTGGCTTCGTCCCCGCGTTCAACAAGGACAGCGACCGCAACGAGCGCGTGGTGTGGCACTTCGACACCGAGCTCGGTGACATCGAGATGGTCCAGATCGCCGGGGCCGTGGCACGTCGCATCGTGCCGTACGTGCCCGCCGGCACCAAGGTCGAGCAGGGCGAGCGGATCGGGTTGATCCGCTTCGGCTCCCGCGTCGACACCTACCTGCCGGCCGGCGTCGAGGTCGGCGTCGAGGTCGGCCAGAAGACGACCGCGGGGGTGACACGCCTTGACCGTGACTGATCCCGAGACCCTGGTCGGCCTCGGCGACTCGGAGGAGACCGAGCTGCGCCGGCGCCGCTGGGCGCGCGACCGCGAACTGCGCGCGCCGCGCTCGCCGCAGACCCTGTCCACGGCGGACTTCCTGACGCTGGGCAACGCCGTCTGCGGCTTCCTGGCGATCTACTCGATCACCACCAACATGCTCATCCCGCACATCAGCGGCACCGGCGACGGCACCGGCGGCATGGTCCGGCACGGCGCCGCCACCACCGTGACCCTGCTGCTGCTCGGCTCGATGTGCGACCTCTTCGACGGCCTGGTGGCCCGCAAGCTTCGCTCCTCGGCACTCGGGGCGGAGCTGGACAACCTGGCCGACCTGATCAGCTTCGGCATCGCGCCCGCCTACTTCGTCGCTGTCTGGGGCATCGTCGGCGGACCGGGCAGCAGCCAGGGGCTCTCCGCCTTCATCGCGCTGACCGTGCTGCTCGCGGTGGTGCTGCGGCTGGCCCGGTTCTCCGCGGTCAAGATGCGGCCCGGGGTCTTCCAGGGCATGCCCTGCCCGATGGGCGCCATGACGGTGATCGCCATCGTGCTGCTCGACCCGCCGTTCCTGGCCGGCCTGCTGGCCATCTTCGGCGTGGCCTACCTGATGGTCAGCCGGGTCGAGTACCCCAAGCCGCAGGGCCTGCTGGCCACCGCCACGCTGGGCTGGATCGTCGTCTCGATCGGCTGCCTGGCCGCCTGGGCGGCCGGCCTGCCCGGTGGTGACGTGCTGATGCACATCGGCGCCGTCGCCCAGATCGCGCTGGCCGCGATGGCCCCGCTGCTGGTGATCCGCCGCAAGGTGGGCCAGAAGGTCGGCGACGTCCGCGCCCGCCGCGCGGAGTC
Source organism: Kitasatospora sp. NBC_01287 (assembly GCF_026340565.1). Taxonomy (NCBI): domain Bacteria; kingdom Bacillati; phylum Actinomycetota; class Actinomycetes; order Kitasatosporales; family Streptomycetaceae; genus Kitasatospora; species Kitasatospora sp. NBC_01287. The sequence continues at coordinate 2,745,893 of NZ_JAPEPB010000001.1, forward strand.
CCGCGGCTGCTGAGCCGCCGACGCTGAACGAACGCCGCTGCCCTCGGATCCTCGTGATCCGGGGGCAGCGGCGTTCTCGCGCCCGCCGGGCGCCGGCGACACCGCTCAGCAGGCCCCCCGCGGTGCCAGGCTCCCGAACACCTCCGCCGGGTCCCGCTGGGCGAGGTAGTCGAAGTGCAGCCGCACGACGCCGTCCGGATCGGCGAGGGCGGCGAGGGCCGGGGGCCGCGGGCCCAGCGGGCGAGGGGCGGGCCACTGCTGGGCCAGCACCGCGAGGGCCGTCCCGTCGGCGGCGCGCAGCACCCAGGTGGCCAGGCCGCCGCCGATCCGCGCGAGGTAGCCCGCGGCGAGAGCGGCCACCGCCGCCGCGTCCAGTGCGCTCCCGTCGGGGAGCTGCCGGGCCTCCTGGTGCGGGGCATCGGTGTCGTCGCCCGCCGCGACGCTGCCCCGGGTCAGCTCGATCCGCATGGTGGGCAGCCTAGGCCGTGTCTGACAATTCGCGTCGGACAGGCCCGCGGCGTTGGGCGCCCGGCTGGGCGTGCCGGCCGAGTCGCCGTGAGTGGCTCCAGCCTGGTCCGCGCCCCTGGTCCGGCACCATCGGCCGTTCGGCAGAGCGGCCCGACGACCCGTCAGGCCCCGCCGTGGTGCACGCTGAACGCCGAGCGGCGGGCCGCGCGGGCGACGGCCGGATCGGGGTAGACCCCGGCCACCGCGGTGAGCACCGAGGCGGCCCGCGGGTGGCCGGACTGGCGGGCGCGGGCGAAGAGGCGGACCGGGTCGCCGGCGCAGGCGCCCTCGACGTGGCCGACCAGCAGCTCGGTCTCGCCGTGGTCGAGGACGGCGGCGGCGGTGTCCACCCAGAGCCAGGCGGCGTCCTCCGCGCTCAGCACGTCGGAGGGGACCACCCCGCCCTCGTCCAGCTGCTCGGCCAGCCAGAGCAGCGCGTAGGGGCGCAGCACCGGCTCGTCGACGGCCGCCCGGACCGCCTGCTCGGCGGTGCCGCCGGCCACCCGCAGCGCCTCGAAGGCGAGCCCGCGCAGCAGCGCGTCCTCGCCCTGGGCGGCCTCCAGCAGCTCGGCGACCGCGCGGTCCACCGGACGCGCGGCGACCCAGGCCCGGTACTCCGCGCGGGCCGGGCCCGGGGAGTAGTTGGCGCAGGCGTCCAGCAGCTCCAGGGCGCTCTGCTCGATGTGCCCGGCCTCGGTCTGGGCGACCGTGCAGATGTCCTCCAGCTTGGCGCGCACCGCCCAGTGACCGAGCGGGGAGAGCTCGGCGGCGTCCTCCGCGCGGACCACCGCGCCGACCGCGGTCAGGCCGTCCAGCATCCAGTCCAGGACGGCGGCGATGTCGGAGGGCGCCGGCGGGGTGTCGATCTGCGGCTCGCGGCAGGTGCCGCGCACGGCCGAGACGGCGGAGGCCGCGTGCGGGACCGGGGAGAGGGTGGCGAAGCCGGTGCCGGAACCGTGCCGGCGCTCGTCCAGGCCGCGCCGGAGCAGCTCCATCAGCTCGCTCTCGGCGACCGGGCCGGCCACCAGGTGCAGGAAGGAGAGCAGCTGCGGGGCCTGGTCGACGGCCTGCCCGGCGAGCACCGCGAAGACGCCGCGCAGTGCGGCGGGCGGCACCGGGGCGAGCAGCGTCCAGGCGTCGAAGAGGGCGGACCAGCCGCGCAGCACGGCCTCGTCGTCGTGCTCCCAGGCGTGCAGCCGCCAGCCGGGGGCGGCACCGCCGTCCCGGGGCTCGACCAGGCCGACCAGCAGCGCCTGGCCCCAGGCCTTGGCGGCGGCGCCCACCGTCATGGCGAGCGCGCGGCCCGCGGCCCTGGCGTCCTCGGGGAGCAGTTCGCCGCGCTTGTCGACGGCGGCGAGTTCGCCCGCCCAGCGGGCGATCCGCACCGCGTCGGCGAGCATCCGGCGAGCCGGCGGGGCGAGCTCGGCGGGGCCGGGGAAGCCCTCGGGCAGCGGCAGGCGGCCGCGGCCGGGGGCGGGCTTGGGGGTGCGCCGGCGAGCGGCGGCGGGGCGGCCCGGCTGCACGCTGTCGGCGCGGCGGGCCGTTCCGGGTAGACGGGTCACCGTCGCGCCGGTACCCGTGGTCGGCGGGAGCGGGGCATCACGGTCGCGCGGATTCCGAGACGTCACGCCGTGCAGTCTTCCCCGTGTACGGGGCTTCTGTCACATCGAGTTCGGCGCGTCTTCGACCGACTGGGGTGGCCGGGGTGGCCGACTCGGGGCAAGAGCGGCCAAACCGGGCCCGGCGGCGCCGTGGTGACCTGTGCACGACAGTAGACGGGGGCACGCACCGTGGTCAAGGGGTGACCGAGCGCGCGCGGGAGTGGGAGCCGGGCGACCTCAGAGCAGCGGGGTGAGGTAGCGGCGCAGCGCCTCCTCGTAGCCGCGCGGGTCGGCGTTCCAGAGCGCCGCGTGCCCGGCGTCGGGGATGCTGCGCAGGCTGACCAGATCCGGGCGCAGTTCGGCCAGCCGGCGGGCGGCGGCGAACGGCGCCACGGCGTCCTGCGGGCTGTGCAGCAGCAGGGTGGGGACGGCCAGCTCGGCACCGTCGGCGAGCCGGGCGAAGCCTGCCGGGTCGACCCCGGTGCGCCCCTCGGCCGCCCAGGCGCCCAGCTGCCCGGCGACCGCGCCGGGCACCCCGGCCCGGGCCGCGACCCCGCGCACCGAGGCCGACCAGTCCAGCACCGGCGAGTCGAGGATCAACCCGGCCAGCTCGTGGCGGTACCCGGACTCGGCGGCGGTGCGCAGCACGGTGGCGGCACCGACCGACCAGCCGTAGAGCACGATCCGTCCGGCGCCGGCCTCCTTGGCGAAGTGGATCGCCGCCTCGACGTCGCGCCACTCGGTCTCGCCGAAGTGCCCGATCCCGTCCGGCGAGGCGGGCGCCCCCTGGTCGCCCCGGTAGCTGACCACCAGCGCGGGCAGGTTGAGCCGCTTGAGCAGTGGCAGCACCGGCAGGGCCTGGCGGCGGTCGGCCAGCCGTCCGTGCACCGCGATCACCCAGGTGCCGCGCACCGCCGGGACGTACCAGGCGGGCAGCGCGCCGAGCTCGCCGTCGACCAGCACGTCCATGTAGTCCAGGCCGCAGGCCGAGCCCGGGTCGCCGCGCAGCACCCGGGGGCTCAGCTCGACCTCGGTGCCGGCCGTCAGCGGGCTGCCGGCGGTGAGTTCCAGGCGGCGGGTGACGCTCTGCGGGCCGGTGCGCAGCACCTTGCCGACCACCGCGTGGCCGCCGGGCCAGTCCAGCGCGTAGCGGCCGCGCCTGGCACTGGCCACGGTGCGGGTCAGCGTGACCTCCCCGGCGGCGAGCTCGTGCACCCGCAGCACGGGCTCGCCCACCGGCTCGCCGCTCGCGGAGCGCTCGGGGCGCAGGCTCAGATCCGAGACCCGGCGCCCGATCAGCAGGGCGGCCGCGCCCGCCGCGGCGGCGACGGCGGTGGCTGCGACGACGGCGGTTCCCCAGCGCATGGCTCTCCCCAGAGTGGTGACGGCAGGTCGGAGACGACCTGCCCAGTCCACCGCGCGCCATGCCACCCGGCCACCGCAACGCCGCCGTCCGGGCGCCGTCCAAGATGCCGCCCGAGTGCCGCCCGAGTGCCGCCCCGGGGTGTCTCAGACCCGCAGGCCGCCGGTGTCCTCGCGGGTCAGCAGGCTCCAGAAGCGGTCGACCGGCTCCTGCTCCGGCTCCGCCGGCCGGGGCGCGGCCGGGGCGGCGGGGCCCCAGCTGCCCGTGCCCCAGTGACCGCTCACCTGGTACTCGCTCCGCAGCGCCGCCAGTACCCGGCCCAGGGTGTCGCGGTGCACCGGCACCAGCTCGGCGACCGCCTTCAGCTGCGCCTGCCAGCGGCCGTCCACGCACTGGCGCAGCCGGTCCACCAGCTCCTGCTCGGCGCCCCGCACCCGGACCAGGTCGCGCAGCGTCAGGCCGAGCACCTCGGCCAGCGCGGCGCCCTGCTCCTCGCTGCCGGTCCAGCGGCCGGTCCGCTCCACGGCGGCGTAGGCGCGCGGGTCCATCCCGATCCGGGTCGCGGTCTGCTCCTGGTTGAGCTCCCGGGCCACCCGGAAGTCGCGCAGCGAGTCGGGGGCCACGCCCATCAGCTGCGCCGCCGGGCACCACAGCGCGCGGGCCAGCGCGATGAACTCCTCCTCGGTCGGGCGGATCTCCCCGCTCTCCCAGCCGATCACGTGGCCGGGCAGCAGCCGCACCCCGTGCGCGGCCAGGCCCTGGGCGACCTGCTCGGGGGTCAGGCCGAGACCGACGCGATGAGCGCGGGCGGCCCGGGGGGAGAACGGGACCGGGGTGGGGGCCGGCGGCCGGCTTCTTCGCATGGGCCGACGCTAGGGCCGGGGTCGACCCGCCCCCAGTCGCCGAACACACGAAGCCGCGCGACGGGCCCGGGGCCGCCCTTGGACGATTCACCAGCGCCCGGCGCCCCGGCCGCGCCGCTACTCGGAGGTAGCAACGGTTCCGCTGCTCCGGCCCGTCGTGTGATCAACCAGTCCCGGGGCCTGGTTGACTCCCGCTTCGCACGCGTGATGGGATCCGTTGGCCAAACGGAGGCAAGTAGAGGAAGCCGGTGCGAATCCGGCGCGGTCCCGCCACTGTCACCGGGGAGCACGCCCGACGCACGGTCACGGCGGCCCGCCACAGGGTCGTTGGAAGGCCCGGGTGTGCGTTCTACCACCCGGGGAAGCCAGGAGACTCTCGCCGCCGGTACGTCGATCCAGGGCGAGGACCCTGAGTGAGGACACGCGACACATGGCGGGGGTTCCCCACCGCGCGCTGCCGTACGCCCTGGGCGCCCTGGCCGGCTATGCCGCCGACGCCCGCTTCGGCGATCCCCGGCGCGGCCACCCGGTGGCCTTCTTCGGGCGCGCGGCCGCCCGGCTGGAGCGCGCGCTCTGGCGCGATGACCGCGGCGCCGGCGCGCTGCACACCGCACTCTGCGTGGGCGCGGTGGCGGGCGGTGCCGCCGGGATCGGACGGCTGCTGGGACGGGAGAGCGCCGCGCTGACGGCCGCCGCCACCTGGACGGTGCTCGGCGGCAGCTCGCTGGCCCGCGAGGCCCGCACCATCGGCGACGCGCTGTCGGCCGGCGACCTGGCGGCCGCCAGGCAGCGGCTGCCGCACCTGTGCGGGCGCGACCCGAGCGAACTGGACGAGCAGCAGATCGCCCGCGCCGTGGTCGAGTCGGTGGCAGAGAACACCGCCGACGCGGTGGTCAACGCCCTGGTCTGGGGCGCGCTCGCGGGCGCGCCCGGCCTGCTCGCCTTCCGCGCCGTCAACACGCTGGACGCGATGGTCGGCCACAAGTCGGCGAGGTACCGCCGGTTCGGCTGGGCCGCGGCCCGACTGGACGACGTGGCCGGCTGGCCGGGCGCCCGGCTGACCGCGCTGCTCACGGTGGCGGCCGCCGAGGACCGCGGCCGGGCCTGGCGCGTCTGGCGCCGGGACGGCGGCGCGCACCCGAGCCCGAACGCCGGGCAGGCCGAGTCCGCCTTCGCCGGCGCGCTCGGCGTGCGCCTGGGCGGGACGCTGCGGTACGGGGAGCACGTGGAGCACCGCCCGGTGCTGGGCGGCGGGCAGCGCCCGGTGGCGGTGGCGGACATCGAACGGGCCTGCCGGCTGTCGCGCCGGGTCGGGCTGCTCGCGCTGGGGACGACGGTGGCGCTGCGGTTCGCCGTGCCCGTACGGAGGGGACGACGGAGATGAGCAACGCGCTGCTGGTGGCGGGCACCACCTCGGACGCCGGGAAGAGCGTGGTCACCGCCGGGATCTGCCGCTGGCTGGTCCGCCGGGGCGTCAAGGTGGCCCCGTTCAAGGCCCAGAACATGTCACTCAACTCGATGGTCACGCTGGACGGCGCCGAGATCGGCCGGGCCCAGGTGATGCAGGCGCAGGCCGCCCGGGTCGAGCCCGAGGCCGCGATGAACCCGGTGCTGCTCAAGCCCGGGGCGGACGGGCGCAGCCAGGTGGTGCTGCTCGGCCGGCCGGTCGCCGAGGTCGGCGCGCTCGACTACCGCGAGCGCAAGCCGTACCTGCTGGAGCGCTCGCTGGAGTGCCTGGCCGACCTGCGGCGCCGCTTCGACGTGGTGGTCTGCGAGGGCGCCGGCTCGCCGGCCGAGATCAACCTGCGCGACCGCGACATCGCCAACATGGGACTGGCCCGGGCCGCCGAGCTGCCGGTGGTGGTGGTCGGCGACATCGACCGCGGTGGCGTCTTCGCCGCGATGTTCGGCACCCTGGCGCTGCTCTCGCCCGAGGACCAGCGGCTGGTGGCGGGCTGGCTGGTGAACAAGTTCCGCGGCGACGCCCGGCTGCTGAAGCCCGGCCTGGACATGCTGCACGAGCTGACCGGCCGTCCGGTGCTCGGCACCCTGCCGATGCTGAAGGGCCTGTGGCTGGACGCCGAGGACTCGCTCGACCTCACCACGGCGGTGGACCGCGAGGACACCGCCGGGCCGTTCGGCGCCGACGTGCTGCGGGTGGCCGTGCTGCGCTTCCCGCGGCTGTCCAACTTCACCGACCTGGACGCGCTGGCCCAGGAGCCCGGGGTGCTGGTGCGCTGGGCCACCAGGCCCGAGGAGCTGGCCGACGCCGACCTGGTGGTGCTGCCCGGCACCCGGGCCACCGTCGCCGACCTGGCCTGGCTGCGCGAGCGCGGGTTGGCGCGGCCGCTGCGCGAGCGGGTGGCGGCCGGGCGGCCGGTGCTCGGGATCTGCGGCGGCTACCAGATGCTGGCGCGGGAGATCGTGGACGAGGTCGAGTCGAAGGCCGGGCCGGTCGACGGGCTCGGCCTGCTGCCGACCCGGGTGGTGTTCGGCGTCGGGAAGGTGCTCGGGCGCCCGGTCGGCGAGGCGTACGGCGAGCGGGTCGAGGGCTACGAGATCCACCACGGGGTGGCGTCCGTCGAGGGCGGCACCCCCTTCTTGGACGGCTGCCGCCAGGGCGCGGTGCGGGGCACCACCTGGCACGGCGCGCTGGAGAACGACGGGTTCCGCCGCGCCTTCCTGCGCGAGGTCGCGGCCGAGGCGGGGCGGGCCTTCGTGCCGGCGCCCGGCACCTCGTTCGCCGCCGCGCGCGAGGCCCGGCTGGAGCGGCTGGGCGACCTGATCGAGGAGCACGCGGACACCGACGCCCTGTGGCGGCTGATCGAGGGCGGGGCCGGCGACGGCCTGCCGTTCATACCGCCGGGAGCACCGGCGGCGCGCGCAATGGAGGGTGAGAGCTGATGAGTGACGTCCGATACCCGTTCACCGCGATCGTCGGGATGGCGGACCTGCGGCTCGGCCTGCTGCTCAACGCGGTCTCGCCGGCCGTCGGCGGGGTGCTGGTGCGCGGCGAGAAGGGCACCGCGAAGTCGACCATGGTGCGGGCGCTGGCCGGGCTGCTGCCCACGATCGCGGTGGTGCAGGGCTGCCGGTTCGCCTGCGACCCCGCCTCGCCGGACCCGCATTGCCCGGATGGGCCGCACAGCGCCGGGACGGACACCGCCGGGACAGGCACCGCCGGGACAGGCACCGCCGGGCCGCACGGCGCCGGAGCGTCGGCGGAGCGGGCCGCGCGGCTGGTCGAGCTGCCGGTCGGGGTCACCGAGGACCGGATCGTCGGCTCGCTGGACCTGGAGCGGGCGCTGGCCGAGGGCGTCAAGGCCTACGAGCCGGGCCTGCTGGCCCGCGCGCACCGGGGCGTGCTCTACATCGACGAGGTCAACCTGCTCCAGGACCACGTGGTCGACCTGCTGCTGGACGCGGCCGCGATGGGCCGCTCCTACGTGGAGCGCGAGGGCGTCTCGGTTCGGCACGCGGCGCGGTTCCTGCTGGTGGGGACGATGAACCCGGAGGAGGGCGAGCTGCGGCCGCAGCTGCTGGACCGGTTCGGGCTCACCGTGGAGATCGCGGCCACCCGGGACCCGGCCGAGCGGGCCGAGGTGGTGCGGCGCCGGCTGGCGTACGACGCGGACCCGGCCGGCTTCGCGGCGTCGTACGCGGCCGAGGAGCGGGCGCTGGCCGGGCGGATCACCACCGCGCGGGCGCTGCTGCCCTCCGTGGTGCTGGGCGACCCGGCGCTGCGTCAGATCACCGCCGTCTGCGCCGCCTTCGAGGTGGACGGCCTGCGGGCGGACATCGTGATGGCGCGCACCGCGGTCGCGCTGGCCGCCTGGGACGGACGGACGGCGGTGGTCGAGGAGGACGTGCGCCGGGCCGCGCGGCTCGCGCTGCCGCACCGGCGCCGGCGCAACCCGTTCGACGCGCCGGGGCTGGACGAGGAGCAGTTGGACCGGACGCTGGACGAGCACGCCGAGCAGCCGGAGCCGCCCGAGGACGGCGGTCCGGAGGGCGGTCCGGAGGGCGGCCAGGACGACGACCCGGACGGTGGCGGCGACGGTGGTGGCGGCGGGAACGGTGGCGGTGCTCCCGAGCCGTCCGAGCCGGCCGGACCCGGCGCCCCCGACGCCACCGCGGGCGCACCCGCCTCCGACGCACCCGCCTCGGACGCACCCGCCGAGACCGCCCCGCCGCGGCTGCCCGGGCCCGGCGGCGCCCCCGCGCGCGAGTCGGCACCGGTGGCGGCCGGCGAGGCCTACCGCACCCGGCTCTTCAAGGTCCCCGGCACCGGCCAGGGCACCCAGGGCCGCCGCTCCCCCGCCGAGACCGACGGCGGGCACACCATCAGGTCGCGCGCGCCGCGGGGCCGGCTGACCAGGCTGCACCTGGCCGCCACCCTGCAGGCCGCCGCCCCGCACCAGGTGGCCAGGGGCCGCGCGGGGCGGGCGCTGCTGCTGCGCGGCGAGGACCTGCGCGAGCAGGTGCGCCGGGGCCGCGAGTCCAACCTGGTGCTCTTCGTGGTGGACGCCTCCGGCTCGATGGCCGCCCGGCAGCGGATGACCGCCGTCAAGGGCGCGGTGCTCTCGCTGCTGATGGACGCCTACCAGCGGCGGGACAAGATCGGCATGATCACCTTCCGCGGCACCGGCGCCGAGCTGGCGCTGCCGCCCACCTCCTCGGTCGAGGTCGGCGCGGCCCGCCTGGAGCGGCTGCCCACCGGCGGGCGCACCCCGCTGGCGGCCGGCCTGCTGCGCGCGCACGAGGTGCTGCGGCTGGAGCGGCTGCGCGACCCGCTGCGCCGCCCGCTGCTGGTGCTGGTCACCGACGGCCGGGCCACCGGCGGGCGCACCGCGCTCGCCGAGGCCGAGCGGGCCGCCGGGCTGCTGGCCGCGCAGGGCACCGCCGCCGTGGTGCTGGACTGCGAGTCCGGGCCGGTCCGCCTCGGCCTGGCCCGCACCCTGGCCGCCCACCTGCACGCCACCAGCGTCACCCTGGACGACCTGCGCGCCGAGGGCGTGGCCGCCCTGGTGCACGCCCATCGTTCCCCCCGGCCGTCTCCCTCTTCGCGAAAGGCAGCGTGATCCGATGCCGCAGGGCCAGCCCGAGGTCGTCCCCAACGACGGCCTGACCACCCGTCAGCGCCGCACCCAGCCGATCACCGCCGTGCACACCGGGCCCGGCAAGGGCAAGTCCACGGCCGCCTTCGGGCTCGCGCTGCGGGCCTGGAACCAGGGCTGGCCGATCGGGGTGTTCCAGTTCGTGAAGTCCGCCAAGTGGAAGGTGGGCGAGGAGAACGCGCTCAAGGTGCTGGGCGCCTCCGACGAGGGCGGCAGTGTCGTCTGGCACAAGATGGGCGAGGGCTGGTCCTGGATCCAGCGCTCCGCCGAGGCCGAGGTGAGCAGCGAGGAGGCCGCCAAGGAGGGCTGGGCGCAGGTCAAGCGCGACCTGGCCGCCGAGACCTACCGGCTCTACGTGCTGGACGAGTTCACCTACCCCATGCACTGGGGCTGGATCGATCCGGCCGAGGTGGTCGAGGTACTGCGCGGGCGTCCCGGCTCGCAGCACGTGGTGATCACCGGCCGCTACGCGCCCGAGCCGCTGCTGGAGGTGGCCGACCTGGTCACCGAGATGACCAAGGTCAAGCACCCGATGGACGCGGGTCGCAAGGGCCAGCGCGGGATCGAGTGGTAGGCCCGTAGATCCATGCAGCTGCCCCGCCTCGTCATCGCCGCGCCCTCCTCGGGTGCGGGCAAGACCACCGTCGCCACCGGCCTGATGGCCGCGCTCACCGCGCGCGGCCTGAAGGTCTCACCGCACAAGGTCGGCCCCGACTACATCGACCCGGGCTACCACGGCCTGGCCACCGGCCGCCCGGGGCGCAACCTGGACGCCTTCATGTGCGGGCCCGGGCTGATCGAGCCGCTGCTGCGGCACGGCGCGGCCGGCGCGGACCTGGCGGTGGTCGAGGGCGTGATGGGGATGTTCGACGGCGCCTCGGGGCGCGGCGAGCTGGCCTCCACCGCGCACGTGGCCAAGCTGCTGCGGGCGCCGGTGGTGCTGGTGGTCGACGGTTCCTCGCAGTCGCGCTCGGTGGCCGCGCTGGTGCACGGCTTCGCCTCCTGGGATCCGCAGGTGCGCCTGGCCGGGGTGATCCTCAACCGGGTCGCCTCCGACCGGCACGAGCAACTGCTGCGCGAGGCGCTGGAGGAGGGCGCGGGGGTGCCGGTGCTCGGCGCGGTGCGGCGCAGCGCCGCCGTGGCCACGCCCTCCCGGCACCTGGGCCTGGTGCCGGTGGTGGAGCGCTCGGCCCAGGCGGTGCGGGCGGTGGCCGACATGGGCGAGCTGATCGCCGCCTCGGTCGACCTGGACGCGCTGCTGGCGCTGGCCCGCTCCGCCCCACCGCTGACCGCCGCGCCCTGGGAGCCGGCCGCCGAGGTCACCGCCGTGCCGGGGCCGCCGCCGCGGATCGCGCTGGCGGCCGGCCCGGCCTTCTCCTTCTCGTACGCCGAGAACGCCGAACTGCTCGCCGCGGCGGGCGCCGAGGTGCTCCCGTTCGACCCGCTGCACGACACCGGACTTCCTGACGGTACGTCAGGACTGGTGATCGGCGGCGGTTTCCCCGAGGTCTACGGCGCCGAGCTGAGCGAGAACGCCCCGCTGCGCGCCGCGATCGCCTCCCTTGCCGCCGCCGGCGCGCCGATCGCCGCCGAGTGCGCCGGACTGCTCTACCTGGGCCGCGAGTTGGACGGCCGCCCGATGTGCGGCGTGCTGGACGGCACGGCCCGGATGACCGAACGGCTCACCCTGGGCTACCGCGAGGCGGTCGCGCTGCACGACAGCCCGCTGGCCGCCACCGGTACCAGGGTGCGCGGCCACGAGTTCCACCGCACCGCCTGCGAGCCCGCCGCGGGGCCCACGCCGGCCTGGGGTTGGCGCTCCCCCGACGGTGCGGCGGTCACCGAGGGCTTCGCCACGTCGAACGTGCACGCCAGCTACCTGCACCTGCACTGGGCGGGCGCGCCGGGGGTGGCGCGGCGGCTGGTCGCGGCGGCGGGGGCGGGGCTTTCGCCGCACTCGGCTACCCGCGGGTAAGTCCGGGGCCGCCGAGGTCTTTCGCCGCCCGGGTGTCGTGGCGGAGAATCGCACGGCCGACCGCCGACCACCGTCCGCGGCCGGCCGTGCGACCACCGCGGCCCGCACCAGCGGGTCGCCGGCTCCCCCACCCAGGAGGACTCCCGTGCCGTTCCCGGTGTTCGAGCACAAGCGCTTACTCCCCCGGCGCGCACTCCCCCGGCGTGCCGCCAAGGCCGCCATCGCCGTCGCCGCCACCCTCGCCGTCGCCACCGGCGCGCTGCTCACGACGCCCACCCCCGCGTCGGCCCAGCCCGGTTCCTCGTCCGACGCCTTCAACAGCCTGACCGCGCAGAGCCACTCCGACTGGATGTCCCAGGTGCCGGACGGCACCGGACTGGGCGCCATGTCGATCCCCGGCACGCACGACACCCTCGCCATCCACGGCGGCCTCGCCCCGTGGGCGTACGAGGCGCAGGAGGACCACGGCGACAGCGCCGCGACCCTCACCGCGCAGCTGGACGCCGGGATCCGCGCCATCGACATCCGGGTGCGGGTGATCGGCGGCGCGTTCGCGATCCACCACACCGACGTGTACCAGGACGCGAACTTCGACGACGTACTCACCCGCGCCCAGGCCTTCCTGACCGCGCACCCCGGCGAGACGATCCTGATGGACCTGCACGGCGAGTGCGACGCGGACAGCACCGAGGGCGGCAGCGGCAGTTCCTCGATCGGCCACTGCGCCGACGACCCGTCCAACACCACCACCGCCGACCGGATCGGCGTCTTCGACGGCTACCTGGCCCGCTACCCGGGCCTGTTCTACGCCCCCACGGTCACCGGCACGAGCACCGCCGCGACGCCCTCCCTCGGCCAGGTGCGCGGCCACATCGTGCTGACCGACTTCACCGGCCCGGTCGGCGAGGTCTACCCGGGCTTCGGCCTGAGCCAGTTGACCGGCGGCGAACCCGGCGGCGGTGTGGAGAACGACTGGGGCCAGTGCGACCTGACGAAGAAGTGGAACGAGGCGCAGAGCAACCTGGCGAACGCCGCCGCCGACCCCACCGGCGCGCTGTACGTCACCTACACCTCGTCCAACTGCGCACCGCTGGGCGCCGATCCGGCCGACATGGCGGGCGGCTACCTGGGCGGTGAGGGCGAGAACCAGCGCCTGCTGGACCGGCTCGACGCCGGCGCCCCCGGCAAGACCGGCATCCTGCGGATGGACTTCCCCGGCTGGGCGGTCGTCGCCGGCCTGATCGACCGCAACCCGGGGATCTGGCGCAGCGGCCAGGTCACCGCGGGCATCCCCGGCAAGTGCCTGGACGACTACACCGACGCGACCGCCCCCGGCGCCACCGTCGACCTCTACAGCTGCAACGGCACCCCCGCCCAGCAGTGGCGCCCGGCCACCGACGGCACCCTGCGGATCAACAACCTCTGCCTCGACGTCACCGGCGCCGCCACCGCCCAGGGCAGCCCGGTGGAGCTGTGGGGCTGCAACGGCGGCGCCAACCAGCAGTGGACGGCGGGCGCGAACGGCGCGCTGGTCAGCGCCCAGTCGGGCCGCTGCCTGGACGACCCGTCGTCGAGCACGGCGGACGGCACCCGGCTGCAGATCTGGTCCTGCAACGGCACCGCGGCGCAGGCGTGGGCGCTGCCCTCCTGACCGCGCTGCCCTCCTGACCGCGCCGCCCCCTTGACCGCAGGGCGGCCCTGAGCGCACGGCGGTGATCGGGGCCCGGTCGGCAGGCCGGCGGGTGGGCCCCGGTCAGCGCCCGTTGAAGGAGCCGCCGTTGAGGTGCAGGACCTGGCCGGTCAGGTGGCCGGCGGCCGGGGAGGCCAGGTAGAGCGCGGTGCCGGCCAGGTCGGCTGGGGTGCCGGCGCGGCGGTTGGCGGCCTGGGAGATGTTCCAGGCGCGGCGCTCCGGGGAGATGCCGGAGCCGAAGAACTCGGTGTCCTCGATGTAGCCGGGGGCGATCGCGTTGGCGGTGATCCCCTCGGGGCCCAGCTGCTGGGCCAGGGTGAGGGTCCAGGCCTCCACCGCGGCCTTGGCGGCGCCGTAGGAGCCGGAGCCGCCGCGGTGGGCGGCGATCGAGCTGATGTTGACCACGGTGCCGCCGGGGCGCAGCCGCTCGCGCAGGGCGGTGGTGACCAGGACGGCGGAGAGCAGGTTGGCGGTCAGGTTGGCCTGCCAGGCGGCGGCCAGCGCGGCGAGGTCGGCCGGGTCGGTGGGCTCGGCGCCGATGTCGGTGTTGCCGCCCGCGTTGTTCACCAGCACGTCGACGTGCTCGGGGAGTTCGGCCAGCGCGGCGGTCACCTGGGCGGGGTCGGCGGCGTCGAAGGCGACCGCGCGGACGGCCGGGCCGAGCTCGGCCGCGGCCCTGGCCAGCACGTCCTCGCGACGGCCGGTGATCACCACCTGGTCGCCCTGCTCGGCGAACGCGGCGGCGACCGCCCGTCCGATCCCGGTACCGCCTCCGGTGACGATGATCCGGCGCATCGGCGCACTCCTCTCGTTTAGACCTAAACGTTGATGGCACACTAGCACCATGCCCGAACCCGAGGACGACCTCGCCGCCGCCATCGCGCGGGCCTGGCAACGCGAACAGCCGGCGCTGCCGGTCGGCTCGATCCCGATCCTGACCCGGATCAGGCAGGCCGCCAAACTGCTCACCGACGACCGGCGGCGCACCCTGGCCCGGGTGGCGATGGACGATGCCACCCTCGACCTGCTCAGCACCCTGCGCCGGGCCGGCCCGCCCTACCGCCTGAGCACCCGCGAGCTGGCCGCCCGCTCGCTGATCACCGCGGGCGCCGTCACCCAGCGGGTGGACCGGGCCGAACGGGCCGGCCTGGTGCGGCGGCTGCCCGCCGAACCGGGCAGCCGGGCGGTGCCGGTGGAGCTGGCCGAGGGCGGGCACGCGGCCGTCGAGGCGGCGGTGGGCGATCTGCTGCGGCACGAGCAGCGGCTGGTGGACGCGGCGCTGGACGGGCCGGAGCAGGTAGAACTGGGCAGGCTACTGGCCAAGTTGCTGGCCTCGCTGCCCCGGGGGTAGCGCGGGGGGCCGCGGCGGGGGCGGCGGCCTTGCCGCGTCGCCCGGGGCAGACCTGGGGACGGACCGAGGACGGACCGGGGACGGGCTGGGGACGGGCTGGGCGGCCCGCCGGGCGCGTGACATGATTCCGGGGCGCGGAGGGAGAAACCACAGGTGAGCGGTACGGAGAGCGGCGTGGTGGTCGGCGTCGGAGCGAGCGTCGGAGTGGCCGAGGCGGAGGTGCTCGACCTGATCGGCGCGGTGCTGGCCGAGGTCGGGGTGGCAGCCGGGGCGGTCCGCCGGCTGGCCACCGTCGAGCAGCGGGCCACCGAGCCGGGGCTGCTCGGGGCCGCCCGGACGCTGGGCGTGCCCCTGGTCGGGCACCCGGCCGGTGAGTTGGGCGCCGTCGCGGTGCCGAGCCCCTCGCCGGCGGTGCTGGCCGCGACGGGCACGGCGAGCGTGGCGGAGGCGGCGGCGCTGCTGGGTGGGGGTGAACTGCTGATCGGCAAGCGGAAGTCGGCCAGGTCGACCGTGGCGGTGGCCACCCTGCCGACGGTCGTCACCGCCGAGCCCGCTGCCCCCGCTGCCCCCACCGAGCCCGACCTGCGCCACCACGGCGACGCGGAGGTCCGCGGCGCGGGCCTGGTCGACCTCGCGGTGAACGTCCGCACCGGCACGCCGCCCGCCTGGCTGCGCGCCGCCCTCACCGCCGCGCTCGGCGACCTCGCCGCCTACCCCGAGCAGAGCGCCGCCCGGGCCGCCGTCGCCGCCCGGCACGGCCGCCCGGCCGCCGAGGTGCTGCTGACCGCCGGTGCCGCCGAGGCCTTCGTGCTGCTGGCCCGCACCCTGCGCCCGCGCCACGCGGTGGTCGTGCACCCGCAGTTCACCGAACCCGAAGCCGCGCTGCGGGACGCCGGGATCGCCGTGCACCGGGTGCTGCTGGAGGCCGCCGACGGGTTCCGGCTCGGCCCGGACGCGGTGCCGGAGCAGGCGGACCTGGTGGTGATCGGCAACCCGACCAACCCGACCTCGGTGCTGCACCCCGCAGCCGCGCTGGCCGCGCTCGCCCGCCCCGGGCGGACCCTGGTGGTCGACGAGGCGTTCATGGACACCGTCCCCGGCGAGACGGCCTCGCTGGCCGGCCCGCACCAACTGCCCGGGCAGGTCGTGGTGCTGCGCAGCCTGACCAAGACCTGGGGGCTGGCCGGCCTGCGGATCGGCTACCTGCTGGCCCCGGCCGCCCTGGTCGCCGAGCTGGCCGGGGCCCAACCGCTCTGGCCGGTCTCCTCGCTGGGCCTGCTCGCCGCCGAACTGTGCAGCGCGGCGCCCGCGCTGGCGGAGGCCGAGGCGGCGGCGCGGCAACTCGGCGCGGACCGGCGGCACCTGCTGGAGCGGCTGGCGGCACTCCCCGGGGTGCGGGTGCACGGCACGCCTGCCGCCTCCTTCGTGCTGATCGAGCTGGCGGGCGCCGACCGGGTGCGCGAGCGGCTGCGCGCGGCCGGGTTCGCGGTGCGGCGCGGGGACACCTTCCCCGGGCTGGGCACCGACTGGCTGCGGCTGGCGGTGCGCGACCGGGCGACGGTGGACGCGTTCGCCGAGGCGCTGGCGCGCTGCCGTTAGCGGGCCGGGCTGCCGATAGCGGGGCGGTCAACCTGCCCCGGTGAGCAGGGAGTCCGCGAGCGAGGTGCGCTGGTAGAGCACCGAGCGGCCGGACCGGTGGGCGGTGACGATCCCGGCGGCGCGCAGCGCGCCGAGGTGCTGGGAGACACCGCCGGCCGACATGCCGGTGCGCAGCGAGAGTTCGGTGGTGGAGGCGGGGGCGGTGAGTTCGGCCAGCAGCAGGGCGCGGGAGCGGCCGAGGACCGCGGCCACCGCGTCCGGCACCTCGACGGCGGGCTGCTCCCAGAGCACCCCGACGCCCCGGCTCGGGTAGCAGATCTGCACCACGTCCGGCGGCCGGTTGACCACCAGGACCCCCGGGCCCACGAACGCCGAGGGGACCAGCAGCAGCCCGCGCCCGGCCAGCTCCGCGGAGTTGTCGCAGACGGACTGTGGCAACCGCAGCACCTCACCGTCGTCCTGCCACTCCAACCGCGCGTCCAACTCGTACAGCACCGCCGCGGCGCCCTCCGCGGCGAAGCGGCGCGAGCGGTGCAGCACGTCCGCCTCCAGCACCGCGCGCACCCGGGGCCAGTACGGCGCGAGCGCGACCTGCCAGTAGCGCCTCAGCTCGCCGAGCAGGCGGACCAGGCCCGCCGCCGGGTCCGCGGCGAGCTCGCGCACGGCCGGGGCCCAGGGCGAGAGCCTCTCCAGGTCGGCGCGGATCCGCTCGGGGGTGGTGGCGGCCAGCACCGAGAGCTCGGACTCCAGGGCGAGTTCGGCGCGCGGGCCGGGGGCGGCCGAGGGCGGCGGCGGATTGAGGAAGTCGGGGATGTAGCCCTCGGCCGGCACCAGGTCGAGCAGCAGGCTGCCGGCCAATCCGGCGGCGGCCAACCGCGGCCTGGTCCGCTCGGCCCAGCGGCGGTGCAGCGGGCGGGCGGTGGGTGAGCCGAGCACCCGGAGGCTGGTCACCACCTCCCAGAGCGGCGAGTACGCCAGCCTGGTGTGCGCCAGGTCACGGGCCGAGAAGCCGAGTTCGAGCACGAGATCCCCTTTGGATTCAGGCCTGCCTGAATGAATGGTGCAACCCCACCCACCGCCGCAGGATTCCCGCATGACCTCCCGGCTCACCACGCCCACCCCCACCGACACGCCCACCCCGCTCCCCACCCCCGCCTCGTTGTCCACCCCGCTCGCCACCCCGTTGTCCACCCCGGCGTCCACCTCGGCGTCCGTCCCCGCCCCGCCCGCGAGCTGGTGGCATGCCCGGTTCGGCGGCTTCAGCGGGCCGTTCTGGGTGGTGATCGGCGGCACGGCGGTGACCCGGATCGGCAACATGGTGCTGCCGTTCCTGGTCTTCTTCCTCGGCGCCCGGCACGTCCCGAGCGACCGGCTGCCGCTGGTGCTGGGCGCGCTCGGGGCGGGCGGGCTGGTCGGCCCGGTGCTCGGCGGGCTGCTGACCGACCGTTTCGGCAGCCGCCCGGCGATGATCTCCGGGATGCTGGCCACCGCCGCCGCCCAAGGACTGCTCTTCGCCGCCCCGACCCCGGCGGCGCTGATGCTGGCGGCGGCCGTTCTGGGCGCCGCGGGCAACGTGCACCTGCCGGGCGCGAGCGCGGTGGTGGCCGACTCGGCGCACGGGGACCGGCGGCGGACCGCCTTCGGGCTGTTCCACTGGTCCATCAACGTCGGTACGGCGGTGGCGGGTGCGGTCGGCGGCTTCCTCGCCGAACACGGCTACGGCCTGCTCTTCGCGCTGGACGCGGCCACCTGCCTGGCCTACGCCGTGCTGGTGGCGACCCGGCTGCCGCGCTCGGCCGGGCGGGCCACCGCGCGGGGCGCGGACGACGGCGGCGGCTACCGGATCGTGCTGCGCGACCGGCTGCTGCTGGCCCTGCTGGTGCCGATCGTGCTGGCCGAGGCCCTCTACGCGCAGACCGAGTTCACCCTGCCGCTGGCGATCCGCGACCACGGGCTGCCGCCCACCGTCTTCGGCCTGGCCGCGGTGGTCAACGCGCTGCTCGTGGTGCTCCTGCAGCCGTTCGCGTCGGCCTGGGTGGTCCGCTTCGACCGGGTCAAGCTCTGGGTGGTGGCGGGCGCCCTGGTGACCACCGGCATCGCGCTGACCGGAGTGGCGAGCAGCGCCTGGGGCTTCGCGCTGACCGTGGTGGTGTGGAGCCTGGGCGAGGTCTGCACCAGCGGGGTGTACGAGTCGATCGTGGCCGACCTGGCGCCGGCCGGCGGCCAGGGCCGCTACCAGGGTGCCGCGGGGTGGGCGCGCGGGCTGGCCAGGTTCGGCGCGCTGGTGCTGGGCTCGGCCGTCTACACCGGCCTGGGCCCGGCCGCGCTCTGGTGGGGCTGCGCGGTGGTCGGGCTGACCGCGGCGACGATCCTGCTGCTGGTCGCGGGACGGGTCCGGGCGCGCACCGCGTGAAACGCCGTGCGCGCACCGCGTGAAACGTCGCCGCCCGTCCACCCACGAGGGGCGGACGGGCGGCGACGCGGCGTCAGGTGACGGTGACTTGAGTACGGCGGCTCAGACGAGGCCGGCCTTCTCCAGCGCGGCGCAGCAGGTGTTGACCAGCAGGCGGGTCACCACGTACGGGTCGATGTTGGCGTTCGGGCGACGGTCCTCGATGTAGCCCTTCTGCTCCACCTCGACCTGCCACGGGATGCGCACCGAGGCACCGCGGTCCGAGACACCGTAGGAGTAGACGTTCCACGGGGCGGTCTCGTGCTTGCCGGTGAGGCGGGCCTGGATGTCGTCACCGTACTGGTTGACGTGCTCCAGCACGATCTCCTGCGAGGCGCCGAGCGACTCGCAGGCGGCGATGATGGCGTCGTAGCCCTCGCGCATGGCCTTGGTGGAGAAGTTGGTGTGCGCGCCCGCGCCGTTCCAGTCGCCGCGCACCGGCTTGGCGTCCAGGGTGGCGTCGATGCCGAACTCCTCGGCGGTGCGGTAGAGCAGGTAGCGGGCGACCCAGAGGTGGTCGGAGGCGGTCAGCGCGTCGACCGGGCCGATCTGGAACTCCCACTGGCCGGGCATGACCTCGGCGTTGATGCCGCAGATCGCCAGGCCGGCGGCCAGGCAGCGGTCCAGGTGCAGCTCGACGATCTCGCGGCCGAAGACCTCCTCGGCGCCGATCCCGCAGTAGTAGCCGCCCTGCGGGGCCGGGAAGCCGCCCTCGGGGAAGCCCAGCGGACGCGAGCCCTTGAAGAAGGTGTACTCCTGCTCGATGCCGAAGATCGCCTCCTGGTCGGCGAACTGCTCGGCGATCGGGCGCAGCAGGGCGCGGGTGTTGGAGACGTGCGGGGTGCCGTCCGTCTCGTTGACCTCGCACAGGACCAGGATGTGGTCGCCGCCGCGGATCGGGTCCGGGAAGGAGGCGATCGGGTCGAGCACGCGGTCCGAGGCGTGCCCCTCCGCCTGGCTGGTGGAGGAACCGTCGAAGCCCCAGGTCGGCAGCTTGTCCGCGTTGGCCAGGATCCGAGTCTTGGAGCGGAGCTTGGCGGTCGGCTTGGTGCCGTCGATCCAGATGTACTCGGCCTTGATAGCCACGGCGGTTACCTCGCAATGTTTTGGTGGGTGCCCGCGTAGCGTCGCAAGTCGCCGTTTCCCCGTTGTTCCTCTTGTGTAACCAGCGTGTGAACCGACTGTCCGAAGTGGCACCCTCACACTCTGAGAGTGCCGCACGGGGCGTTTTACGCTGGCTGCCCGATATCCGGGCAGGTCAGCGCCGGTGTCCGGAACGGCGGCGGCGGGCCAGCAGCACGGCGGCGGCGCCCAGGACGAGCAGCGCGGTGCCGGCGATGCCGAGTGGGATGACGCTCGTGTTACCGGTGAACGCCAGCGCGGGGTCGGCCGGGCGGGCGGGGGTGGCCGGGCGGGCGGGGTCGGCCGGGCGGGCGGGGTCGGCCGGGCGGGCGGGGGTGGCGGCGCGGGTCGGGGTGGCGGCGGGGGTGGCGGGGTCGGCGGGGGTGGCGGGGTCCGCACCGGCGTCGGCGCCGGGAGCGGCGGCAGGGGAGGCCCCGGGAGCGCCCGTGGCGGTGGCGGCCTGGGCGGCGGTGACGGGGAGGGCCGGGGCCGCCGCGCCGGACGAGGGGGCCGAGGCGGCGGGTGAGGCGGCGGGCGACGGCGCGGCGGAGCCGCCGGGCTTGCGACAGCTCACCGAGGCCACCGTGATGGTGCCGTCCACCTTGGCGACGTTGAGGTTCAGCGGGTTCAGCGCGACCGTCACCGAGAGCGCGGCGGCGGCCGCCGTCGTGGAGGTGGTGCTGCGCTGCGAGAACTCGATGTCCACCGTGCCGATCGCCGGGACGACCACGTGCGTCGGCCCGTCCAGCCGCAGGTTCACCTGGTGGCCGAGCACCGAGAGTGCGGCGGGCGCGTCCACGGTGGCCGTCGGCGGGCCGTCGACCGGGCAGCTGACCGAGGTGCCGAGCGCCCGCAGCCCCAGCAGGGTGGTCGCGGGCAGGCCCGGCGCGTGCACATCGGCGTTGAGCAACTGGACGGCGGCGGAGGCGCCCTGGGCGTCCACCCGGGTCACCGAGCTGCCCACGTCCGCCTTGAGCAGGGTGACGGGCCCGGGCTGCGCCACACCGGCCACGTCCGCGCTCAGCATCGCGCCGTGCTGCTCGGCGGGCGAGGAGGTCTTGTTCAGCGCGATGTCCACCGGGATGTCCACCGCGTTGTTCAACAGGCGCACGTGCAGATCGAGTTCGGCGGTGACGGCACTGGCCTGCCCGGCCGCGGGGGTGTCGGCGCGGGCCGACCCGAGGGCCGGGAGCGCGGCGAGCGCGGTGGCGGCCAGGACGGCGGCGGCACGATGGACGGGACGGGCGGCGGACAGCACGGTGGAACCCCCAGGGGTGGACAGTGGTGGGGAGCGTCAGGTGCGCTCCGGATGGCCGCCATCCTCAGCGGTATCCACTGCCGCATGGGCAACTCCCGCTCCTGGTTCACTCGTTGGAGTGAACCAGGGGCGGGCGGCCACATCCGCGATCAGCTCGCGCCGACGTGGGTGATCTTGCTGGTGTTGAGGTAGAGCCCCGCGAAGGCCGCCACCGCCGAGGTCAGCGCGGGGACCGCGTCGACGTGCCGCGGGAAGACCAGCACCGCGACGCCGGCCGAGACCGCGGCCAGCAGCGCGCAGAGGGCCAGCAGGTTCCAGGCGCCACGGGTGACCGTGTGACCGGGGTTGATGACCGCGCCGAGCAGCGCGGTGACCAGGCCGGCGATGGTCTGGGTGAGATTCGGCAGCGCGGCGTCGCCGTCCCAGGCGATCACCGCGAGGAAGACCATGAGCAGACCGAAGCCCACCGCGACCAGCCCGGCGGCGGGTCCTGCGGCGGACGGGGAGGCGGAGGCGGAGGCGGAGGCAGCAGGTCCGGCGGCCGGCGCGGGGGGCTGGGCGGGGACGGGCGTGGGGGCGGGAGCGGAGGCGGACGGGGACGTCGGCGCCGGCGTGGCCATCGGGTTCTCCAGGGAGGCGTGAGCGAGCTGGTCCCGACAGCAAACCGCCAAGACGGCCGCCAGTCCACCGGCTGCGCGCCCCGGGAAGCCGGGCGGGGAGCAGAACCTCCAGCTCAGTCCTGTGATGTGAGACCCTACGGTCGGGAGTCGCAGGGGTGTCGCGTACGGGGAGCGATGGGGGCGAAGTGGGATCGAGCGGGCAGGTGGGAGCGGGGCCGGCTCCGATGGAGACCGCCGGCCACCTCTTGGAGAAGATTCGGCAGGGCAACGTCTACGCCCGGAGCAGGAAGAAGCGCCTCCGCCTCGCCTCTTCGGCGTTGAAGGTGCTGACGCTCTCGCTGTCCGCCGCCTCAACGATCATCCTGGGCTTGCAGAACCTGAACCTCTGGGCCGGCTTGGCCTTCTCCCTCGTGGCACTGGTCACCCTGCTGGGGGCCGTTGAGTCGTTCTTCAACTGGAGATCGCGCTGGGTGTTGATGGAGGAGACGCAGTACCGGTTCCAGCGTCTCACCGATGACCTTGAGTACCTCATCGCGTCAACGCCCGCTACCGATCTCACCCACGACCGGCTCCAGCCGATCTTCGACGAATACCAGGGCGTATGGGCGCACCTGAGCGAGCGCTGGCTGCAGGAGCGCCGCGCCCTGCCCTCCACCTCGGAGAGCCAGTGAGCCATCGACTCCCCTGCGGCTCGGTCAGGGCCGTCATGTCGACCAAGGTCACGTTCTACGACATCCCGGCCGAGCACTGTATCCACCCGCGGACCACGAACCCGGTCGAGTCGACGTTCTCCACCATCAAGTTCCGCACCAGGGTCACCTGTGGCGCCGGTAGCCCGGCTGCGGCGCCCGACGATCGCATCCACGACTCGGCAGAAGCCATCGACCTGGAACTGACGCAGATCCTCGCCTACTTCGGACGCTCGGTCGAGGAGCTCGACCCCGTCCACACCGCACTCGTGCCCCTCCGAGGCACAGGGGTCCAGCTCCTCACATCAGCCGCCCCACGCTCCCGCTGGCAGGTCATCCAGGGAACCAATCCGCCGCCATGACCAAGCCATCCACGGGTATCGACCACTGCTCCCGCCGGAGTACCAGACCCCATCTCTGGGGCGCCGGGCACGCCCCGGTCCGTCAGGCGTCCGCGCCGGCCGCCCGCACGATGATCTTGCCCTGGTTCTCGCCCCGCAGCATCCCCAGGAACCCGTCCACGATTCCGCCGAAGCCATCGACCACGGTCTCATCGAGCATGACGCGTCCACTCTGCAGGTGCGGCACGACGAACTCGTACAACTCCTCCTGCACATCACGGTAGTTGCTGACCAGGAAGCCCTCCATGCGCAGACTCTTCTCGACGATGTCGGGAAGATTGCGCAGGGCGTAGGGCGTATCGGTGCTGTTGTACTGGGCGATCGTGCCGATCCGCACGATCCGTCCGTACTCACGCAGCGAGGAGATCGCGGCTTCGAGGTGCTCGCCACCGACATTGTCCATGTAGAGGTCGATCCCGTCGGGCGCCGCCTTGGCGAGCAGCTCGGCCGCCGGGCCCGAGTGGTAGTCGAAGACCTCGTCGTAGCCGACGTGTTCGGTCAGGTAGGCGGCCTTCGCCGCCCTGCCCGCGCTGCCGACCAGCCGCCCCGCGCCCATCAGCCGGGCGAGCCGCCCGGTGGCCGTGCCCACCCCGCCGGCTGCCGCCGAGACGAACACGTCCTGCCCCTCGCGGAGTTCGGCGATGCGGGTCAGACCGACGTAGGCGGTCAGGCCGGTGCCGCCGAGGATGCTCAGGTGCGCGGAGAGCGGCACGCCGTCGAAGTGGGGTACGGCGCGCACCTGTTCGGGGGTGACGACGGTGTGGGTGCGCCAGCCCTGCCGGTGGAAGACGATCGCGCCCTCGCGGAGCGCCGGGTCGCGGGAGGCCACGACCCGGCCGATGGCGCGGCCCTCCAAGGGGGCGTTCAGTGCGAAGTCCCCGTCCATCATTTCGCGGTGGTAGGGGTCCACCGACCAGTACAGGTTCTCCACCAGCGCCGTTCCCGGTCCGGGTTCCGGTATCGCCGACTCGACGAAGGCGAAGTGCTCGGGGGTGGGGAAGCCAACGGGGCGGGCCGTCTGGTGCACGGTGAACGCGGTCTCGGTCATGACAGGGACCGTACGCAGGGATGCGGAGGCCGGGGAGAGGGTCGCGCTCATGGAACGGCCCGATCCATGAAGGGCCTTCATGGCCCCCCACGCGCCTGCGGGAGCCTGAGCCGCGGGGGATCGACGCCAACGGGGCGCCACGGGCCTAAGGCAGGTGCACGGTCAGCCCGAGGGCGACCGCGATCGCGTCCGGGTGCGGACCCTACAATCGCCGGACAAGTAGGTGCGGGAGGGCGCAGTGGGACACTTCGAGGGCTTCGACGCCGCCGGGTTCTGGGACGATTCGGCGTACGCGCTCAAGGAGTACGTGGAGGAGGCCCCGCCATCGCGGGAGTTGATCGCGTCGCTGACGGAGGAGCTCGGCGGATACCGTCTGCCCGACTCCTACCTCGCGCTGATGACGGCGCACAACGGCGGCACTCCGGCCCGGACCTGCTTCCCCGTGACCGAGGCGACCTCCTGGGCCGAGGACTACATCGAGATCACCGGTATCCGCGGCATCGGGCGGACCCGATCGCACTCGCTCGGCGGCGAGTTCGGCAGCCGGTTCTGGATCGACATGTGGGAGTACCCCGACATCGGTGTCTACTTCGCCGACACGCCCTCGGCCGGCCACGACATGCTCGCCCTCGACTACCGCGCGTGCGGCAGGCAGGGCGAGCCGACCGTGGTGCACGTCGACCAGGAGAGCGACTTCGCGATCACCTTGGTCGCGGAGAACTTCGAGGCGTTCGTCACGGGCCTGGTCGACGAGTCCGTCTACGACACCTCGGAGCAGGACCGGCTCGCCGCCCTGGCCACGGTGCGCGACGGCAGCTTCTCCCCGGTCCTGCTGCGTGCCTTCCGCGAGGTCGCGGACGCGCTGCCCGACGCGGACCGGCGAATGCGGGCGCTCGCGGAGGCCGTCGTGCGCGACAAGGGGTTCTTCGCCCTGCACGCCGACGCGCGCTCCATGCTGATGTACGACTACCTGTTCTGGCTGTTCACCAGCTTCAACCAGGTCGCCTCCTTCGAGCGGTACCTCAGGACGCCTCAGCAGTCCGAGCGTTCCTACGCGACGCCGGACTACGAGCTGATGATCTCCTTCGGCCTCGCGTCCGAGCAGTACGGCTTCCGTACCGGCGGATACGCCCCCGGCTTCCTGGAAGAGTGGTGGAACTCCCGAATCGCCCCGGGCCGCATCACCGAGACCGCCGACGGCTACCGGCTGACCGACGCCGCCGTCGCCGCGCTGCTCCACGAACTCGCCACCGTGGCCGGCGAGGGCGGGTAGCCGTACTCGCCGGGGCGACGGGGCGGCTGGGCGGCTGGGCGGCTGGGCGGCTGGGCAAGCAGGACAGGGCCCGCTTCCTTCTGTGTCCGATCGGTCCTCAGTCGGACTGCGGGACGATCTTCGCCTCATGGGCGGCAATGGCGAGCTGCACCCGGTCGCGCGCGTCGAGCTTGGCGAGCAGCCGTGCCACATGGGTCTTGGCGGTGGCCATGCTGATGTGCAGGTGGGTGGAGATCTCACTGTTGGACATGCCCCGCCCGATCAGGGTCAGGACCTCGCGTTCGCGCTCGGTGATCCCCTTGAGCCTCCGCCGTGGTTCGGCGGCCTGCGCCTGGTCGGTGAACCGCTCGATGAGGCGGCGCGTGACGCCTGGAGCGAGCAGGGCCTCACCACCGGCCACCACGCGGATCGCTGCGAGGATCTCGTCCAGCACCGTGTCCTTGACCAGGAATCCGCTGGCTCCGGCGTACAGCGCGGCGTACACGTTCTCGTTGTCGTCGAACGTGGTGAGCATCACCACCCCCACCGCCCCGGGCCCCACCCCCGCGGCGTGGGCCTTGATCCGCCGGGTGGCCTCGATGCCGTCCATGACGGGCATCCGGATGTCCATCACCACGACGTCGGGGCGCAGTTCCTTGGCCAGTTGGACCGCCTCGGTTCCGGTGCCGGCCTCCCCTACGATCTCGATGTCCGGCGCGCTGGCGATGAGCAGCCGCAGTCCGGCGCGCACCAGCGGCTGGTCGTCGGCGAGTACGACAGTGATCGTCATACCGGCAGCCTAGCCGCCACCCGGAACCCGCCCTCGGGCCTCGGTCCGGCGCTGAACTGGCCGTGCAGCAGGCTGACGCGCTCGCGCATCCCGGCGATGCCGAAGCCGGGCCCGGCGCTGCCGCCGCTCGCACTGCCGCGTCCGTCGTCCACGACCTCGATGTCGAGCCCGTCTGCCCCGTAGTCGACGTGGATGCGGCAGGTGGCGGCGCTCGCGTGTCGCAGCACGTTGGTCAGGGACTCCTGAATGATGCGGTAGGCGGACAGGTCGATCTCGGCGGGAAGCCGGCGCTGCTCACCGCGCCACTGGACGGCGACTTCCACTCCGGCGTCCGCGGCCGTCGCGGCCAACCCCTCGATGTCCGCGAGGCCCGGTGCGGGGGTCGTCTCCGCTTCCTCCGAGTCGGCTTCCCGCAGTGCGACCAGCATGCGGCGCAGTCCCGCCAAGGTCTCTCGGCTGGTGTTCTCGATGACGGTCAGGGACTCGCGGGCTCCGGCCGGTTCGATCTCGATGGCTCGGGCCGCCGCACCGGCGTGGATCGCGACGATGCCCACGCTGTGCGCGACCATGTCGTGCAACTCCCTTGCGATCCGCAGCCGTTCGGCCTGGACCGCCTGGGTCGTGGCCTGGGCGCGCAGGGTCTCGGCGTGGTTCTGCCGCAGCCGGATCCAGCTGCCGAGGATCCAGGCGATGAAGATGATCACCACCTGGTAGGCCGACGGAACCTTGAAGTCGTTCAGCAGATCCACGCCGGGCGTGTCGGCCATGTTGACGATGCCCCAGGTGATCAGCACGCTGCCCGCGGCCGCGGCCGCGGTGCGCTGTACCTGGGTGATGGTGACGTAGAAGACCAGGATGACCGCCGCCAGCATGAGCGGCCAGGTCCTCCCCCCGTAGACCCACGCCCCGATCGCCTCGACCAGCACGACTCCCAGCACCGGCACCGGTCGCCGGCCGGCCCAACCGATCGGCAGTGCCAGAACGACGGCCGCTGCCACCATGAGCAGGGGGGCGGCGAAGCCTTCGTGCCGCCCCAGGGAGAGCGAGCGCCCGTCCCCGGCGATCGTGGCGCCGAGCAGCACGATCGCGAACGCGGGGACGCCGCACCAGCTCAGGGCCGTCAGGGCGTCGGGCAACCGCCGCGGCAGTACGGGCACCTTCAGAGGTTGATTCACGCCGCGATGCTAACCGCGCGATGAACTGGTGAAATCGCTCCCCGGGCGTCATCCTGCAGACCGATGCGCCAGCGTCGCGGTCCGCTCTGGCGACCGATGTGGCGGGGCCCGAACCGCGACAGCATCCGATGCGTGATCGAAACCAACGAACTGACCAAGCGGTACGGCGACGTCCTGGCGGTGGACGGCCTGACGTTCACCGTGCGGCCCGGCCGGGTGACCGGGTTCCTCGGCCCCAACGGCTCGGGCAAGAGCACGACGCTGCGCATGCTGCTGGGACTGAACACTCCCACCAAGGGCACCGCGACCATCGACGGCCGCCGGTACCGCGACTTCGGCACCGGCATGCGCCACGTGGGTGCGCTGCTGGACGCCAACGACCTCCACAAGGGGCGCACCGCCAAGGCGCATCTGGCGGCGCTGGCCTGCAGCAACGGCCTGCCGAAGCGCCGGGTCCAGGAGGCCCTGGAGACGGTCGGTCTGGGCGGGGCGGGCCGACGGCGGATCGGCGGGTTGTCGCTCGGGATGCGCCAGCGCCTGGGCATCGCCACCGCGCTGCTCGGCGACCCGCCGGTCCTGATCTTCGACGAGCCGGTCAACGGCCTCGACCCGGAGGGCATCAGGTGGGCGCGTGAGCTGTTCCGGAGCCTGGCCGCCGAGGGGCGCACCGTCTTCGTCTCCAGCCACATGATGAGCGAGATGGCGAACACCGCCGACCACCTCATCGTGATCGGCGGTGGCCGGCTGATCGCCGACGAGCCCGCCGGGGACTTCGCTGCCCGCGCCACCACCGCCGGCGTCACCGTGCGCACTCCGGACCCGACCGCACTGACCGGGGTCCTGCGGGACGCGGGCGGCTCGGTGCTCTCCGAGGGCCCGGGTGTCCTGAACGTCACCGGACTGACCGCGACCCGCATCAACGAGCTCGCCTTCACCCACCACGTCATGGTCCACGAAGTCACTGCCCACGGTGGGACGTTGGAAGACGCGTTCATGCAGCTGACCGCGGACAGTGTCCAGTACCGCGCCGCAGTCGCGTCCTCGGAGAGGGGTGAGGGCCGATGACCACCCTCGCAGCAGTGCCCACCACCAGGACCCGGCCTCCTGTCGGGTCACCCGCCCGCTGGCTCGACCTGTTCGGCGCGGAGTGGATCAAGCTCTGGTCGTTGCGCTCGACCTTCATCGTGGTCACCGCCGCCCCCGTGCTGGCCTGCATCTCCGCCTGGAAGGTGGCCACCACGGCGTACAACAACTGGCCGAGCTACCCCGACTCGTTCAAGCAGATCTACGACCCCGGGCATGACGCCCTCTTTCCCGTCATGTTCTGCCTGCTCATGACCATCGCCGGCGTGATCGGCGCCCAGACCATGCTCGGCGAACTGGCCAGCGGCATGATCCGCACCACCTTCATCGCCGTGCCGAACCGCAGCCGGGTACTGCTCGCCAAGATCAGCGTCGTGACCGCCGTAACGACCGTCGTCGGCGCGCTCGTCGCCGTGCTGAGCTGGGCCATCACCCTGGCCTGCTACTCGGACCGGCTCACCGCCTGGTCCTGGAGCACCCCCGGTCTCGGCCGGTGGATGCTGGCCACCGTACTCGCGTTCCCGGTGTCCGGCCTGATCGGCATGACCGCCGCCTCGCTCATTCGCCACACCGCGCCCACCGTGTTCGCCCTCTTCGTCTACTTCGTGATGGTGCCGCTGTTCATGGGCGGCTCGTCCACCCTCGACACGCTCTTCCACACCGGCCAACTGTTCACCTTCGTGGTCAACAGTTGGCCCTTCTCCGGATGGATCTTCCTGACCGCGCTGGGCCCCACCGGGGGGATCGTCGGCCACCACCCGTCCGCCACCCATTCATGGATCTCGTTCGGCGCGTGGGCGGTCGGCTCGGTCGCTGTGGTCGTGGCGGCCTTCCGCTCCCGCGACGTCTGACGGCGGTTCTTCGGCCACCGTCGGGCCACACCAGGCTGCCCGTGTCGTCGGTGAGCGCGATCACGAGCAGGCCGTGGCAGTTGCACGTGTCGTCACGGCAGTCGCCAGTCCACCGGCTGCGCGCCCTGCTTGACCAGCAGGTCGTTGGCGCGGCTGAACGGGCGGGAGCCGAAGAAGCCGCGGTCCGCCGACATCGGGCTCGGGTGCGCCGACTCGATCGCCGGCAACTGCCCGAGCAGCGGCCGCAGGTTGCGCGCGTCCCGACCCCAGAGGATCGACACCAGCGGGGTGCCACGGGCCACCAGCGCCCGGATCGCCTGCTCGGTGACCTCCTCCCAGCCCTTGCCCCGGTGCGCGGCCGGCTTGCCGGGCGCGGTGGTGAGGGCCCGGTTGAGCAGCAGCACGCCCTGCTCGGTCCAGGGGGTGAGGTCACCGTTGGCGGGTGGCGGGAAGCCGAGGTCCTGCCCGTACTCGCGGTAGATGTTGACCAGACTGCCGGGGATCGGCCGCACCTGCGGGGCGACCGAGAAGCTCAGCCCCACCGCGTGGCCGGGGGTGGGATAAGGGTCCTGACCGACGATCAGCACCCGCACGTCCGCGAACGGCTCTTGGAAGGCGCGCAGCACATCGGGTCCGGCGGGCAGATAGGTGCGCCCGGCGGCCAGCTCGCCGCGCAGGAACTCGCCCATGGCGGCGACCCGCCCGGCCACCGGCTGCAGGGCCTGGGCCCAGCCGGGTTCGACGATCTCGTGAAGGGGACGCGGTGCCATGGTGCTCACCCTAATTCCTTGTTAGCGGATGGTGGGAGCCAGGGGTTGCCACCGGTCCGTTCGAGCGCCGGGGGCGTGATGCCCTGTCTCACCCCGGTCGTCGAGGCCTCCCGATAGAGCGGCACACGGCCCGGCGCTCGTGGTGGTGGCGGTCACGTGGGCGCCGGACGGATGCCTTTCTGTTATCCGGCCGTGCAGGCCCTACCCCAGACCGGCGACGTTCGGCGCCTTCGTGGCCGCCACCACCGTCAATACCTTGCGCCTGATCACTCGTTGGTGTTGGTGGTGCGAGCCCGCCGCGCGGTGACCTCTCGATCTACCCGAGCTGCCTGAGCTCCCTCAACAGACCGAGGCCCGCGCGGCGCGCTGGTGCCACGAACGGCTAGTGAGGTGGCGGACCGACCGGAATTAGGTCGCTGCGTGGCCCGCATGCGCTCGTAACCAGCGCAAACACCCGCGCCCTGGGAGGGAATCTTGATCTACTGCGGCATCGACTGGGCCGAGAAGACGCACGACGTCGCCCTGGTCGACGACACCGGTCAGCTTCTGGCCAAGCGCCACATCACCGACGACGCAGCCGGCTACAAGATCCTGCTGGACCTGCTCGCCGAGTACGGCGACACCGAGGAGAACCCGATGCCGGTCGCCATCGAGACCTCGCGCGGGCTGCTGGTCGCGGTGCTGCGGACCGGCAAGCGGCAGGTGTTCGCGATCAACCCGTTGGCCGCCGCCCGTTACCGCGATCGGCACGCCGTCTCCCGCAAGAAGTCCGACCCGGGCGACGCGCTGGTCCTGGCGAACATCCTGCGCACCGACATGCACGCCCACCGGCCCCTGCCCGACGACAGCGACCTGGTCCGCGCCATCGCCGTCCTCGCCCGGGCCCAGCAGGACGCGGTCTGGAACCGCCAGCAGCTCGCCAACCAGCTCCGCTCCCTGATGCGCGAGTACTACCCCGCCGCCCTGGACGCCTTCGCCAAATGGGCCAACGGCCTGTGCAGGCCAGAAGCCCGCGAGCTGCTCAGGCTTGCCCCCACCCCGCTCCAGGCCGCCCGGCTGACTCGTGCTCAGATCACCGCGGCCCTCAAGCGGGCCGGCCGCCAGCGCGGCATCGAGCCGGAAGCCGAGCGCCTGCGCGAAGCGTTCCGTGCGGAGTGGGCCCACCAACCCACCCTGGTCGAGGAAGCGCTCGGCAAGCAGATGCTGGCCCTGCTCGGCCAGCTCACGGCCGCCTGCATCGCGGCTGACGACCTCGCCCAGGCGGTGGAGGAGGCGTTCCCTCAGCACCCGGACGCTGAGATCATCCTCAGCTTCCCCGGCCTCGGCATCCAGCTCGGCGCCCGGGTGCTGGCCGAGATCGGCGACGATCGCCAGCGCTTCGCCGACGCCCGCGGCCTCAAGGCCTACGCCGGCGCCTCCCCCGTCACCCGGGCCTCCGGCAAGAAGTCGAGCATCACCCGCCGATGGGTGAAGAACGACCGGCTCAACCACGCCGGCTACCTGTGGGCCTTCGCCGCGCTCACCGCCTCACCCGGAGCCAAGGCCCACTACCGACGCCGCCGCGACGACGCCGGAGACTGGCACGCCGCCGCCCAGCGCAACCTGTTCAACCGCATGCTCGGCCAGCTCTACCACTGCCTCAAGGCCCGCCAGCCCTTCGACGAACACACAGCCTTCCCGACCCCGCAAACGGCCCTTGCCACGGCTGCTGCATAGACCAGGGATCGTCGCTAGAGGTTGATCTTGCCGGTGAGCCACCAGTCGAGGTACTTCGCCAGGCCCGGCGCTACCCAGGTCCGGCTGTCGTTCTCGTGATCCCAGACGAACACGTCGGGGCGGCGGGTGTGCGGGACGAGCGCGAACTGATCGCCGTTGCCCGCGTCGCCGATGAAAAGCAGGGGGTCGAACGGCATGTAGAGCTTCGCCAGGTCGGCGTCACGTCGGAGGACCAGGTTGTCGGTGGCGATCCGTTCGATCGGCCAGATCAACTCCAGCCCGTACTCAGCTCCGACGCCGTTGCTCTCTCGCAGCAGCGCGGCCAGCTCGTCCGGCAGCGGATGGCCAAGCAGCTGCTGGGCCTCGGCGAGAGCGGGTTCAGGCGCCGGCGGTTGCAGCGTCAGCTCCCCCGGCAGCGCGCCAATCAGCTCAGTCCAGATCACTGATGCCCCACTCCGATCCCCAAATCGAACGAATCGACAGGCTACATGGGCATCCCGAGCCATCAGCTTGACGGCTTCACACCGTGAGGTGTCTATCGGCCCAGCCGACAGCGCCGCCGTCAGCCCATCGGGCGCCCGCGGAGCACCACCAGGCGCGGGTCCGCCAGCACGCGGACGTCGGCGCGCGGGTCCGTCCCGTAGACCACCAGGTCCGCCGGGGCGCCCTCCGTCAGGCCCTCCCGGCCGAGCCATGACCGGGCGCCCCAACTGGCCGCCGAGATCGCCTCGGTGGCGCTCAGGCCGGCCTTGACCAGCTCGGCCACCTCGGCCGCGACCAGGCCGTGGGCGAGCGAGCCGCCCGCGTCCGTCCCGACGTAGACCGGCACGCCCGCCTCGTGCGCGGCGCCCACCGTGTCGTAGCGCCGCTCGTGCAGCCGGCGCATGTGCGCGGACCAGGCGGGGAACCGCGCCTCGCCGCCCTCGGCCAGCTTCGGGAAGGTCGCGATGTTGACCAGGGTCGGCACGATGGCCACCCCCCGCTCGGCGAAGACCGGGATCAGCTCCTCGGTCAGCCCGGTGGCGTGCTCGACGCAGTCGATGCCGGCCGCCAGCAGGTCGGGCAGCGACTCGGCGGCGAAGCAGTGCGCGGTGACCCGCGCGCCCTCGGCGTGCGCCGCCGCGATCGCCTCGGCCAGCGCGTCGGCGGGCCAACAGGCGGCCAGGTCGCCGCGCTCGCGGTCGATCCAGTCGCCGACCAGCTTGACCCAGCCGTCGCCGCGCCGGGCCTCCGCGACCACGTAGGCGGTCAGGTCGCCGGGCTCGATCTCGTGCGCGTAGTTGCGGATGTAGCGGCGGGTGCGGGCGATGTGGCGGCCGGCCCTGATGATCCTGGGCAGGTCCTCGCGGTCGTCGATCCACCGGGTGTCGGCGGCCGATCCCGCGTCGCGGATCAGCAGCGTGCCGGCCTCGCGGTCGGTGATCGCCTGCTTCTCGCTGGTGGCCTCGTCGACCGCGCCGTGCGCGTCCAGGCCGACGTGGCAGTGCGCGTCGACCAGACCCGGCAGCGCCCAGCCGGTGACCGTGCGGACCTCCCGGGCGCCGGCGGGCCGCTGGTAGCTCACCCGGCCGTCGAGCACCCAGAGTTCGTCCCGGACCTCGTCGGGCCCGACCAGGATCCGGCCCTTGATGTGCAGCACCACGCCATCCGTCATGCCCGCACTCTACGGCGCGGCCCCTGGGCAATCACGGCCCCCTGGCAATCACCCGCCAGGGTGACAGCGGAAGGCCCGGCGCGAAGGCTTCCGGGGGGCGCCGGGCTTTCTCTGTGACTTCTCCGGTCAATACAGCGTCACATCACCGGCGGAAACCCGCCGAGTTCCGCATTATCAACTCCTGATACATCATCAGACATAAGCAGCAGCAAGGGTGCTGGTCTCTACTCTTTGATTGACTCGCCATGACTGCCGTGGTTGACTCCAGTGAGCAAGTCCTCGATCCACGGAGACCAACGCCCCCGCACCGCCGGATTCCAGGGCACCCTCGATCGCCCCTTCCCGCCCCGGAATTCACCGGCAGAGCTCTTTCTCCAAAAGGCCGCGACGTGGTGCGGCCGGGCGTCCCCAGGAGACATCGGAGGCACCATGACCAGCAGCGTGGAAGTGAAAGCGCCGGCGCACGGCGCCCACCCGGAGGGGAACGTCATCCACCACCCGGCGGGCACCGGTCCCACCACCTGGTTCGGCGACGCGATTTACACGTTCAAGGCGACCAAGGACAACACCAACGGGTCGCTGACCTTCGCCGAGGCGTCGGTACCGCCCGGCGGGGGCCCGCCGCCGCACATCCACCCGCACGCCGACGAGGCCTTCTTCATCCTCTCCGGCGAGATCGAGTTCCTGAACGGCGAGAAGACCTTCATCGCCCGCGAGGGCGACTTCGTCTTCGTGCCGCGCGGCACCCGGCACCGGTTCCGCAATGTCGGCCTGCACGTCTCCCGGCTGCTCTTCCTCTTCACCCCGGGCGGCATGGAGAGCTTCTTCACCGAGATCGGCCAGGAGGCCAGGGCCGGTGAGGCGCCGCAGCCGTTCACCCCGGAGCAGCGCCAGCAGATCATCGACAACGCCCCGCGGCACGACCTGCACCTGGCTCCCTGAGCCACGGGTCGCGCCGGTGGGCCCGGCCCGCCGGCGCGACCCGGCCGCCTCCGGAGCGAGCCGGCCGCGCGCCAAACCAGTCGCGCACCGGGCCAGTTGCGCGCCAAACCAGTCGCGCACCGGGCCAGTTGCGCGCCGAACCGCTTGCGCAACCGGCCGCTTCCGCACCCGACCACTTCCGCACCGAGCCCAGAGAGAGAACGTCCATGCGGCTGCACGTCGTCCTGCCCAATGAGTCCGCCGAGACCGAACCCGCCCGGATCACCGAACTGGCCCGGCAGGCCGAGCAGCTGGGCTATGACGGCCTCTGGCTCGGCGACCACCTGCTGCCCCCGGCCGCCGACTACGGCGTGGTCTACGAGCCGCTGGTCACCCTCTCCTACCTCGCCGCCGCCACCACCCGGGTGCGGCTGGGCACATCGGTGCTGCTGCTGGCCCAGCGCAACCCCTTCGCGGTGGCCAAGCAGGTCGCCACGCTCGACCGCTTCTCCGGCGGCCGCTTCACCCTGGGCGTCGGACTCGGCTGGGAACGGCAGGAGTTCGAGGCGGTCGGCGCCGACTTCAGCGACCGGGCCGGCCGCACCGACGAGTCGCTGCGGCTGCTGCGCCAGCTCTTCACCGAAGGCGCGGGGCCGTTCACCGGCAAGCGCTTCGGCTTCGAGACCGGGGCCTTCAGCCCCAGGCCGGGCAAGGGTCTGAAGATCATGGTCGGCGGCACCTCGCCCGCCGCGCTGCGCCGGGCCGCGCGCGCGGCCGACGTCTGGCAGAGCCCGCCGATCGACGCCGCGCAGTTCGCCGCGCTGGCCGCCGAGGTGCGCCGGCAGGCCGAGCGGCCGATCGAGACCGGCGCCAGGACCACCTGGGAGGACCCGGCGGTGCCGATCGAGCAGGTGCTGGGCGAGCTGCGCGCCTGGGACGCCGCCGGAGCCGAGCACCTGGCTGTCTGGTTCGGCGCGCTGGACGGCTTCGAGCAGCGGATGACCGCGCTCGCCGCCGCGGCCGACCCGGCCTGGCTGACCAGCGACTGACGGGCGGCAGGCAACGCCGGGCAGGTCGGCGCCGGGCAGGTCGGCGCCGTCGTCACCTGCCCGCCGATCGCCGATCGGCCGGGGTGGATCCGCTGTTCCGCGGATCCGGCAGCGGGTCCAGGGCGGCGCGAGGCGGACCGACGGCGGCCTGATGGCGGATGACCGACGAGGGATGACAGATTTCAGCTGACAGAATCTGATATCTGTCATCCGCAAGCCCCCCTCACAACAAGAACGGAACGAGAGAGCACATGGCACAGCCCACCTCCCCGATCCCCGCGACGATGCGCGCCGCCGTCCTCACCGGCCTCGGCGGCCCCGAGCTGCTGCGCCCGGCCGACCTTCCGGTGCCCGTGCCCGGCGCCGGGGAGGTGCTGATCCGGGTCCACGCGGCCGGCGTCAACGCGATCGACTGGGCCACCCGGATCGGCCAGGGAGTGGGCATCGGCGTCTTCCCGGCCGTGCTCGGCTGGGACCTGTCCGGCACCGTGGCGGCGCTGGGCCCCGGCGCCACCCGGTTCGCGGTCGGCGACCAGGTCTTCGGCATGCCGCGCTTCCCCCGACTGGCCGGCGCCTACGCGCAGTACGCGGTCGCGCCCGAGGGCGAGTTGGCGCAGCTGCCGGCCGGCCTGGAGCACAACGCGGCGGCCGGCGCGCCGATGGTCACGCTGACCGCCTGGGAGAGCCTGGTGGACCACGCCCAACTCACCTCGGGCCAGCGGGTGCTGGTCTCCGGCGCGGCCGGCGGGGTCGGCCATGTCGCCGTGCAGCTGGCCAAGGCGCTGGGCGCCGAGGTGATCGGCACCGCCTCCGCGGCCAACCACGAGTTCCTGCGCGAGCTCGGCGCCGACCAGGTGGTCGACTACGGCAGCGGGCGGGTGGCCGACGCGGTCAAGGACGTGGACGTGGTGCTCGACCCGCGCGGCGGAGCGGACTTCGCCGAGCTGGCCCAGGTGCTGCGGCCGGGCGGGATCATCGTCACGCTCAAGGGCCAACAGGCCGGCTACCAGGAGCTGCTGGCGGCCCGCGGGGTGCGCGGCGGCTACACCTACGTCAGCCCGAACGGCGCGGCGCTCGGCGAGATCGCCACGCTGCTCGGCGACGGCAGCCTGCGGATCGCCGTCGAACGGGTCTTCCCGCTGGCCCAGGCCGCCGAGGCGCACCGGACCGGCGAGCGCGGCCACGTCCGCGGGCGGCTGATCCTCGACACCGAATAGGCTCTTCCCCCTTCACCCGTGAGGAATGCGATGACCAGCTCCCCCGCCCTGCCCAGAGAGACCGCCGAGGCCGCGGCCGCGCTGCGCGCCGCGCTCGGCGGCGAGGTCCTGGTGGCCGCCGACCCGGGCTACGACCAGGCCCGGCAGGTCTGGAACGCCGCGGTGGACCACCATCCGGCCGTGCTCGTCAGGTGCGCCGGCGAGAAGGACGTGCGGGCGGCGGTGCGGATCGCCCGCGAGCACGGCCTGCCGCTCTCGGTGCGCGGCGGCGGCCACGACTGGGCCGGGCGGGCGCTGCGCCAGGGCGGGGTGGTGCTGGACCTGTCCGGGCTGCGCCAGGTCACCGTGGACCCGGCGACCGGCACCGCCGAGGTCCAGGGCGGGGCGCGGGCCGGCGACCTGATCGAGGAGGCCGCCCGGCACGGCTTCGCGCCGGTCACCGGCACGGTGAAGGCGGTCGGCGTGACCGGGCTGACCCTGGGCGGCGGCTACGGGCTGCTCGCCGGCGCGCACGGGCTGGCCTCGGACAACCTGGTCGGTGCCCACGTGGTGCTGGCGGACGGCGAGTCGGTGACGGCGAGCGCGGAGGAGAACCCGGACCTGTTCTGGGCGCTGCGCGGCGGCGGCGGCAACTTCGGCGTGCTGACCTCACTGCGCTACCGGGTGCACCCGCTGACCACGGTGACCAGCGGCCTGCTGCTCTTCCCGCTGGCCCAGGCGGCCGCGGTGCTGCGCGGGCACGCCGAGATCCTCGCCGAGGCGCCGGACGAACTCACCGTGATGGCGGGCTTCTTCGCGGTGCCGGATGCCGAGCCGCTGGTCTTCCTGCTGCCGCTCTGGGTCGGCGATCCGGCCGCCGCCGAGCCGTGGCGGGCCAGGCTGGCGAGTGTGGGCAGCCCGGTGGCCGGGGAGTTCACCCAGGTGCCGTACCTGCAGGTTGCCTCGCTCTTCGACGACAGCATCCAGAACGGGCGGCACACCGAGATGCGCACCCGGTGGATACCCGGGCACACGACGGAGTCGATCGAGGTGCTGACCGAGGCGGCCGCCCGGATGACGGCGCCGTTCTCCGGCCTCTACCTGCACCACTTCCACGGCGCCGCGACCCGGGTGCCGGTGGCCGACACCGC
Organism: Kitasatospora sp. NBC_01287; assembly: GCF_026340565.1. NCBI lineage: Bacteria > Bacillati > Actinomycetota > Actinomycetes > Kitasatosporales > Streptomycetaceae > Kitasatospora > Kitasatospora sp. NBC_01287. The sequence continues at coordinate 2,783,157 of NZ_JAPEPB010000001.1, forward strand.
CTTCGGGCTGCGCCGGGACCACCTGCTGGTGGAGATCGCCGCCTCCTGGGCGCCGGGCACCGAGGCCCGGGCCGAGGCGCACCGCGCCTGGGCCCGCTCACTCTCCGCCGACCTGGCCGCGCTCGCCCTGCCCGGCGGCTACGCCAACCTGATGGGCCCGGACGAGAGTGACCGGGCCCTGACCGGCTTCGGCGCCAACGCCGAGCGGCTGCTCGCCGTCAAGCGCCGGTTCGACCCGGACGCCGTCTTCACCGGCATCCCCGCCCTGCCGCCGCCCACCCGGTAGCCCCCCGCCCCCGCCCACCCGGTAGTCCCCCGCCCACCCGGTAGTCCCCGCCGGCGGCCGCCCGACCGCCGCCCCGCAGACCGGCCCGGTCGCCGCTCCCCCTCCCCGGCGGCCGGGCCAGCCGCGTGTCCGCAGGTGTTCCACTGCCCGCCATCCGCCGTTCAGTCACCGCTCACCAGCGCTCGGAAGAGTCCGGCCGAGGGAAGTTGGCTATACAACTCGCCCTCTGCCACGGCCGCCCGCCCGGTCGGCCACCGCCTTCCGAAGGGCCCGCCATGTCTGACGCCACCGCGTCGCTCTCCCGGTACTGGCTGCGCGACAACTGCCCCTGCACCGAGTGCCGCAACCCGCGCAACGGCCAGAAGCTCTTCCAGGTCACCGAGCTGCCGGAGGAGTTGGCGATCGCCGCCACCACCGAGCTGCACGGGCACCTGGAGGTGCTCTGGAACGACGGCCACCGCTCGCGCTACCCGCTGCCCTGGCTCGCCGCCGGGAAGACCGCCGAGGCCGAGAACGCCGCCGAGAACGCCGCCGTGAACGGGAACGAGGACGAGGACGACCGGCGCACCGAGGCCGGCAAGCGGCGCTGGCAGGCCGCCGACTTCGCCGCCGGGCTCCCCGAGGCGAACTGGGCGCAGTACCTGGCCGAGCCCGCCGAGCGGGCCGCCGTGCTGCGCGCGGTGCTGCGGCTCGGCTTCGCGGTGCTGCGCGAGGTCCCGACCACCCCGCGGCAGGTGCTCGACGTGGTGGCGAGCTTCGGCCATCCGCGGGTGACCAACTACGGCGAGCTCTTCGACGTCCGGGTCGAGCCGGACCCGAACAACCTGGCCTTCACCAGCGCGGCGATCGCCCCGCACACCGACAACCCCTACCGCGACCCGGTGCCCACCCTGCAGGTGCTGCACTGCCTGGAGAACGCGGCGGTCGGCGGCGACTCGGGCCTGGTGGACGGCTTCCGGGCAGCCGAACTGCTGCGGGAGCAGGCACCGGAGGAGTTCGCCGTGCTGACCCGCACCCTGGTGCCGTTCGTCTTCCGCGACCGGGCCACCGAACTGCGCGCCGACCGGCCGCTGATCGAGCTGGACCCGCTCGGCCGGATCCGCGAGGTGCGGCTCAACAACCGCTCGATCGGCCGGCTGCACCTGCCCGCCGCCGAGCTCGACGCCTTCTACGCCGCCTACCGGACGTTCGCCGCGATCACCCTGCGCCCCGAGCTGCGGCTGGAGTTCCGACTCGGCGCGGGCGACTGCCTGATCTTCGACAACACCCGCCTGCTGCACGCCCGCACCGCCTTCGAGCCCGGGGACACCGCCCAGCACCGCGAGGGTCGAGGCGGGCGCCACCTGCAGGGCTGCTACGCCGACCTGGACTCGCTCGCCTCGACCCTCGCGGTGCTGGAGAGGCGCGCCGCCGCGCTGGACGAACTGCAGCGCCTCTTCGAGGGCGAGGGCGCGGCGGAGTACCTGGGAGAGCAGGTCACCCAGGCCGAGCACATGCTGCAGGCCGCCGCGCTGGCCCAGCGCGACGGGGCGCCCGACCACCTGGTGGCCGCCGCACTGCTGCACGATGTCGGCCACTTCACCGGCGCCCTGACCGGCCGTCAGCTGATGCTGGGTCAGGACAACCACCACAGCGAGGCCGGCGCCGACTGGCTGGCGCAGTGGTTCGGCCCCGAGGTCACCGAGCCGGTGCGACTGCACGTGGCCGCCAAGCGCTACCTGTGCTCGGTCGAACCCGCCTACCGGGAGCAGCTCTCCGAGGCCTCCGCCTACACCCTGCGGGTGCAGGGCGGCCCGCTGGACGCCGAACAGGCGGCGGCCTTCGCCGAACTGCCCGGCGCCACGGACGCGGTGGCGGTCCGGCGCTGGGACGACCGGGCGAAGGCCGCTGACGCGGACACCCCGCCCTTCGAGCACTTCCGCGAGCTGCTGGCCGCCCTGATGGCGCGCTGACCCGGCGGCCTCCCGAGGCGAGCGGGCCCGGGCCCCGTCCGACCCGGGCCCTGTCCGACCCGGGCCCCGTCCGATCCAGGCCCCGTCCGACCCAGACCCCGTCCGGCCGATCTTGCCGGACAGCTCCTAGTCGTCGGCGGCCCGCGCATGCCGCGAAAGCGCCGACGTCACCATCGAGTTGTGCACGCTGAAGGCGACCGTGCCGGGCAGGTAGCGGTCCTGCGACCACTCCACCGGGCGTCCGGTGGGGTCGGTGGTGCGACGGCGCTCGCGCAGCAGCGGGGCGCCGCGCCGGCAGCCGAGCAGCTTGGCGTCCTCGGCGTTGGCGGCCACCACGTCGATGGTGTGGTCGGCGTCGGTGAACAGGATGCCGTGCTCCCGCAGGTGCTCGGTGTGCGAGACCACGTCCGGCGGCAATTGGGCCACCAGCACGCCGACATGGGGCGGGTAGACGGTGCGCTCCACCATCACGGCGGTGCCCGACAGGGTGCGCAGCCGCAGCGTCACGTACACCTCGGCGCCCGGCTCCAGGCGCAGTTGCTCGCGCTCGGCGGTGTCGGCCTGGCGGCGCACCAGCGATTCGAGCCGGCCGCCCGGCTCCTCGCCCATCGCGCGCGCCCAGTGGGTGAAGCTGAGCAGCTCGGAGAAGCTCTGCACCCGGGCGTTGCCCAGCACCACCCGGCGGGTGCCGCGGCGCGAGGTCACCAGCCCGTCGGCGCGCAGCACCGCCAGCGCCTGGCGCACGGTGCCGCGCGAGACGCCGTACCGCTCGGCCAGCGCGCCCTCCGCGGGCAGCCGGCCGGCCTCGCCGTACGCGCCGGTGGTGATCGCCTCCCGCAGGTCCGCGGCGACCTGGCGGTACAGCGCTCCACCGGTCGGGCCGCCCTGGCCCTCCTGGTCGTCCAGCCGCGTCGCGCTCCCCGTCACCGTGCCTCCCACCGGATCCCCCTCGTGCCTCGGTGTCCCGCGCGCCGTCGGCTCGGGGACGTCCCGACCCTATCGGCTCCGCCTCGATCGTTCGCACGCCAGATGAGCGGGTATCGCCCGACCGGACTTGACCGTTCCCGTAGCCGACCCCTGTTCTGGGGCGCCCGTTCACCTCCTGGTCATCCAGCTCCGGCGTACTGTCCCCGTCGGACGAAGTTGGCTGGCCAACTTGAACCCGGCTCCCCTCCCTGTCGCAGAAGCAGCCCCGAACACTCCTGCCTCGCGACCCTGCCGCACCCCGATCCAGGAGATCCTCCCGTGACCGTGCACCGTGCCCGTACCGCTGCCCTCGCGGCGGTGCTGACCTGCGCCGCGCTCTCTCTCACCGCCTGCGGCTCCGCCGGCTCCTCGACCGCGAGCAGCGGTGACAGCAAGGCGAAGACCGCCACCTCGGCCGCCGACCTCGGGGGGATGGACGCGCTCGTCGCGGCCGCCAAGAAGGAGGGGAACCTGCACGTCATCACCCTCCCCCGCGACTGGGCCAACTACGGCGTCCTGATGGACGGCTTCACCAAGAAGTACGGCATCAAGATCGAGGACGAGAACCCGGACGGCACCAGCCAGGACGAGATCAACGCGATCACCTCCCGCAAGGGCCAGGACCGCGGCCCGGACGTCGTCGACGTGGGCACCGCGTTCGCCATCTCCGGTGCCCAGCAGGGCCTCTTCGCGCCGTACAAGGTCGCCTCCTACGACCAGATCCCGGCCTCGATGAAGGCGTCCGACGCCACCAGCTACAACGACTACGGCGGCTACGTCTCCATCGGCTGCGACGCCAAGAAGGTCAACCCCTGCCCCAAGACCTTCGCCGACCTGCTGAACCCGGCCTACAAGGGCATGGTCGCGCTGAACGGCAACCCGACCAAGGCCAACGCCGCGCTCAGCGGTGTCTGGGCGGCCGCGCTCGCCAACGGCGGTTCGCTGGACAACATCCAGCCCGGCATCGACTTCTTCGGCAAGCTGAAGGCCGCCGGCAACTTCAACCCGGTCGAGGCCACCTCCGCCACCGTGCAGAACGGCGAGACCCCGATCACCATCGACTGGTCGTACCTGAACACCGGTTACACCGCCCAGTACGCCAGCAAGGGCATCGACTGGCAGGTGTCGATCCCCTCGGACGGCAGCTTCGCCCAGTTCTACAACCAGGCCATCAGCAAGTACGCGCCGCACCCGGCCGCCGCTCGCCTGTGGGAGGAGTACCTCTACAGCGCCGAGGGCCAGAACGGCTTCCTGGGCGGCTACGCCACCCCGGCGCTGTTCGACCCGATGAAGACCGCGGGCACCCTGGACGCGTCCGCCGTCGCCAAGCTGCCGGCCATCGCCAAGCCGTTCACCACCTTCCCGACCCAGGCGCAGCAGGACGCGGCGAAGGCCGCCATCACGTCCAACTGGTCCAAGGCCATCGGGGGCTGACCCACACGATGACTACGGCTCCCACCCCGGTGCCGACCTCCACCGCCGCTGACCTCAGCGGCGGTGGGGGGACCCCCGGTACCGCGACTCCCGCTTCCCCGGCCGCCCCCACGGCCAACCGCCGCCGCAAGGCCGGCACCCGCGCCTGGCTGGGCGCGCTGCCACTGATGGTGTTCTTCGCCGTCGGCTTCGGCCTGCCCGCGATCGCCATCGCGATCGGCGCGTTCACCACCTCCTCCGACGCCCCGAACGGCGGCGGAACCTTCACCCTCTCGAACCTGACCGCCTCGCTCCAGGGCGGCTACCTGACGGCGCTGCTCGGCAGCATCAAGCTCTCCGCGCTGACCGCGCTGGTCGGCACCGTGCTCGGCCTGCCGCTGGCCCAGGCGGTGGCCACCTCCCGCTGGCGCTTCGTGCGCGAGGCGGTGCAGTCCGGCTCCGGCGTGCTGGCCAACTTCGGCGGTGTGCCGCTGGCCTTCATGTTCGTCGCCACGCTCGGCAACGCCGGCGAGGTCACCACGGGCCTGGGCCTGAAGAAGTACGGCTGGAGCCTGTACACCTTCGACGGCCTGGCCGTCGTCTACCTGTACTTCCTGATCCCGCTGATGATCCTCACCATCACCCCGGCCCTGGAGGGCCTGCGGGTGCAGTGGCGCGAGGCGGCGGCGAACAACGGCGCCACCACCTTCCAGTACTGGCGCCACGTCGCGCTGCCGGTGCTGCTGCCCTCGCTGCTGGGCGGCTACGTGCTGCTCTTCGGCGCCTCGTTCGCCGCGTACGCGACCGCCGAGGCCATGGTCGGCAGCTCGATCCCGCTGATCTCGATGCAGATCGGCGACGCGCTCTCCGGCAACGTGCTGGTCGGCCAGGGCAACCTGGCCCTCGCGCTCGGTCTCGACATGATCGTGGTCGCCTGCCTGGTCATGGCGATCTACCTGCCCCTCCAGCGCCGGAGTGCCAAGTGGCTCAGCTGACTTCCAAGGCCGCCCTGGGCCGCCTGCGTCCCGGCCGGGCCGGCGTCCTGCTGCTGGCCGCGGTCTACTTCTTCGTGCCGATGGGCGCCTCGCTCTGGTTCAGCGTCGACGACTACCACGGCGGCGTCACCTTCAACGCCTACACCAAGCTGCTCGGCGCCCCCGGCTTCCTGGACGCGCTCTACCTCAGCCTGGAACTGGCCGCCGCCACCGTGGTGGTGCTGCTGCTGGTCCTGGTGCCGGCGCTGCTCGCGGCCCGGCTGGGCGCACCCAGGCTGCGCCCGGTGGTCGAGGTCATGTGCTCGCTGCCGCTGGTGGTCCCGGTGGTCGCGCTCACCACCGGCATCGTCGGCGTGCTGCGCTGGGGTCCCGACCACTTCGCGAACTCGCCGCTCTTCCAGACCTTCGTGGCGATCCAGAACCCGAGCTTCCCGGTGGTGCTGCTGGTCGCCTACGTGCTGATGGCGCTGCCCTTCGCCTACCGCGCGCTGGACGGCGGACTGCGCGGGGTGGACGTCGTGACGCTGGTCGAGGCCGCCCGCAACTGCGGTGCGAGCTACCCGCGCGCGGTCTTCTCGGTGGTGCTGCCCAACCTGCGCAGCGCGCTGCTGAGCGCCTCGGTGCTCACCGTCGCCCTGGTGCTCGGCGAGTTCACCACCGCCTCGATCCTCGGTTTCCAGCCCTTCTCGGTGTGGATCAACTCGTACGGCAAGACGGACGGCCAGATGTCCGTCGCGGTCTCGATGATCAGTCTGCTGGTCGTCTGGGTCGTGCTGCTGCTGATGTCCGTCGTCGGCAACCGCGGTCGCAAGGCCGCGCGTTCCTGACCGCACCCCGCATCGCGCCCTGCCTCGCGCCCTGCCTCGCGCCTCGCGTCGCCGCTCGCCGGCGCGGATTCGATCGCGTACGATCCCCACGCACTTTCCTCCAGGAGTTCCCCTCATGACCACGGCCGCCACCGTCCCCACCGGAGTGCCGCTCGCACCCGGCAGCGCCACCGTCGAGTTCCGCTCGCTGCGGCGCGCCTTCGGCAGCACCGTCGCGCTCGACGGACTCGACCTGACCGTCCACCCCGGCGAGTTGCTCGCGCTGCTCGGCCCCTCCGGCTGCGGCAAGACCACCGCGCTGCGGATCCTGGCCGGCTTCGAGAGCCACGACTCCGGCGAGGTGCTGGTGGACGGCCAGGACGTCACCGCGATCCCCGCGCACAAGCGCGACGCGGGCATGGTCTTCCAGTCCTACAGCCTCTTCCCGCACCTGACCGCGCTGGACAACGTCTCCTTCGGCCTGAAGATGCGCGGCATCGGCAAGGACGAGCGGCGCAAGCGCGCGATGGAGCTGCTGGAGCTGGTCGGCCTGCCGCAGCGCGCCGCCCACTTCCCGCACCAGATGTCCGGCGGCCAGCAGCAGCGCATCGCGCTGGCCCGCGCGCTGGCGCTGCAGCCCCGGGTGCTGCTGCTCGACGAGCCGCTCTCCGCGCTGGACGCCAAGGTCCGGCTCAACCTGCGCGAGGAGATCCGCCGGCTGCAGCAGGAGCTGGGCATCACCACCCTCTTCGTCACGCACGACCAGGAGGAGGCGCTCTCGATGGCCGACCGGGTCGCGGTGCTGCGGGCCGGCCGCCTGGAGCAGTGCGCCACCCCGGGCGAGCTCTACGCGCGCCCCGCCACGGCCTTCGTCGCCCAGTTCGTCGGTACCATGAGCCGGATCCCGGCGGTGCGAGCGGGCGAGCAGGTCGAGGTCCTCGGCCGCCGCCACGCGGTGGACGGCGCGCTGCCGGCCACGGGCGAGCTGGACGTGCTGGTGCGCCCGGAGAACGTCCTCCTCACCCCGGCCGCGGACGGGCCCGCGGTGGTGGTCGGCGCCAGCTTCCTGGGCGCTGTCACCCGGCTCACCGTCCGCCTCGCCGACGGCACCACGGTCAAGGCCGACCTGCCCACCGAGGACGCGGCCCGGCTGCCGGTGGGCGGCAACGCCGACCTCACGCTGCCCCAGCGCCCGGTGCTGGTCGACGTCCGCACCGGCGCGGAGCAGTGATCGCCGCCATGACCGCGCAGCTCCCGCAGGCCGTCCTCTTCGACATGGACGGCACCCTGGTCGACACCGAGCACCTCTGGTGGGAGGCCACCGCGGAGGTCGCCGCCGGCCTCGGCCACCTCCTCACCGACGCGGACCAGCCGGAGGTGCTCGGCCACGCGGTCGAGCACACCGCGGCCCACCTGGACCGGGTGGCCCCCGCCTCCCCGGGCGTCGACGAGCTGGCCGCCCGGCTCAACGCGGCCTTCACCGGCCGGGTCGCCGCCCAGGTGGTCCCCCGCCCCGGCGCGCTCGCCCTGCTCGCCCGGCTGCGCGACGCCGCGGTGCCCACCGCCCTGGTCTCCGCCTCGCCCCGGCAGGTGGTCGACCTGGTGCTCGGCCAGCTCGGCCGCGACTGGTTCACCGTCACGCTGGCCGCCGAGGACACCCCGCGCACCAAGCCCGACCCGGCCCCCTACCTGGCCGCCGCCGCGCACCTGGGCCTGGACCCGGCCGACTGCGTCGCCGTCGAGGACACCCCGACCGGCGTCGCCTCCGCCCACGCGGCCGGCTGCGCCGTGCTCGCCGTCCCCTCCTCGGCGGCGCCCATCCCGCAGGCCCCCGGCATCACCATGCTGGCCAGTCTCACCGAGGCGGACCTCCCGATGCTGGCCGCGCTGACCGGCCCGCGAGAATAGAACCCATGCCCTCCTTCCTGCTCCTCGCCTTCGCCATCCTGAGCGAGGTCTGCGCCACCAGCTGCCTCAAGCTGACCGACGGCTTCAGCAAGCTCTGGCCCAGCGTGGGGGTCGGCATCGGCTACGTGCTCTCCTTCCTGCTGCTCGGGCAGGCCCTGAAGCACATCCCGGTCTCCGTCGCCTACGCGATCTGGTCGGGCGCGGGCACCGCGGCCGTCGCCGCCATCGGCGTCGTCGCCTTCGGCGAGCACCTGGGCAAGCCGCAGCTGGCGGGCATCGCGCTAATCATCGTGGGCGTGGTGCTGCTCAACCTGCGCGCCTCGCACTGAACGCCGAAGGGGTGCACGCCGGGCCGGCGGGCACCCCTTCGGCGTTCACGCCAGCGCGGCGAGTGCCAGGTCCCAAGGGAAGACGGCAGGATCGCCCTGCCCCGGCTCGTTCGGCACGAACCCACCCTCCCCCAGCAGCACCCGCACCCCCGAGCCGCGCAGCGCCTCGACGCTCCGCTCGAACTGCGGATGCGCCAGGAAGGCCCGGTTCACGCACGGCATGGTGACCAGCGGGATCCCCTTACCGATCGCCTCCGCCGCGAAGCCCACGATGAACGAGCCGGTGATCCCCTGCGCCCAGGCGTTGAGCGTGTTGAACGTCGCCGGGGCGAGCAGCGCCGCGCGGGCGGGCGGCCACACGTCCGGCTCGCCGGGCATCCGGTACCGGCTCCGCACCGGATGCCCCGTCAACTCCGCGAGCCGGTCGATCTCGTCGGCCAGCCACAGCGCGGCCGTCGGCGTCAACCCGAGGCAGACGTCCCACCCTGCCGCCTGGGCCCGCTCCACCACCGCCCCGATGCCGAGCACCGGCGGCGCGGCGGAGCCCAGCAGGTACAGCACCCGATCAGTCGTCATAACGCCCATGCAATCATGCTGCTTTCAGTGAAGCTGACCGACGGCTTCTGCGAGCTCCGGCCCAGCGCGGGGTCGGCACTGGCTACGTGCCTCCGGCGAGCACCTGGGCAAGGTCGATCCCAGCCAACCCGGCCTGCGACGACACTCCCGCACGGTGCCCACTCAACGCGCGATGGAATCAATCAGGTCGCGGGCGCCGTCGCGGATCAGGGCGGCGCCGACTGCCTTCCCGAGGGCCTCCGGGCTGAGCCGACCAGCCGACTGGCGAGCCTCCAGCACGGTGACGCCGTCCGGGGAGAAGACCATCGCGCGAAGGCCGAGGTGTCCGTCCTCGAAGGACCGGGCGAACCCGGCGATCGGACTGTTGCAGTGCCCGCGCAGGACGTTCAGCAGGGCTCGTTCGGCGGTGATCTCCCGCGTCGTAGTGCGGTCGCCGAGCGGGGCGAGGAGGGCGATCAGGTCGGTGTCATCCTCGCGGCACTGCAGGCCGAGCACAGCGGCCCCCAGTGGCGGGCACATTTGCTCGACGGTCAGGATCTCGCTGATCCGGTGCTGTTCGCCGATGCGCTCCAGCCCGGAGGCGGCCAGCACCAGGGTGTCGACCTCCCCGGCATCGAGGGCTGCCAGCCGCAGGTTCGCCGTCCCGCGGATCGGCACCAGGTCCAGGTGGGGGTGGCTGCGGGTGAGCTGGGCGACGCGCCGCACCGCTGAGGTGGCGACCCGGGTGCCGGGCAGCAACTGGTCGAGGGTGAGGCCGCCAGGGTGGATCAGCGCGTCGCGGATGTCCGCCCGCTTGGGATAGGCGGCGAAGACGGTGCCCGGGCTGACCAGCGGGTCGCCGGCCACATCCTTCATGCAGTGCACCGCGAGATCGCATCCCCCGCTCAGCAGGGTGTCCTCGATGTCGCCGGTGAAGGCGCCCTTGTCGTGGAGCTCGGCCTGTTCGCCGGGCTCGCGGTCGCCGGCCGCGACGAACGGCACCAGCTCGGTGGCCACGTCAGGATGGAGGGCGGCCAGGCCGGCGCGGACGCGGGCGACCTGGGCGAGCGACATGGCCGAAGCGCGGGCGCCGATACGGATGGTGCGACGGGTGGACGGCATTCGATCTCTCCAATCATGATTCCGACAAACCGTCGGAAAAAGGTCGAGCCATGTTCGAGTAGCATGCGGTCAACATCTCTTCAGATGCTGGGAGTTGGGGAATGCGGACGCTGATTGTCGGATCGCGGGCCAGTCACCTCGCGCGAGCGCAGGTCAGGGAGTTCCTGGCACCGCTGCGGGAGCGCTTCCCCGACGTCGAGTTCCGCCATCAGGTGATTCTCGAAGGCGGCGACCGGGACCGGAGGACGGCCCTTTCACAGGTGTCGGCCCGCTCGGGCGGTAGCGCGTTCTCCACCGAGCAGGAAGCCGCACTGGTCCGGGGCGAGGTGGACGTGATCGTGCACTCCCTGAAAGACCTGCCGACCAGCAACCCACCCGGCCTGGTCCTGCTGCCCCCTCCCGGTCGCGAGGACGTCCGGGACGCGCTCTGCGGCTCGACGCTGGCCGGCCTGCCGCAGGGCGGCCGGGTCGGCACCTCGGCGGCCCGCCGGATCGCCCAACTGCTGCACGTCCGCCCCGACCTGGTGTTCGTGCCGATCCGGGGCAACGTCCCGCCTCGGCTGAACAAGCTCAGGACGATGAACCTGGACGGGGTCGTGCTGGCGGCGGCCGGGCTGGTGCGGCTCGGCCTGGACGACGCGATCGGCGAGCTGCTGCCACTCGCCCAGTTCCCCCCGAGCCCAGGTCAGGGGGCGCTGGGGATCCAGATCCGCGAGGACAACGAGCCGGCCCGCGAGATCCTGGCCGGCACCGGCGACGCGGTGGTGGACGCGGAGGTGCGGGCCGAGCGGGCGATGCTCGGCGAGCTGCACGGTGGGTGCTCGGTGCCGATCGGCGCCTACGCGAAGGCCACCGGCGAGACGCTGTCGCTGCACGCGCAGGTCACCTCCCTGGACGGGACGAAGCAGGTCGAGGCCAGCTTCTCCGGCCCCGTCTCGGAGCCGGAGAAGCTGGGAATGCAGGTGGCCGGACTTCTCTTGGACCAGGGCGCCGAAGAGATCCTGTCGGAGATCCGCCCAGCCACTTAGCCGGTCAGCAAGCGGGCGAGGTCGCCGGCGGCGTAGGTGATGATCCGGTCGGCGCCGGAGCGCTTGAGCATCGTGAACAGCTCCAGCAGCGGCCGGAAGTCCCGCCGCCCGGTGCCCGGGTCGAACGGGGCCAGGCGCGTGTACTCACCGGAGACGGAGAACGGCATCAGCGGCGCCGACGTCTTCTGCTTGAGGCTGGTGAGCACGTCCACCGAGAACATCCCCGGCTCCAACAGCAGCATGTCCGCCCCCTCGCCGACGAAGGACAGGCCAGTGTCCACCGCAGTCCCCGGCTGGCGCGGGCTGATCTGGAACGGCCGGTGGGCACCGGAGGCGGGGGTGGCTCGCATGGTGGCCCGGTAGCCCTCGTAGAGGGCGGAGTCGAAGATCAGGTGCGGCATGGTCGCCACATCGCGGTGGCCGTGTTCGTCCAGGGCCTGGCGCACGCAGGCGGTGGTGCCTCGGATCATCGCGGCGGGCCCCACGATGTCGGCGCCGGCCTCGGCCTGGACGACGGCCTGAGCGGCGATCATCGCCGCGGTGCGGTCCAGGTCGATCCGGCCGCCGCCGGTCAGGTGGCACTCGCCGGTGTCAGTGTGGCCGCACAGGCAGTTCTCGGTCATCACAGCGATGCCCGGTTCGGCATCCTTGGCGGCGTGGATGGCCCGCACCATCAAACTGTCCGGTACGACGGCCCCGGACGCCTCGGCGTCGCGGTGCAGGCTGTTGGCGAACACCTTCACCGAACGGATGCCCAGGGCGGCGAGGTCGCGCACCGTGTGCGGGATCTCGGCCACCGTGACGGTCGGCATCGGCCGGTCGGTGTCCTCGCTGTCCTCGCGGACCAGCAGGACCATCGACAGGTCGGCCACCGTCAGTGAAGGGCCCTCCAGGAAGCTGCGGACAGCGGCCCGGCCGTGCAGCCGGGCCGTGTCCGTGATCGCGGTGCCGTGCTGGGTAGTGGTCATGTCGTCCTTTCGAGCATGGCTGCGAACGCTCGCATCAGCGGGCGCTGGAGGCGACCAGGACGGGTGCGTGTATCGGCGGGCGGCGCGGGCCGGACAGGCGGCGGATCACCGCGCGGGCCGCCCGGCGGGGGTGGACGAGGAGCTGGCGGCGGGTGAGCGGCTGCCCGGGTAGGGCTACCTCGGCCCAGACCTTCTTGCCTCGCGCGGTGTGCTCGGCCCCGTGGGAGACGGCCAGGTGTTCGACCAGGAACATTCCCCGGCCGGTCTCCGCGTCCGGGCCCGTGATCTGATGGCGGGGCATGACCTGCGAACCGTCGTAGACCTCGATGATCAGGCGTCGCAGGTCCAGGTCGGCGTGCACTCCGACGGTGAGCATCGCTCCGGTGGTGTGCCGTACCGCGTTGGTGACGAGTTCCGAGATCACGGTGTCCAGGGCCAAGCGGCTGTCGTTGTCCGTGCGCACCTTCCACTGTTGGATCAGCCGGCCGAGTCGCTGGCGACTGATGGGAACGGAGGCGGGGTCGCGGACCAGGAAAAAGCTGCTGCTGCACACGCGCATGTCGAAGGAACCCTTCGGGGCGTCAGGCCGAAGCCGGGGGCTTGGATGTGCCATGCGGAGGGAAGGAACTGATCTCGCCCGGCCGTCCGCTTGGCTGGTACACAGTCAACTACCCTCTGTAGTGCCACCGGCGGTGCCAGCAGGGGGTGCATTTCTCGCGTGGGGGACCGCTTTGGGGGGCCAGGATCGGGCACCAATCAGTCAAAGGTTTGGGGGACGGGCATGATGGCACCAGACGGCATCGGCGCCATGCTGAGGCGGATCCGCGAGGCGGCCACACTCACCCGCGACGAGCAGGCCCTGGTCTTACAGGCGGCTCAGGGCGATATGTGGTTCGACCCGGAGAACCTGAAGCGCTGGGAGACCGAGCGACGTCTGCCGACCCCGAGGTGGCACCAGCTGCTGGCCGACGGGTATGGGCTCTCGGTGGAGGAGGTCGCCCGAGCGGTGGCCGCCTCGCGGCGCTGGCGCAGGCTTCACCAGCAGCCGGTCGAAGACGAAGGAGAGGAGGGTACGGCGGTGAACCGACGGCAGTTTCTCGGTGCGGCGGCCTTGACGACAGGGGTCGTCGCCCTGCCCGGCATCGCGGAGGCACGGCACGGGATCGACGCCGGCCTTTCCGGCTCCGATGCCGGCGATCTCGCTTACCTCGACGGGGCGTTCGAGCGCCACCGCGGCGGCTACCACGGCCGGGCACCGGAGGTCGTACTGGCTCAAATGCGCCAAGACCTCGGGCTCCTTCAGGACGTCCTCAGCCGTCCGCACCCCGCCGGCACCCGCGTCGACCTGGCCCGAACAGCGGCAGGGATCACCGGACTGGTCGCAATCATCCAACACGACCGGGGTGACCAGCGGGACTCTCACGGCTGGTTCGCCACTGCCGAGAAGGCCGCCCGCGAGTCTGGCGACCGGCACATGCTGGCGTGGGTGCTGGCCCGGCGCGCGATGGTCCCGCTGAACTACGGTGCCCCGAACGCCGCCGCGAACCTGGCCATCAACGCCCGCCGCGAGGCTGGCAGGCTCCCCACTGCCTCTGCCGCGCTGGCCGCAGCCGTCACGGCGAGGGCCCTCGCCTCGACCGGTGACCACCAAGGGGCCCTTCGCGCGGTCGCCGATGCCCGCAACATCGCCGAACGTCTCAACACCGTAGAGGCGGCCGACACCTGGTTCGGCTACCCGCTGCAGAAGCATCACGTCCACCTCTCGCAGGCGTTCACGCTGATGGGCCGCACCCGCGAGGCGAACTCCGAGCAGGAAGCGGCTCTCGACCTCACCAGATCACCGTCCATCATGACGCGGGCCTTGCTGACCATGGACGCCGCAACCTGCCTGAGCGCGGACGGCGACCCGATTGCCGCCGCCGACATGGCCATCGGGGTCTGGCAGCAACTGCCCGAAGCGTACCGGCACGGACTCGTCCGGTCCCGCGCCGAGGCCCTGCGCCGGACTCTGGCCGGACCGGCTCACACACGGCTCGGGGAAGCCCTCGCCAGCTGACCCGGCCCCGATCCGGGGAGCCCTGGAGGCCCTCCAATGCTCCCGGCACAGTCCCAATGGCCTTCCTGGCGGAAGGCCCGGGACGCCCTCAGCTGGCCGCCCTGCGCGTGCCCTCGCTGCGCCGACTCGCCGCCTCCTACTCCCCCGCGCCACTCGTCCGCTCCGCGTGAAGCGCCCTGATCCGCGCCACCATGATCCCCACCTCGTAGCGGAACGCCATGTCCGGGGTGTCACCGTCGGGGGCTCACGCTGCCCGGAGCGGCTACTACTCGGCGCCCCAGCGGCCCAGGTTGTTCGGTCCGGCCGCCGCCGCGCGGCGCAGCGCGTCCGGGGAACCCAGCAGGTCGGGCGGCAGGTAGCCGGACCGGATGCCCAGCTCCCATCCGTGCACCTGGACCGCGAGGGCGGCCAGGGCCAGGGCGCCGACCGGCAGCAGGGTCCTGGGGGCGGGGTCGGGTCCCTGGCTCTCCCGGTGCTCGACGAGCCGGACCGCGAGGGCCTGCTCGAACGCGTGCGGGTCGTCGTCGAGGAGTACGCGGAGCAGGAGTTGATCAGGCGTCAGGGGTCCGACCGCGTCCAGCTGCCGGGCCGCCTCGGCCCGCTCGTCGGCGTCCGGCTTGCAGAGGGTCACGGTGGGCCGGTCGCGGGGCAGGTGCCCGTTCTTCCGCGTCAGGTAGCCGCACAGGGCGTCCATCGCGGCGCGGTCCGCCGGATCCGACGTCGAGTCCAGCTTCGAGTACGGCACCCCGTCACGGATCGCGGGCGCGTAGTCGTTTCGCAGGACCAGCCCGATCACCCGCGGCCATTCCCACAACAGGCCGCTGACCAGGCACATCTCGAAGGCGTCGAGCCACGTCCTGGCCGTGGGGGCCTGCTCGACGGCCTCGCCGAAAGCGATGTCCTCGCTGCTGAGACCCAGACCGACGAGCGGGAGGAGGATCTCCTGATCGCCGTCGGGAAAGCAGCCGACGCCCAGCACACCCAGGGCGCACTCCGCCGCCGTCAGCAGTGCCGAGCGTGCTGCCGCATCGAGCGCTGGGTCCTGCGCGGTGCGGGCGGCGAGGTGGTCGAGGAGTTCGTCACGCATCTCCTTCAGCCTCTCCGGGGACGGGTCGTCGTAGCGCATCCCGTACCACCGCCACCGGATCCGGTGGCTGATGCGGTCGAGCGCCTGGACTGTGTGCCGTCCATCGACCTCGTGGCGTTCGACTTCCCGCACGGCCGCCGTCCTCTCATGATCTTCCCCACCGGACGCGGCACGCTATCAGGGGCTCGGTCATCGCCGGGACAGGGCCTCAAGAGTGGCCCTTCGCCCCACCCTCCGCGTGCAGCGCCTTGATGCCGGCCACCATGATCCCCACCGCGTAGCGGAACGCCACCTCCGGGGTGTCCCCGTCCGCCGCGCGCTGCGCCAGGCCTGCGGCGAGCAACGGATAGGCCGTCGCGAACGCGTCCAGGTCGACCGTGCCGAGCTTGGGCATCGCCTGCTCCTCGGCGGCGCGGCCGAGCAGGAAGGCGTTGAAGGCACCGGCGATCCGGCTGGCCTCGGCGAGGTCGAAACCGGCGCCGTGCAGCACCTCCACCGAGCGCTCGATCACCAGGCCGAGGGAGGTGGCGCGCCCGAGGCCCGCGCCGAGGGCGACCTGGGCGCCGTCGCGGTGGGCGAAGAGCGTGTCGCGGACCACCAGGGCCATCCGCTCCAGCCACTGCGGCCAGGCGTCGGCCGGCTCGGGGAGCGGCAGTTCCTCCAGCGCCGGGGCGAGCATGAGGTCGGTCAGGTGGTCGAGCAGCGCCCGCTTGTTGGCGAAGTGCCAGTACAACGCCGGTGCCTTGACGTCCAGTTCGGCGGCGATCCGGCGCAGCGACAGCTTCTCAAGACCGTCCTCGTCAAGCATCCGCATGGCCACGCGCACCGCGTGGTCCCGGTCGATCGGCATCCGAATCCCTCTTCCTCATCGCGTTCACTTGACAGCTTAACGCGTTAAGTGAACAGTGGGACCCATCGAGCACTTAACGCGTTAAGGAGTCCGCGATGTCACCGCTGCCACCGATGTCACCCATGTCGCCGATGCCACCACTGCCACCGATGAAGACCGTCAACACCGATGTGGTGATCGCCGGCGCCGGCCCCGTGGGCCTGCTGCTGGCCGCCGAACTGCGGCTGCAGGGCTCGGAGGTGATCGTCCTGGAGCAGCTCGACGCGCCCTCCCCGCACGCCCGGGCCTTCGGCCTGCACGCCCGCAGCATCGAGTCACTGCGGCTGCGCGGCCTGGTCGAGCGGCTGGCGAAGGGCACCGAGCAGCCGGTGGCGATGTTCGGCAACCACCGGCCGCCGGGCGGCGGCGGCCCCGTCCCGCTCGTGCACTTCGCCGGGATCCGCACCGTGCGGCTGGACCGGCTCGACAGCGCCAGCCCCGGCATCCTGCCCATCGCGCAGACCGGGACGGAGGCGGTGCTCGCCGAGCGGGCAGCGGAGTTGGGTGCCTCGGTGCGCCGCGGGCACCGGGTGGCGGCGGTCGACCAGGACCCGGACGGCGTGACGGTCACGGCCGAGAGCGCGGCCGGGCGCGTCGCGTTCCGTGCCGCCTACCTGGTGGGCTGCGACGGCGGGCGCAGCACCGTCCGCAAGCTCGCCGGCTTCGCCTTCCCGGGCGACGACCCGACGATCACCGGCCGGCTCGCCGAGGTGGCGGTGCCCGAACTGCTGGCGAACCCCGGCGGCGGCTGGCACCGGTTGGCGGGCGGCGTGCTCCAGGTGCTGCCGGGCCGGATCCTCGCCGTCGAGTTCGACGGCCCGCCCGCCGACCGCGAACAGCCCGTGACGAAGCAGGAGTTCGCCGACTCCCTGGAGCGGATCACCGGGCGCCGGATCGAGCTCACCGCCGAGCCGACCTGGCTGAGCAGGTTCACCGACAACACCCGCCTCGCCGAGCACTACCGCCTGGGCCGGGTGCTGCTGGCCGGCGACGCGGCGCACGTGCACTCGCCGTTCGGCGGCCAGGGCCTCAACCTCGGCCTGCAGGACGCGATGAACCTGGGCTGGAAGCTGGCCGCCGCCGTGGCCGGCACCGCGCCGGAGGGGCTGCTGGACAGCTACCAGCGCGAGCGGCGGCCGGTGGCGGCCCGGGTGCTGCACAACACCCGGGCGCAGGTGGCGCTGATGAACCCGGACCCGGGCGTCACGCCGCTGCGCGAGCTGTTCACCGAGCTGATGGAGCTGGACGAGGTGAACCTCGCCCTGGCCGAACTCCTCAGCGCGGTGGCCGTCACCTACCACCAGGCCCACGACGCGCACCCGCTCACCGGGGCCTTCGTGCCCGACCTGGCGCTGACCACCGCCGACGGCACGGCCTGCTCACCGCTCGACCTGCTGGCCGACGGCCGCCCCGTGCTGCTCGACCTCACCTCGGACGCGCGACTGCACGCGGCCGCCCGGGACCGGGCCGACCGGGTGCGGCTCGTCAAAGCCACGGTCAAGGCCACATTCAAGGCCCCGGTCAAGGCCCCGATCAAGGCCCCGGTCGCGGCCCCGGTGCGCGGCGGCGGCGCGCCGGCCGGGCTGCTGATCCGCCCCGACGGCTACCTGGCCTGGGCGGGCGGCGCGGCGGGCGCGGCCACGGACGCGGACCCGGCGGCGGAGGTGGACCTCGCCGGCCTGCGCGCGGCCCTGGCCACCTGGGTCGGGCAGCCGAAGGTCGCTGTCGCGGCAGCGAACTGACGCTACGTCAACTCGTGACTACGGCCGCGCCCCCACCAGCACCTCTGCGGCGGCGACCCCGGAGGCGGTGGTGGCCCCGTGGGTGACGATGTGCACGGCCCCGGGGGTAGAAGTGCCCGCCAGGCCCATCTCCACCACGATGGCGTCCGGCCGCGCCCGCACCAACTGGCCGAGCGCGCCGCTCATCCACTCGTGCCGGGAGGCGTCGCGGACCACCACGACCAGCGGGCGGCCGACGGCCGGGGTGAGCGCGAGCTGCTCCAGCAGGCCCGGCTCGGACTCCAGTTGGGTGTGGTGCACGCGCGCGAAGGTGGTGCCGGGCAGCCGCTCGCGCAGTGGGACCGCCACGCCCCACGGCGTCTCCTTGCCGATGGCCAGGTTGCTGGTCGGCACCAGCTCCACCACGTGCGCGGGGACGGTCAGCGGCAGGATCTCCGGCTTGGGGCCGCTCAGTTCGACGGCGCGGCGGGCGGCGACGAAGCCGATGTCGTTGCTGATCCGGTTGGCCGGCACGGCGGCGCCGAGCCCGGTCGACCAGCGGGCGAAGGCGTGGACCCGCTCGACCGCGTCCGCGAGCCGCTCCTCGGTGAGCACCCCGCTGGTCACGGCCTCGACCAGTGCGCCGGAGAGCAGGTCGACGGTCTTCTCCTCGGCGCTCTCGCCGCCGACGCAGACGGCGTCGGCGCCGCCGATGATGGCCTTCACGGTGGCACCGTCGATGCCGTAGCGGTCGGTGACGGCGCCCATCTCGATGCCGTCGGTGACCACCAGGCCGTCGAAGCCCAACTCGACGCGCAGCAGGTCGTGCAGGATCCGCCGGCTCAGGGTGCCCGGGAGCTCGCGGTCGTAGGCGGGCACCAGCACGTGACCGCTCATCACCACCCGCACGCCGGCCTCCAGGGCGGCCCGGAACGGGGGCAGCGCCTGGGCGGCGATCTCCTCCAGCGAGGCGTCGTAGCTGGGCAGGCCGTGGTGGGAGTCGACCGCGGTGTCGCCGTGGCCCGGGAAGTGCTTGGCGCAGGCCGCGACGCCGCCGGCCTGCAGGCCGCGGATCCACGCGGCGGCGTGCCGGGATACCAGCTCGGGCGTGGCCCCGAAGGAGCGTACGCCGATCACCGGGTTGCGCGGGTTGGAGTTGACGTCGGCGCTCGGCGCGTAGTCGAGGGAGACTCCGGCGGCGTGCAGCTCACGGCCGATGTCGCGGGCCACCGACTCGGTCAACTCGACGTCGTCCACCGCCCCGAGGGCGTAGTTGCCGGGCCGGGTGGAACCGGTCCAGGCCTCGATCCGGGTGACGTCGCCGGCCTCCTCGTCGATCGCGATGATCAACTCGTGATTCTCCGCGCGCAGTTGCGCGGAGAGCCGGGCCACCTGCTCGGGGTTGGCGATGTTCCTGGCGAACAGCACGACGGATGACAGACCGTCACCGATGCTGCGGAGCAACCAGTCCGGCGCCTCCGTACCGACGAATCCTGGCTGCAGGACGGAGAGCGCGAGACGGCGCAGCTCCTTGTTGGGCTGGTGGGAGGACATCGACCGGGCCTTCCGAGAGAGTGCCGGCACGCCGATCGCAGCGTTGGCACTTGGTACGGACCAACGGATATTGGCCTAGGCCAATCTGCAGTGTCAAGTAGTCCGTTCACCCTGCTCGGACAGGGACATTCACGCTTGCGAACGGGTTGACGGTCCGTTTCGACCGTGCGAGTCTCGTCAATGGTCTGAACCAATCCGGGAGGCCGGTGGGGATACCGAGCGACGGACCACCGCGAGCGGTTCCGGACGGCACGGATCCGGACAGCACCGCCCCCGCGCAGGCCCCGCACGCGGCGCCCCGCACCGCACCGCACTGGCCCGCACCCCAGCAACTCGCTGGAGCGCGACAGCGCGGTGGACGGCGATCGAGGGAATGTACCGACCGGTAGCCGCCGGAGCCCCTGCCGTGCCGCCGAATTCGGCGGATTTCCGACTGTCCGTCATGCGTCGTTCATGCGCCGTCCCTCGCAGGTGGCCTGAATGTGGGCAGAGTTGTCCAGCCAACTCTGCCCCCTTCACCCGACGGACAGGAACCCCGTGGCCACCGGCAGCTCCCTCGCGCTCACCACGCCGCCCAGCCCCACCGAAGGCGACAAGCTCACCTTCCACTGGACCACCGCCACCCCGGACCCCACCAACTGGGTCGGCGTCTACGACGGCACCCGGCAGCCCGGCACCGGCTCCTCGCTGCTCTGGAAGTACACCCCGGGCGGCTCCGGCGACCTCACCCTCGACACCTCGGCGCTCACCGGCGGCCCCTACACCGCGTACCTGCTGGCCAAGGACGGGTACGGGATCCTCGCGCAGAGCGCGCCGTTCAGCTTCAAGCCCAAGCCGACCGTCGTCGCCCCGCACAGCGCGGTCGACGCGCTGACCGCCACCCCGGTCCAGCCCGGCGGTCAGGTTCAGGTCAAGTTGCAGGGGCTCTGGTCCCGCCCGGCCGGCAACCCGGCCGGCACCCCGGCCTTCCGCCGAATCAGCGGCGACTCCTGGCTGACCGTGGGCGCGGACGGCACCGTCACCGGCACCGCGCCCGCCAAGGCGCTCGCCCGCCCCGCGATCGTCACGGTCGGCGTCAAGGACAGCGCGGGCGCCACCGACACCGTGACCGTGCAGGTCCCGGTCGTCGCCGCGGTGGATGCCAAGGGCAAGCAGCAGGTCAAGGTGGCCAGTTGGAACCTGTGGGACGCGGGCAGCCACAGCACCGACGGGTTCGAGAAGCAGCTGCGGGTGGTCCTCACCCAGGGCTGGGACGTGGTCGCGCTCCAGGAGACGGCCGGCACGGGCGCCCAGCGACTGGCCGACGCGCTCGGCTGGTTCGCCTACCAGAGCCCGGGCAGCGTCGGCGTGCTGAGCCGCTACCCGCTCACCGACGTCACCACGGTGACCGCCGCGCTGCCCGCCGCCGGGGTCACCGTGCAGCTGCCGGGCGGCCGCGCCATCCGCCTCTGGACGGCGCACCTGGACGAGAACTCCTACGGCCCGTACGCGATCCAGGACGGCCAGACGCCCGCCCAGGTGCTCGCCACCGAGACCGCCTCGCTCCGCCACCAGCAGGCCCAGGCCCTGCTCGCCGCGATCGCGGCCGACGGTGCGACGGGCAGGAGCCCGGTGATCGTGGCCGCCGGGCTCTCCTCCCCCTCGCACCTGGACTGGACCGCCGCCACCCACGGCACCGCGTTCGCCTGGCCGGTCACCGAGGCCATGCAGGCCGCCGGCCTGACCGACAGCTTCCGCGAGGAGCACCCGGACCCCGCGAAGTTCCCCGGCGCCACCTGGTCGCCCACCCGCAAGGTGCGCGGCAGCAAGCCCGAGCCGCAGGACCGGATCGACTACGTGCTGTACGCCGACACCGGCCGGATCGAGATGCGCGAGGCGCACGTGATCGCCACCGGCTGGCCGGCCGCCGACCCGAACACGGCCGCCAACGGCTGGCCCTCGGACACCGCCGCCGCCGTCGCCACCTTCGCGCTCTGAAAGGGCTGCCACCATGACCGAGTTGAACCGCCGTACCGTCCTGGGCGCCGCCGCCGCGACCGCCGCCGCCACCGTGGTCGGCCTGCCCGGCAGCGCGCAGGCCAAGGGCAAGGCCGCCCGCCAGGGCGATGTCACCGACGTCAAGCACGTGGTGATCCTGATGCAGGAGAACCGCAGCTTCGACCACTACTTCGGCACCCTGAACGGCGTGCGCGGCTTCGCCGACAAGCAGGCGCTGACCTTCCCGAACGGTGACTCCGTCTTCCGCCAGCCGGACGCCGGCCGCAGCGACGGCGGCGTGATGCTGCCGTACCGGATGGACACCACCAAGTACAACGCGCAGAACGCGGCGGGCCTGGCCCACGACTGGGCGACCAGCCACCAGGCGATCAACGACGGCGCGCTGAACAAGTGGGTGGCCGCCAAGGGTGAGCGCACCATGGGCTACTTCACCCGCGAGGACATCCCCTACCAGTACGCGCTGGCCGACGCGTTCACCCTCTGCGACGCGTACTTCTGCTCGCTGGCCGGCCCGACCGACCCCAACCGCCTCTACCTGTGGACCGGCACCTCGGGCCCGGGCAAGGACGGCACCACCGGGCCGTGGATCGACAACACCCCGGTCACCCAGAACCCGGTGGCCGACTGGACCACCTACGCCGAGCGCCTGGAGGCGGCGAAGATCAGCTGGCGGGTCTACCACAACCCGAGCGAGGACGACCGCACCGGCGACTACGACGACAACGCGCTGTCTTACTTCAAGCAGTTCCACAACTTCCCGGCCACCGACCCGCGTTACATCAACGCGATGACCAAGTTCGACCTCACCGCCTTCGACGCGGACTGCAAGGCCGGCACGCTGCCCACCGTCTCCTGGATGGTCGCGCCGTACCTGTTCTGCGAACACCCCAACGCCAGCCCGGACTACGGCGCCTGGTGGGTCAACTCCGCGCTGCAGTCGCTGATGTCCAACCCGGACGTCTGGGAGCACACCGTCTTCCTGGTCATGTACGACGAGAACGACGGCTACTTCGACCACCAGGTGCCGCCCACCCCCGAGCCGGGCACGCCCGAGGAGTTCACCCAGGGCCGGGCGATCGGCCTGGGCAACCGGGTGCCGCTCTGGGTGGCCTCGCCCTGGTCGCGCGGCGGGTGGGTCAACTCGCAGGTCTTCGACCACACTTCGGTCCTGCGCTTCCTGGAGGTGGTGACCGGCGTCCAGGAGCCCAACATCTCGCAGTGGCGCCGCACCGTCTGCGGCGACCTGACCAGCTGCTTCGACTTCACCAAGCCGGACTTCTCGATCCCCGCGCTGCCCGACACCAACGCGCTGATGGCCAAGGCCGACGCGAACGCCGCCCTGCCGCCGGTCGCGCTGCCGGCCCTGGGCACCCAGTCGCTGCCCGTCCAGGAGCGCGGCGACCGCCCGCACCGCCCGCTGCCCTACCGCCCCTGGGCGGACATCGACGTGGACCGGGAGAGCGGCAAGGTCACCTGCACGATGACCAACTTCGGCTCGGTGGGCTACAGCTTCGCCGTCTACCCGAACATCGCCCTGCCCTTCGCCGCCACCCCGTTCACCGTCGCACCGGGCGCGAGCACGACCTACGTCTGGGACGCCTCCACCACCGACGGCCGCTACGACTTCACCGTGCACGGCGCGGACGGCTTCGTCACCCGCTTCGCCGGCACCGTCGTCCGCCTGGAGCAGGAGGACGTGGCGGCACCGATCGTCAGCGCCGACCTGCGCGACCCGAAGTCGATCCGCTTCGAGGTGGCCAACGACGGCGCGGGTCAGGTGAGTTTCACCGCGACGGCGAACGACTTCGCGGGCGCCCCGCAGACCGTCTGGGTCGACGCCGGGAAGACCGCGAAGATCGACTGGCCCCTCGACCCCCAGGGCCGCTACGACGTGACGGTCGCCGCCGGCACCGGCACCCGCTTCGCCCAGCGCTACGCGGGTTGGGCACACCAGGGCTGACGGTCGATCAACTGATCGCGAACCGAGCTGCGCCCCCGTTCGACGAGCGGGGGTGCGGC
This sequence comes from Kitasatospora sp. NBC_01287, assembly GCF_026340565.1. Classification (NCBI taxonomy): domain Bacteria; kingdom Bacillati; phylum Actinomycetota; class Actinomycetes; order Kitasatosporales; family Streptomycetaceae; genus Kitasatospora; species Kitasatospora sp. NBC_01287. The sequence goes on from NZ_JAPEPB010000001.1 coordinate 2,806,809, forward strand.
TCGGGTCGCGGTCGGTGGGCGACGGCCAGGCAGGCGCGGCCGTCGAGGCCTGTGCGGCCGTCGAGGAAGCCGAGGAGCGCGGAAAGCTCCCGTTCGATATCACGCGCCGTCGTCGGTCCAGCACGACGGTGGCCGATACCGAGGCCGGATCACGCCGGCTCGCCGCTCGGGTCACCCCGCGGCGCGCGGCTGGTCGAGCTCGGTCCAGTAGAGCTGCTTGTGCCCGCGTGCCTCCAGCTCGGCGGCGAGCCGGTCGGCCTCGTCCTTCGCGAGCTCACGGGCCACCAGGTACTGGTTGCCGTTGTCGTCCTGACGCATCACCCGCCAGGCGGGCGTGTTCGGCACGGAGGTCATGGCCGCAAGCCTAGTTCGCCGCCCCGCCGCGCGGCACTGCGCGGGGCCCGCGGCGCCCTGGACCAGGGGCGCCCGGGAAGCCCGGGAATCCCTCGACGACAACACTCCAGCCGCGGCTGCGCGAACGATCCCGAGGTGCGGTGGAGCGTCCGATCGTCGCTCGCATGCCGCCGTTCCGTGGCGGCGCACTGAAGATCACGCGAAAGCACATGACCGGAGCCTCCGATGGGGGTAGCGTCGTCTCCAGCAGTCGTGGATCCGATGTACCGCTCGACCAGCAGTCGGAGGACCCAGGCGATCACCTCATCCCTCGAGGTAGGCACCAGCGCGTACCTCGTCCCCGACTTTGGGAGCAACACATGGCCACCGGTACCGTGAAGTGGTTCAACGCGGAAAAGGGCTTCGGCTTCATCGAGCAGGACGGCGGCGGCCCGGACGTCTTCGCCCACTACTCCAACATCAACGCCCAGGGGTTCCGCGAGCTCCAGGAGGGCCAGAAGGTGAGCTTCGACATCACCCAGGGCCAGAAGGGCCCGCAGGCGGAGAACATCGTCCCCGCCTGACCTCGGTGGACGCGATGCCCCGCACCGGCTGGTGCGGGGCATCGCGCACCTCGCAGGGCGTCGTCACGTTCACGGCAGCAGCCGGCTCGGTCCGCGGCTCCTTCGGAGGCTCGGCCCAGGTCGACGACGGTCGGCCTGCCCCGGCCTTGCCCCGGGCTCGCGCGGCGGCCAGGCCCTCGCGGGTACTGGAGACGCTCGACTCCCGGATGAAGTCCGCGAGCGCGGCTCAGATTTGGAACACCAGCCACCTCGGCATCCCCTCGACCCAAGTGAGCGGACCGCGTCCGACGACGGGCAGGAGCCGTCCGCCACGACCGCGTAAGCGTTGCTGAACGCCGGGGGACGGCGCCGCTGTCTGGTCCCCGCCGCGACCGGCTGCCAGCCTTGCGGGGTGACCACGATCGAGGACGAAGCACCCCCCGTTCCCGAGGACCGGCGGCCTCCCGCCACGCCCGCCGCCCCCGTCCCTGCCCGCGCCGCACCCCCCGCCGCCCTCACAGCACCCCCCGCCGCCCCGGCGCGGTCGGGGAGGCCGCGGGAGCGGGCCGGCGCCGCGGTGCGCACGTTCCAGCGCCTCGCCTGGGCCGCCGTCCTGGTCGGCGCGGTGGTGACGGCCTTCGCGCCGTGGGGATCACGGGCCTGGTACGCCGGTTGGATCGGCGCGGGCAGCGCGGTGCTGCTCGCGACAGTGGCTGCCCCGCTCCGCCGGCTCCTGACCGGGGGCCGGCGAGCCGCGCCGCTGCACGACGTCATGCCGGCCCTGCTGCTCGCTGTCTTCGCCGGCTGCTTCGCCTTCGCGCTCAGCGGCTGGTTCCACGAGCACGACCGCGACGCGCACGCCACGTCGCGGGTGTCCGCCACCGTCACCGATTGCCGCGGCGAAGCCGACTCCGCCGGCCTGTGCACCTACCACTGGCTGGTGGACGGGCGCGGGTACAGCGCCCAGGAGGGCGCAGCCGACCAGTGGCCCGACGGGCACCGGGTGAGCGTGCGGATCGATCCCGTGCACCCGGAGCGGGCGCCCATGACCGACGGCGGCTACTGGCCGTTGTGGATCGCGGTCGTGGTGGGCGCGCTCGGCACCCCGCTCGCGCTGAGCCTCTGGTGGTTCCTGACGGCGTCGACAGAGGACTGACGCCGTGCCGGGTTCCGGCCTCTCGCCCCCGTCGCGGCCGCGCACCTCCACCACCGTTCCCGGCCCGCACGCCCACGCCGAGTGCCCGCGCCTGAGCGCGTGGCCGGATCCCGAGGCCGGATCCCGAGGCCTGTGCGAAGCCGGATCCCGCGGCCTGCGCGAAGCCGGATCCCGAGGCCTGCGTGAAGCCGGACCGCCGACATCCCTACCCCTGGAGCTGCTCGCCGAGGCGGCCGCCGGCGGCCACGCCGGGCAGCACGTAGGCCACGGCCGAGGCCTGGTGCTGGAGGAAGGGGGCGAGGGCGTCGCGGGTGGCCAGGCGGTCCTGGACCCGGATGAACTGCGCGGGGTCGCGCATGAAGGCACAGAACAGCAGGCCGCGGTCGGTCGGGCCGTCGTCGTAGCTGTAGCTGCGCCGGAGCATCCGGGTACCGCCGTCGAGGCGGGGGCTGGTGAGCCGGACATGGGCGTTGGCGGGGATCACGTAGGAGCCGTCCGGGTTCTTGGCGTAGATGTCCGGGTCGTCGTGCTCGGCGGTGCCGGTGAGCGGGACGCCGTCGCTCTCGCGGCGGCCGATCGCCCGGTCGCGCTGGTCCGCGGGCAGGGCGGCGAAGCCGGCAACGTCCATCCGGATCCGGCGGTAGACCAGCACCGTGCCGTTCTGGTGCGCGCCGGGCGGGCCCCAGACGAACTGCTCGTCCTGCGCAGGACCGGGGTTGGCGGTGCCGTCCTTGAAGCCGAACAGGTTGCGCGGGGTGGTCCCCGGGGCGGTCACGGACAGGAAACCGGACTGGCTCCAGCGCAAGGTGGCACCGGCGGACCGGGCGGCGGTGGCGGCGAGTTCGGCGACCACGGTCAGCGTCCAGCGGTCGGCGGCGCACAGTTGGAGCAGCAGGTCGCCGCCGCCGCGCGCCTGGTCCAGCTGGTCACCGGGGAAGGACGGCAACTCGGCGAGCCCGGCGGGGACGTCGAGGCCGAGCCGGGTGGCCAGCCCCGGGCCGACGCCGACCAGCGAGGTGAGCCGGGTGGCGCCGACGCCCTGCAGCCGGGCATCCGACGGTGCGTCGGAGGCCGCCGTGGCGAGGGTGTGGGTCAGCGCGTCGAGGACGGTGCGCAGGGTCTGCCGGTCGGCGGCGGAGGAGGTCTGCGGGAGGTCGAGGGCGAGCAGCTGGGTGGCCGGTTGCTGGGGCGCCGTCACACCGGCCTGCCGGGGCCCGTGGAAGGGGGTCGCGGCCTGGGCCGGCGGGGCGGCCGGGGAGCGCTCGTGAGCGGCCGTCAGGTTCTTCCGGGCCAGGTCTTCGGCCGCCGCGCCGATGCCGGCGGCGAGCACCGCACCGGCGGCGAGCAGGGCCCCGCGCCGCCCGAATCCGGCGCCGACCGGGCGGGCGGGATCCTGCGCGTTTTCCGGTTCGGTGGGCATGCGGCTATTGGAGACGATAGAACACCTGTCATGCAAATGCCGCCTGATCACAGTGTGTTGATCCTCCATAAGATCCGACCGGCGGGGTCACGGGCGGTGGTGGCGCGCCTGTCGGCGCTGGTCGCGGTGGTGGCACTGGCGCTGGCGGCCACCGGGTGCTCCTCCTCTGGTTCGGCGTCCGCCGACGCGAAGCACCCGGCCGGGACCGTGCTGCGGGTGCCCCAGGACTTCCACACGGTGCAGCAGGCGGTGGACGTCGCCCGTTCGGGGGACACGGTGCTGATCGGCCCGGGTGTGTACCGGGAGAGCGTGCAGGTCACCGAGCCCGACGTGGTGCTGCGCGGCACGGACCGCAACGCGGTGGTCCTCGACGGCGGAGTGCGACTGGTCAACGGCATCACCGTGACCGGCGCGGGCTCGGTGGTGGAGAACCTCACCGTGCGCGACTACCTCGCCAACGGCGTACTGTTCACCGGCGTCACCGACCAGAAGCTGCAGCAGCGCGGGGCCGGCGGCTCGGCGTACGACCCGCTGGACACCACCCGCTTCCCGGCCGTCCAGGGCTTCCGGGCGACCCGGGTGACCTCGTACGACAACGGCCTGTACGGCATCTACGCGTTCGACGCGCACGGCGGTGTGATCGAGGACTCCTACGCCTCCGGGCAGGCCGACTCGGGCATCTACGTCGGCCAGTGCCGGCCCTGCGACACCCTGGTCCGCGGGAACACCATGGCGCACAACGCCGTCGGCATCGAGATCACCAACGCCTCCGAGGGCGTCTCGGTGCTGGGCAACCTGGTCACCGGCAACCGGGTCGGTGTCACCATCAACTCCAACGACCAGGAGGCGCTCGCCCCGCAGCACGGCGCGGTGCTCGCGGGCAACGTGATCACCGACAACAACGCCGCCGACACGCCCGAGCAGGCGGACGGCGGCTTCGGGATCGGGATCGGGATCGGCGGCGGCACCGGGGACCGCGTGCAGCGCAACCTGGTCCAGGGCAACACGGCGGTCGGGGTGATCATCACCGACCCGCCGGGGCACCCGGCGAGCGGCGACCAGGTCACCGGCAACCGGGTCACCGGCAACGGCGAGGACCTGGTGCTGGCCGCCGCCGACCCCAGCAACTGCTTCAGCGGCAACCAGCCGACCACCCAGAGTCCGGCCGGACTGGAGGGCCTGGCGGGCTGCGGGGCGAACGGGCGGGGCAGCCCGCCGAGCGGTCGAGCGGCCTCGGTGCAGGCTCCGCCCGGTGTTCCGTTCAGCCAGGTGCCGGCGCCGCCCGCGCAACCGTCGATGCCCGACCCGACGGCCGCGGCCGCCCCGGCGACCGGGCTGCCCGGGACCTTCGATCCGGACGCGTACCCGCTGCCAACGGACACCGGCGCGGTCCCGGCGGCGCACTGACGTACGGTCATCTCCTGACAGTGCCAAGGTGGTTCGGGTCTCAGTCGGTGCCCGTGTCCCACGGTGCCTCCGGGAGCTTGGCGTTGGGGTCGTGCCCGGTGAACTCCAGGGTGGTCGGGGTGCCCAGGCCCGGCATCCGCATCGTGACCCGGCGCAGGCCGCCGTTGCCGTCCACCCAGTAGGTCAGCGGCGACTTCCCGCCGTCGGGGCCGGTGCCCGGGGTGGTGCCGGTGGCCCGCGGGCCGGAGATCTCGTCGTAGTCGCGGCCGTCGATCCGGTCGCGGCCCAGCCAGCGGGCGCCGGACTGGGCGAGCAGCAGCGGGTTGTCGGGCCGGTCCGCGCCGAGCCCGATCAGCAGTTGGAGCCCGGCGTCCAGCGGATCGGTGGTGTAGGAGCGCGGCGACCAGCCCGAGCGGGGGATGTGCTCGGCCTGCTGCCAGGGCGGGGTGCCGTCCAGCGCGGGGGCCAGGCCGAGGCCGTCGCTGTCCCAGACGATCAGGCCGTGGTCGAGCTGCGGGGCGGGGGTGGAGCCCGCCGCGCCGGACGAGCCGGTGGGCCCGGCCCCGGTGGTCTCGTAGCTCCCGACGGCGTGGTGTGTCCGGTAGTCCACCACCCCGCTGACCCGCAGCACCACGCCGCCGCCCTCGGCGGCGGTCAGGGTCACCGCCACGGGGCTGGCCTGGTACAGGTCCAGCCGCGACAGCGCCAGCCGGGAGGCCTCGTCCATCGTCACCGGCCGCTCGCCGCTGCCGCCGGACAGGCCCCGGTAGGCGGCCACGCCGCCCACCGCGGCGCCGCACACGGCGAGCGCGACCAGGGCCCTGAACCAGCGAGTCCGGCGCGGCGCGGGGCCGTCCTGGCCCGATGCGGGGCCGTCCTTGCTCGGCGCGGGGCCGTCCTGGCCCGATGCGGGGCCGTCCTTGCTCGGCGCGGGGCCGGCGGTCCTGGTCCTGCGAGCCATCCGGTCTCCTTCTCTCGTCGCTGTGGGTGCGGTCGGCCCCGGCCGACCGGTCACTGAGTCGGGCGGGTTCGCCGGCCAGTGACCGGCGAACCCGCCCGATCCGGCCCCGGGATCCCCGGTGCCGGCCGCCCCTCACGGGGCCGCGGCTAGCCGCGCTGTGCCGAGGCCTTGCGCCTGCGCGTCAGCACGAGCGTCGTGGCGCCGACCGCGGTGAACGCGGCGCCACCGACCAGGGCCAGCGGAACCACCTCGCCCATGCCGGTGAAGGCCAGGTGCGAGCCGGGCGGGGAGCCCGGGCCCGGCACGATCGGTGCCGGTGTGGTCGGGGCGGGCGTGGTCGGGGCGGGCGTGGTCGGGGTCTGGCCCGGCGTCGGGGTCGGCGTCGGGGTCGGCGTGGGCGTCGGCGTGGGCGTCGGGGTGACGATCTTCTGGTTGACCGCCGTCACCGAGACCCCGGTGGTGAGGTTGTCGGCCGTCAGGACCAGCGGCCCGAAGACCGTCGAGTCCGGCGCGGTGTAGCCCGCGGGCGGGCTGACCTCCTGCCAGTAGTACGTCCCCACCGTGCCGCTGTCCTGGCAGATGCCGTCGGCCCCGGTGGTGCAGACGTCACCCACCTTGGTGTCAGGCTTCGACCCGCCGGTCTGCAGGCCGCCGGTGCCGTTGCCCTCCTCCCACAGCTGGAACCTGGCCCCGGCCAGCGGGTCGCCGTCCTGGTCGTGCTTGACCACGCGCAGCACGCCCTCCTGCTGCCGGAAGCCGAAGTCGTAGGTGTGGTTGTTCTCGCCGGGCCCCCCGGTGGTCAGCGCCTTCACGGGGTACGCCGTGCCCGGCGGCACGGTCCCCTTGGAGTCGATGAAGTGGTTGGTCCCGACGTTCGCGTCGGTCGGCACCCACTCGTAGAGCGGACCGCCCTTGGCGTAGTCGGCCGGATTGTCGAGCTTGATGGTGTAGTCGGTCTTCGGCTTGAGTCCGCCGGTGACGTCGGAGTCGTCGAAGTAGTACTCACCCCGCGCCGTCGTCTTCGTCGTGCCGACCAACTTGCCCGACCCGTCGTACAGATGGATCGTCACCCCGGCCACCGGCAGCTGGCCCGGGTCCTGGATGCCGGTGCGCTGCGGGTCGTACCAGACGCGGTTGCCGATCTGCAACGGCGCCTGGTCGCAGAGCACTTCCAGGTCGCCCATCGAAGCGCCCTTGCCGAACGCCGAGTTGACGTCCGCGGGGTTGAGCCGCAGCCCGTCCGGCGGGTGCTGCTTGCCGTCCCGCCCGACGAAGGCGGTGCCGGCCCCGAAGGCCGTGCTGTTGGGGTCGTAGCTGGAGACCGCGATGCTGTCCTCCACCTTGGAGAGCGCCATCCCCGCGAACGCGGCGTTGTGGTGGGCCCCCAGGCGGCTGTTGTCGAAGAACCGGGTTCCCCGGGGGGAGAGCCCGCAGCCGTCGTTGGTGTCCATCACGTACGTCCCGCCCGACAGGCAGGCCTTGTTCAGGTCTCCGCCCGACAGCACCAGCCCGGGGGTTCCCGGCGTGGGGCCGGCCGGCGCGCGGTCGCCGAACCGGTCGCGGAAGGCCAGCAGCATCGAGCCGTCGGTCTCGAAGGCGATCTCGCCCAACTCCGGTTCCGGCTGGGCCAGGTAGCTCGTGCAGGCCTGGCCGTTCTGCGAGGTCGGCCAGGTGTTGGTCCAGGGCCACCACCCCGTACCGCCGTCGCACGCGCCCGAACCGACCGTGGACTGCCTTGGGTAGTCCAGCGGTTGGTCCAGCACCGGCTTGCCGAAGGCCCCGGTGGCGAGGTCGAACGGCATGACCACCACGCGCATGTCGGAGGTCTTGCCGGTGGACTCGCCGGAGCAGACACCGCCGACGTAGCCGGCGCCGTCCTGCATGCCGAGGCCGAACGGCCGCCAGTCCACGGCCGCCGGGCAGCCCGGGTCCGGGATGCTGAAGGCGGCCTTCGGCGCCGCCGCACTCGCCGCGGTGGCGTCGTACTCGTAGAGCTTGCGATCGTCGAGGTTGACGACGAACAGGGAGGACCCGTCGTCGGTGATCTTGATGCCGCCCAGGCTCTCCTTGCCGGGCACGGCGAGGAACGAGTCATCGGTACCCGGGCCGTGCGCCGTCGTGCCCGCGTCCGGGACGACGGTGAAGAGCGAGGTCTTCTTCGCCGCGATGTCGGTCACGTAGATGCCGCCGGGCCCACCCGGACCGTAGTCCGTGGTGCGCTTGGCCACCGCCGAGGAGAAGACCCGCTTGTCGGCCTTGTTCCAGGCGATTCCGTACAGGGCCCCGGTGTCGGCGTTGGTGGCGATATCGGTGACGTTGACGCCATCGGCGCCGTCCTGCCCGCGCGTGTCGTACGGGAAGGAGACCAGCGTGCGCTGGGATCCACCCTCGCGCGTGGCGGGCTGACAGGTCGTCACCAACGGGGCGTTCTTCTGGCAGTAGTCGCCAGGGCTCCACAGACCGGTGGTGTAGGACACGTTCTTCTTGCCGGAGAGGTCGACGAACTCCTCGTTGCTGCTCAGCTGGGTCGGTGCGCCGTCCAGGCCCTGCGGCGAGGCGAAGGCCGGGAACAGCACGCCCGGCTGTGGATTCACCACCTGCACGCGGTACTTGCCGCCGGTGGCCTTGCTCTGCGCCGGGGCCAGGGTGACCGTGCCGTCGGCCGCCGTGACCCCGGCGATGCTGGTGCCGGCGTCATCGGAGAGGGTCACCGTGACACCGCCGATGCCCGGTTCCAGCCCGGGCGTCCAGGCGCCGCTGGTGTCAACGGCCCGGATCACCCGGACCGTCACCGTGCCGTCCCCGGCCTGCGGGTACGCCGACGGCGCCAACACCAACGAACAACTGCCGAGCCCGAGGACGAGCGCCGCAACGCCGCCCGTCGCGCGCAGGCCAAGCATGCCCGGCCATTGCCGACCGGGCCCGCGCGCACTGCCCACTACCTGTTCACGTGTGTCTGTCATCCCCTGCTCTCATCGTTCACATGGGGGCCAACTGCCCAAATCAGGGAGGGAATTCATGAGCCGGCGGAGAACCGCCTCGTGGGCGAGCTTAAGGGGGATTTAAGCGAGATCTTGGTGAAACGGCGAAGTACGTCTTCATGAACCTGTCGAGCAATGAGCACTTCTCGACCTGAAGTCGCAGGTCACGGGGCCGGCGTGGGGCGGGGCGCGGTCCAGGCGCGAGGCTTACGCGACAGCGTGATCGTGCGAGTGAGGGCCACGCCGGCGTGGCAGACTAGCCGATCATGGGGGTGAGATCGTGACGACGACACAGCTGCGCGACCAACAGTCCGGGTCCACGAGCCGCGGCACCGGCACCGGCACCGGCACCGGCACCGGCACCGAGAACGGGACGAACGGCGCGGCGGCCTCCGCGGGGACGAGCGCGAAACGCGGATTCTCGAAGATCGGCCCGATCCTGCCGGCCCGACTGCGACCGGTGAACCGCCCCACCATGTGGATCGAGATCGCGCTCATCGGCATCGGCTACTACTGCTACCGGGTGACGCAGAACGCGGCGAGCACCGGCGGCGAGGCCCCGTACCACCGGGGCCGGGACATCCTGGGTCTGGAGCACGCGCTCCACCTCGACATCGAGCAGTGGCTCAATCACACGATCGCCAAGATCGACTGGCTGATCGTGGGGATGAACTACTACTACGCGACGCTCCACTTCATCGTGACGATAGCGGTCTTCATCTGGGTCTACGTCAAGTTCCCCGACCGCTACCGCGCCGTCCGCACCGTGATGTTCGCGATGAACGGCGTGGCCCTGATCGGCTTCTACCTCTACGCCGTCGCCCCGCCGCGCTTGCTCGACCCGACCCGGTTCATCGACACGTTCTGCGTCCACCACACCTGGGGCGAGCAGACCTGCAGCGGAGTGGCGGGCCTGTCCGGCTCGGTGACGAACACGTTCGCCGCGATGCCGTCCCTCCACATCGGCTGGGCGGTCTGGTGCGCCCTGGCGATCGCCCACCTGGCCGAACGCAAGTGGGTGAAGGTCCTGGGCATCCTGTACCCGGTGGCGACCTTCACGGTCATCATCGCGACGGCCAACCACTACGTCCTGGACGTGGTCGGCGGCCTGGTCACCCTGGGTGCCGGCTTCCTGGTCCAGCGCGTCCTGCAAGGACGGCCCGTGTACGGCGCGGCGCCGGAGGACTTGCCGCCGACGCCGTAGGCGTCGCGCATCTCCAGATGCACGGCCGACCGTTGTGCCCTGGCCAGCAGGTCGTCAAAGCTGGGGCTCATTGAACCGGCCACTCTTGACGGCGGCGACGAACGCGGCGAACGCACCGGCCGGGAAGACCAGCGCGCCGCCCTCGGGGTCCTTCGAGTCACGAACGGGCACAACGCCGGAGAAGCCGGGAGCGATCTCGACGCACTCGCCGCCGTTGGTGCTGTAACTGGACTTGAACCAGGCGGCGCCGGCGAACTCGTCGGCCACCTCCACGCACTGCCCGCCGCTGCCAGAGTGCGTGCCCTTGCGCCAACGGGCGCCCGTCAGGTCAACGCGCATGGTCGCCAACTCCCATCGAGCTTCACGGATGATGGCCAGGGGACGCGGCCTGCGAGCCACCTACCCACAGCGAAGCCCCGCCACTCGGGCCGGCGGAGTGACGGGGCGTCGGAGAGGAGCGGGGTCACGCAGCGTCGAACCGGCCGACCTTGAGGGCGGCGACGAACGCGGCGAACGCACCGGCCGGGAAGACCAGGGCACCACCCTCGGGGTCCTTCGAGTCACGAACGGGCACAACGCCGGAGAAACCGGGGGCCACCTCAACGCACTGCCCGCCGTTGGCGCTGTGGGAGGACTTGAACCAGGCGGCGCCGCCGAAGCCGTCGGCCACCTCCACGCACTCTCCGCCGCTGCCAGAGTGCGTGCTCTTGCGCCAACGGGCGCCCGTCAGGTCAACGCGCATGGTCGCCAACTCCCATCGAGCTTCACGGATGATGGCCAGGGGACGCGGCCTGCGAGCCACCTACCCACAGCGAAGCCCCGCCACTCGGGCCGGCGGAGTGACGGGGCGTCGGAGAGGAGCGGGGTCACGCAGCGTCGAACCGGCCGACCTTGAGGGCGGCGACGAACGCGGCGAACGCACCGGCCGGGAAGACCAGCGCGCCGCCCTCGGGGTCCTTGGAGTCACGAACGGGCACGATGCCGGAGAAACCGGGGGCCACCTCAACGCACTGCCCACCGTTAGTGCTGTAACTGGATTTGAACCAGGCGGCGCCGCTGAGGTCCATACCGTTCATCCCAGAACTTCCTTTCGTGTCTTGCCGAGCAGATCGAGGGAAGGTGCCTGCGGTAGAGCTTCGATCTGGAGTTGATCGTAGCTTCTCAGCCATCCCGCGACCGTGTCACTGTCACGCTCAAGGAAGCCGCGCTTCAGCGTCTCCGTATACCCCACCATGCTTCGGTCGGACAGGGTCAGGAGCGTCACCGGTAGGTCGAACGGGCGGGCCGCACCGAGTGAGGACGGCGCGACTTGCAGCGTCACCCTCGGGCGCGCTGCCAGTGCCTCCAGATGATCGAACTGCCGAGCCATGACAGCAGGACCGCCGACGCACCGCAGGGCAGCCTCGTCCAATACAGCATGGACAAACGGCGGCGGCGTACGAGCGAGCAGGACCTGACGCGCCAACAGGAAGGAGACGCGCTCGTCAGCCTGTTGCTGGGTAATGATGCCGCGCTTCACGTCAGCTGCGGCATGGGTCGCCGCGTACTCGCGGGTCTGGAGCAGCCCAGGGATCGCGCTGACCTCGAACAACCGGATGGCAGCAGCATTCGCCTCAAGGGCCGCATACTCCGGGAAGCCTTCCAGGAGACCGCTGTGCTTGAGCCCCCACCACATCAGCTCAAGGGTGCCGCCGGTGCCCAGGCACACGTCACACCTGGTCGCGAACTCGTAGGTAGGACTGCGCGTCGCTCTTTCGATACAACTCACCCACGCGTTGCTGAACCCGATGAGGCTGCCCAGTGCCCGCTGGGTGAGCCCAAGAGCCTCGCGCGACCTGCGGAGCTGCACGCCGAAGGCAGCAGCCGGAGATGACGATGGATCAAGCTTGGTCTTACGCATAGCTGTTCGACCTCCGTACGCCGAGTCCTACTAGGCCCAAGTGTCGAGTTCAATCCCTTCCGATCGTAGCCGCGCGTGCCGATTCTTAGTAGCGGAACGACTACAGAACGGAGCGGCCGATGAAGCGCAGCGAGCCCCCTCGTCACCCCTACACGCCCCAGGTCGGCGAGTTGGTGCACGACACCAAGCACGACGTCGACGGCGTCTACCAGTCCCCCGGCTTCGGCAAGTACCCCACGGTGTACCTGCGACCGGTGGGCGGCGGCATCGAGTGGGAGACCCCGGCCTCCGAGATCGACAGGATCCACCCGGCCCGCGAGTTGGACCCCGTGCAGCCCACCGGAGCCCAGGACCGCGCCCGGAAGCAGGCGACCGCGTGACCCGCCGGCGCCGCCCACCGCACACGCGGGGGGCGGATGTCCTCGCGGCCACCGCCGTGACCCTCCTGATCAGCATCGGTGCCGGCCTGCTGGCCACCGTGCCGCTCCGCTCCACCGATCCGTTCTCGACCCGGGCCGCGCTCTTCATGTGCACCGCGTGCCCACTCGTCATGGTCTGCGTGGTGGCGAGCGAACCGGCCCTGCGGTGGGCCGCCCGGCGCCGCGCCAGGAAGGCCGGACGGTGACGGACCCGCCCTCCATCGCCCCGCCCCGTATCGCCCTGCCGCCCAGGCACCAGTGGCGCCTCGGACGCTGCGTCTGCTGCGACCGCCAGACCCTGGTGGCCCCCGGCCCGCAGATCCCCGCCGGCGAAGGGGCGCTGGTGACCCTCCCGTTCTGCCTGGTGGGATTCGAGCGCGCGGGCCGCCACCTCCACCGCATCCGCCTGCGCGCGGCAGTCACCGAACGCGCCTGACCCACCGAGCGGACACCACCCACCGCGCGCCCCGCACACCACGTTCGCGCCCGCCCGTGCCCCAGACCCGGACGCCGGCACCAGCACCAGCACCAGCACCAGCACGAAAGGGAACACGGTGATCACCACCGCCGCCGCCCGCGCCCTCCTGCGCACCCTCGGCCAGCACCTGGACCACCAGGTCACCTCCGGCACCGGCACCAGCGCCGCCGAACTCGACGCCACGCTCCACGCGATGCGCGCGGTCCACGACCGGATCGCGGCGGACCCGCGCCGAAGCCTGGCCGCCGGAGAGCCCGGGGGCGGTCCTGCGGTCTCTGTCCGCGGGATGGAGTTCGTGTCGTCGGTGCGGCCTCAGCCCCGGCCGGAGTCGGGCAGGGTCCTCGGCAGGTCGGTCGCGACCAGTTCGGCAGCGCGTGTGGGGTCGCCGTCCGCGCGAGCGAGCAGCGCCTCGATGTCGTAGCCCGGTGACCCGAAGGCGGCGTCGACGCCGAGGGAACGGCCCCAGCCGAAGCGTTCCATCGAGAGGGCGGCGTCCAGGTCGGGGCGGAGCTGGTGCAGTGTGGAGACCAGCTCCCAGGCGAAGGCGTCCAGGCGGGCCCGCCGCGCCGGGTCGAAGGCGTTCACGGCGTCGGTGAACCAGTCGTCGCCGGGTTCGTACTCCGGGTGGGCCGGCAGCAGTTCGACGGCACCCGTGATCGGCACGGCGCCGAACCTGAAGACGTCTGAGACCTCGGGGTTGTCGAGCACTTCGGCCAGGAACGGGCCGGCGCGGCGGTCCCGGCGACGGGCCAGTCCGTGGATCGCCTCCGCGCGGGTCTCGGTGTGCTCGTCGGTCGTCCGCTCCCAGAGCGCGGCCCGGATCGCGGGGCTGTCCACCTCGGCCTGGGTGCCGAGGGTGAACGTCGCCCAGTTGCGGACCTCCGGCTCCGGATCCTGGGTCAGCCCGACGAGGACACGGATGTCCGGTCCGTCCGGCAGACCGGTCATGACCCCCGGGAACGAGCGCGCCACCTGCTCGCGGACCTCGGCGTCGGGATGCCCGGCGAGGGTGACGAGGACGGGGACGGCGCGCGGGTCGTACGTCATCTCGATCGCGCGCGCCAGGGCCCACAGCACGCGGTCCTCGGTCTCCCGCTGCGCGAGGGCGACCAGCGCGGTGGCCGTCTCGGCGCGGACCGCCTCGTTCTGGTTGCTGGTGTCGCCCAGCAGGGTGCAGCCCGCCTCGCGCTCGATCGGATCGGCCGAACCGATCAGTTCCAGACCGAGCGGCAGCGCCGCCGCCCCGTCGGCGGCCGCCCGCCACAGCAGCGCCACGTACTCGGGCAAGCCGTCCGGGTCGTCCGGGTCCTCCGCGGAGGCGACGACGCGCGCTGCCACCAGTGCCTGTGTGACCAGGTCCGCCACGATGTCCGTTTCCATCCGGGCATTCTGGTGCACGAACCGCGCGTGCGCGCGGGAATTGTCGGCCCGACCACGCTTCCGGTCAGCGTCTTCGGGTCCACCGCGCCAGGGCACTGACGGTCATCCGGTACGCGCCCGGCCGGCCGCCGTCCTCTTCTACAACGACACGCGGCATCTGCCCGCCGAGCTGCGCCGGACCGGCCTCCCGTCCGAGCGCACATCCGAGCACACCGATCGCGGCGTGCCACCCGACCCCTTCGGGCCGGCGCGCGCCCTGCCGACACGCACGCCGCGTCACCTCGCGCCGCGCCGCCTCGCCCGGCGCCGCCTCACCCCCCGGGCCCGAACCGGCTCCGGTACGCCGACGGCGTGATGCCGATCTGACGCCGCATCAGCGCGCGCAGATTGGCGGCGGTGCCGAGCCCGCTCCGCCGCGCGACGACAGCCAGACGGCCCTCGCCCCGCTCGATCAACCGGCAGGCCAGGGCCAGCCGTTCCCCCGTGAGCCACGCCAGCGGCGTCGTGCCCAGCTGCGCCTGGAAGCGGCGGTGCAACGTCGCCGGGCTGACCGCCGCACGCGCCGCGAGGTCGGAGACGGTGAGCGGCGCGTCCAACCGCTCCTGGACCCAGGCCAGGAGCGGTGCCAGGGACTCGTCCCGTGGCTCGGGCATCGGGCGCTCCACGAACTGCCGCTGCCCGCCGTCCCGGTGGGCTGCGAAGACCAGGCGCCGACTCACCGAGTTGGCGACCTCCGCGCCGTGGTCGCGGCGGACCACGTGCAGTCCGAGGTCGAGTGCGGCCGCGCTCCCGGCGGCGGTGAGGATGTCACCGTCGTCCACGAACAGCACGTCCGATTCGAGCCGGACGGCGGGGAAGCGGGCCCGGAACGAATCCGCCCACTGCCAGTGCGCGGTGGCCCGGCGCCCGTCGAGGACTCCGGCCTCGGCCAGCGTGAAGGCGCCACTGCAGAAGCCGACCAGGCGGGCGCCCCGCGCGTGCGCCCGCCGGACGGCGTCGAGGACGGCCGGGCGTCGGGGCACGTCGGTGTCGGGGCGGTTGGGGACGATCAAGGTGTCCGCGGTCTCGGCCGCCGCCAGGTCCGCCACTCCGGTGAGCGCGAAGAAGCCGTCCCGCATCAGGGTGCGGGGCTCGGGCGAGCAGAGCCTGAAGTCGTAGAGGTCACGGCCGAGTTCGGGTCTGCGCAGACCGAACACCTCGGTCGCGCAGCCGAGCTCGAAGGGGTTCGAGTTCTCGTCGACGATCACGACGACCCGGTGCACGCCCGCCGAACGCACCGCCTGCGAGGATTCTTTCGCCATGTGCGATTCCTAGCACTCACACCGGCCGTGCGAAACGGCTCAGGCTGGCCCCATGAGCAACGAACCCATCTCCCTCGACAAGGCGCTGTCCTCCTTCGACGCCCTGTGGAGCCCCCGCATCGTCACACGCGTCAACGACTACGACGTCCGCGTCGCCAAGGTCGAGGGCGAGCACCTCTGGCACGTCCACGAGGACACCGACGAGTTCTTCCTCGTGCTCGACGGAGAACTGCGCATCTCCTTGCGGGAGCCCGCCGGGGAGCGCACGGTCCTGCTGCCACGGGGTGCGGTCTTCACCGTCCCCCGGGGCACGGAGCACAGGCCGTACGCGCCGTCCGGCGCCGCCATCCTGATGTTCGAGCCCACCGGGACACCGACCGTGGGCGATCGCCACGACGAGATCCCGGACCACGTGGACGCGACGACCGGACACCCACTCGACATCTGAGCCGAACCCAGCCGCGCGAAACAGCGGATCAGGCGGACAGGTTGAGCTGAGTGATCAGCGAGCCGGCCAGCCGGCCCTCGACCGCGGCCGCGCCGGGTTCGCCCCGCAGGAGAGCGATGACGGCACTGGTGTCGAGGACGTGACTCACAGCCGTTCGCCTTCGGACTCGCCCTGGCGGCGGCGTTCTTCGCGGACCAGGTCAGTACCCCGGGTGTTGCCGTCCGGGTCGGGGACACAGATGCGGTTCAGGATGCTCTTGGTCGTCTCGATGACGATGGCGCCGGTCTCCAGGACGCGGATGTGGACCCTGTCGCCCGGGGCGAGGTCCGCCGCCTGCTGGACGGCCACGGGGAGGATTATGCGGCCGCGCTGCCCGATGATGGTGTCCGCCTCGACAGGCCGAGCAGGTGTGGAAGCCATACCGCGACATTACGCCCGAGCTCCCACTGGTGAGCGGAATGTCAGCCCTGCTCACCAGGAGGGAGTGCCGCACTCGGCAGGCCGGGCGGCAGGCACGTGGCGGTGCGCCCCGCGCTCAGCGCCCCGCCAGCAGCGCCGGCAGCTCGGCGATCGAGTCCAGCACGTGGGTGGCCCCGTCCGCCCGCAGCCGCTCGGCGTCGTGCGCGCCGGTGAGGACGCCGGCCACCACGCTCGCGCCGGCGCGGGTGCCGGTGAGCATGTCGTAGCCGGTGTCGCCGACCACCGCGATCTGGCGCACCGAGTCGGTGCCGGTGCGCAGCAGCGCGGTGAGGGCCAGGTCGGGGTAGGGGCGGCCACGGCCCGCGTCGGCGGGGCAGAGCGTCAGGTCGGCGATCTCCTGCCAGCCGAGGGCGTCCAGGATCCGGTCCTGGGTGGCCCGGGAGAAGCCGGTGGTGAGGACCACCGTGCGGCCCTGGGCGCGCAGTTCGGCGATCGCCTCGGCGGCGCCCGGCAGCGCGGCGCAGTGCCCGGCCTCGACCAGGTCGTCGTAGGCGCGCTCGAAGGCGGTGTTGGCCCGCTGGGCGAGCTCCTCCTCGCCGAACAGGTGGCGGAAGACGGAGATCTTGGACTCGCCCATGGTGGCCCGCACGTGCGCCAGCATCTCCTGGTGCCGCTCGCTGCCCGCCGCCACGCCCAGCTCGCCGGCGGCGGCCTGGAAGGCCTGCTCGACCAGGCCGTCGTCGGCCACGGTGGTGCCGGCCATGTCGAGCACGACCAGGGTGATCGGGTCGGCGGGGTTCTCGATGCTCATCGGTGGACGTCCTTACCGGTTGCGCTACTGACCTGCATGGTGGCTGCCAGCCTGCGTGATCCAGGTGACCACGAGGTGTCCGGTCAGCGACGCGCGGACCAATAGTCCTCAAGTTGTACAGACAACCAGCGAGTAGTTGTTCAGCCAACTTGCCCTCGTCCTCAAAAAGGGCCGCCGCTACTCGCGCGCCACCCGCGCCCGCAGGTAGTTGCGGCGGCCGAAGTGCGGCTCGTCCACCGCCGTCAGCTCCTCCACCTGGAACCGGTAGAGCGCCGCCGCCCCGCCCCCGTTCAGGAACTGCTCGCGCACCGCCGGGTCCTGCGCGAAGGTCGGGTAGCGCCCCTGGTAGGCCGTCAGCGCCGCCTGGGCGTGCTGCCCCCAGGCCTCCCCCGCGCGCCCGGTCAGCTGCAGCCCGCGCAGTTGCTCGCCGAAGACCGGCGGCGGCAGGAAGACGGTGGCGGCGGCTCTGGCCTGCTCCGAGAGGTGCAGGCTGTGCCGGGTCGAGCGTTCGCTGACGAAGTAGAGCACCAGCTCCTCGTCGAACGCGTAGAAGGCGAGGTTGGCGTGCGGCCCGTGGTCCGGGCCGGCGGTGGCCAGTGTCAGCACCATGGACTCGGCCAGCAGGCCTTCGACGCCCTTGCGGAGTTCCTCGGCGGGCCAGTCGCCCTGGGTGATGTCGAGCCGGTACGGCATGTGCGTCCCTTCGACCGACCGAACGGGAACCTGCGCGCGCGGCACAGGCGGGCCGGACCGGCGGTGGTGGGCGTCGGCCCGGGGCTTCATGCTGCCCCCGCCGACCCGGGCCGCACAAGGGGCCGACGATCAACTGCCACCGATCACCCGCCACCCCCGCGCAGCACGGAGCCGGGCCCCCCAGGGACCCGGCTCCGGCACCGCGCGCGCCCGACTCGGACGCGACTCGGACGTGACGCGGACGTGACGCGGACGTGACGCGGACGCGGACGCGACTCAGCCGCTGCCCAGCGCGGCCCCCAGCGCCCCGCCACGCAGCCGCTCCACCATTGGCGCGGCCCGGCCGGCCAGCAGTGCGAGCGGGAACGCCACCAGGACGCCGATCAGCGCGCCCACCACCACGTCGTGGGGGTAGTGCACGCCGACCCAGACCCGCGAGGCCGCCATCAGCGCGGCGGCGAGAAGGGCGACGGCGCCCAGCCTGCGGTAGGCGAGGCAGAGCGCGACCGCCGCCGAGAAGGCGATCACCGAGTGGTTGCTGGGGAAGGACCAGTCACCGGGCGCCGGGCAGGTCTCCAGCGTCACCGTGGTGGGCAACTGCTGGCAGGGCCGCACCTCCTCGACCAGGCTCTTGAGGACCGAGTTGACCAGGTAGACCGCGACCACGACCAGCGGCGAGGCGAGCACCCTGGCCATCACCACCGAATCCGCCCGCCGGGCCTGCCACCAGGCCCAGAGCATGAAGACCGCGAAGAGGCCGAGGCCGTAGTCGGACCAGGCCTTGATCAGCTGGTCGAGCCAGTGCGGGGCGGCGGCGGCCCAGCCGGTCACCGTGCTGTAGAGGCCGCCGTCGATGCTGCTGCCGTCGTAGGCGAGCAGGGTGTGGAGCGCGGACGTCATCGGGCCCCGCCCCCGCCCTGACGGTCGGAGTCGGCGGACCGGTCGGCACCGGACCGGCGGGCCTCGCGGCGAGCGCGGAGCAATTCGAGAGCAATCGGGATCACAGAGACAACTACTACCAGACCAACAATCGGCAACAGGTAGGTGTCGACGTTGGGCACGGAGGACCCCAGGCCGTAACCCGCCAGCACCACACCGACGGTCCAGAGCGTGCCGCCCAGCACCTGCCAGCAGGTGAAGGTGCGCACCGGCACCTCCAGCACGCCGGCCAGCGGGTTGAGCACGGTGCGCACCACCGGGATGAACCGGGCCAGCACGATCGCCTTGCCCTGCCCGTACTCGTTCAGCAGCACCTCGGCCCGCGCCGCGCCCTTCACCAGCGCCTTGCGCCGGGTGCGGGCCAGCAGCGGACGCCCGCCGCGCCGCCCGATCAGGTAGCCGACCTGGGCGCCGGCCAGCGCGCCGGCCAGCGCGGCGAGCAGCACCTGCCAGAGCACCAGGTGCGGGCCGCCGTGGGTGCCGGAGACGCAGAGCAGCCCGGCGGTGAAGAGCAGCGAGTCGCCGGGCAGGAAGAAGCCGACCAGCAGGCCGGTCTCGGCGAAGAGCACCACGGCGATGCCGAGCGCGCCGAAGGCGGACAGCAGGGACGAGGCGTCCAGCACGTTGACCGCGAGCAGGGAGGAGGCGAAGGGCACGTTCGGCGGACCTCTCATACTGATGGGGTACCAAGGGCGGCGGCGACTCCGCAGCGCTCACCCCGACCGTCTACAGTGACGTAGACGGTCTACATGACTGTAGACGACGCCTGGAGGTCACGTCGACATGCCCGAAGTGCCCGCCATGCCCGAAGTGCCGCCCTCATCCGAAGTGCCCCTGCCCGAAGTGCCGTCCACGTCCGAAGTGCCGTCCACGTCCGAAGTGCCGTCCACGTCCGAAGTACCGTCCGCGTCCGAAGTGCCCGCCGCGCGCCGCCCCTCCGGCGAGCTCGAAGCCCAGGTGCTCGCCGCCCTCTGGGCCGCCGACCGGCCGCTGACCCCGCAGGACGTGCAGTTGGCACTCGGCGGCGAGCTGGCCCGCACCACCATCGCCACGATCCTGGCCCGACTGCACGACAAGGGCACGGTCGAACGCACCAGGGCCGGGCGCGCCTACGCCTACACCCCCACCGTGCGGGACCCGGCCGGGCTGGCCGCCCGCCGGATGCGCACCGAGCTGGACCGCGAGCAGGACCGCTCCACCGTGCTGGCGCGCTTCGTCTCCGACCTCTCCGACGACGACGAGCGGCTGCTGCGCGAGCTGCTCGGCGAGGGCCCGCAGAACCATCAGGACCCGCAGGGCGGCCAGGCTCCGGCGGGCGACCAGGGCCCGCAGGGCGGCCAGGCTCCGGCGGGCGACCAGGGCCCGCAGGGCAGCCAGGCTCCGGCGAGCGGCCAGGACCCGGCGGGCGGTGCCCGGTGATCCTGCTCGTCCTGGCCCCGCTGCTGATCCCCTTCCTCGCCGCCCCGGCCGCCCGCCGCCTGGCCGACGCGCTGCCGCCGCGCCCGGCCGCCTGGGTGCTGGGCACCACCGGCGTGCTGCTGGCCGGCGCGAGCGCCGCCTCGCTGGGCCTGCTCGCGGCGGGCGGGCTGCTGCGGATCCCGGCCGTCGCCGCGCTCGGCCACATCTCACTGCCCTGGCTGGCCCAGGCCTCGCCCGCCGCCCTGGTGGCGGCCTGGCCGGCCGCGCTCGCGCTGGTACTGGCCGGCCTGCTCACCCTGCGCACCGCCCACCGCCAGGTCACCGACCTGCGCCGGGCCCACGCGGCACTGGCCCCCTGCCCGGCTTCCGACGCCTCCACCCGCACCGGCAGCTCCGCCCGCACCGCCGCCTCCGCCACCTCCGCCATCTCCGCCGTCTCCGCCACCTCCGCCACCGACGGGCCCCCGCTGGCCGTGCTGGACGACGACCGCGCCGACGCCTACGCGCTGCCCGGGCGCCCCGGTCGACCAGGACGGATCGTGGTCACCGCCGGCATGCTGCGCGCCCTGCCCGCGCCCGAGCGGGCCGCGCTGCTCGCCCACGAGCGCGCCCACCTGACCGCCCGCCACCACCTCTTCCTGGCCGCCGCCGAGTACGCCGCCGTGCTGCACCCCGCGCTCGGCCGGCTGCGCGCGCCGCTCGGCTTCCACCTGGAGCGCTGGGCCGACGAATGCGCCGCCCGCGCGGTCGGCGACCGCGCCCTGACCGCCCGCGCGGTGGGGCACGCCGCCCTGGCCGCCGCCCGCACCCCTCGCCCGCCGCGCCCCGGCCTCGCCCCGGCCGCCGCCACCGGGCCGGTGCCGCGCCGGGTGGCCGCCCTGCTCTCCCCGCAGCCGCACACGGCCACCCGCACCGGCACCCGCCGCCGCGTGGTCGCCGCGCTCGCGCTGGCCGCCTGCCTGGGCGTGAGCACCGCCGCCACCGCCGCCACCAGCGACCTCCACCGCACGGTGGAGAGCGCGCAGTTGGCGGACGGCGGGCGCTGACCCCGGGAGTCCGCGCCCGCGCCCGCCCCCGGCCGCCCCAGCCCCGGCCACCCCGCGTCGGTCGCTCACCGTCAACCCATGCCCTTGGTCGGCGGATCCCCCGACCACCGGGGCGGCGGCACCCGTACGCTGTGGGCGACAGGGTTGCCGGGCCCTGTCCCGGGCCGAGCTGGACCGATGACACGGCGAGGGGAGCCACCATGCGGGAGACCGCGCACCTGGGACACCTGGGCCGGGGTGAGGAGGTGGTCGAACGGTCCACCGCCGAGACCGCCCGCAGCCACGAGCAGGTCGTCACCGGCGAGATCCCCCGCCAGGCCCCGCGCCCCGAGATCGGCGACTCCTGGGAACGACTGCGCCGCCTGGGCCTTGACCCGGAGCGCGGCCGCGATCCCGAGCACCTGGGCACCGCCGAGATCGAGCACCGCCGCCGCGCCAGCGGACTGGACGTCGTGATGCCGACCTTGCGCGACACCCTGCTCGACCCGATCACCGACCTGCCGCTGATCCTGGCCGTCGCCGACTCCCAGGGCACCGTGCTCTGGCACGAGGGCCCGCGCCAACTGCGCCGCAGCGGCGACCTGATCGGCTTCATGACCGGCGGCCGCTGGGGTGAGGACGAGGTGGGCACCAACGGGATCGGCACGGTGGCGCGCACCGGGCGCCCGCTGCGGGTGCACTCCAGTGAGCACTACGTCCGCAACCAGCACGCCTGGACCTGCGTGGGCGCCCCGGTCCGCGACCCGCGCACCGGGCGGGTGGCCGGCGTGGTCGACCTGAGCGGTCCGGCCCGCGGCATGCACCCGCAGCTGCTGGCGCTGGCCGTCACCGCCGCCCGGCTCGCCGAGACCGAACTGCGCGCCGCCCAGCTGGAGTCGCTGCACCGGCTGCGCACCGTCGCCGCCCCGGTGCTGGCCCAGGCCGCGGGGCCGGCCCTGGTGGTCGACCGGGACGGCTGGACGGCCGCCACCGCCGGCCTGCCGCCGATCAGCCGGCTGCGGCTGCCCGCCGATGGCTGGGGCTCGGCCCCGCTGCACTGGCTGCCCTCGCTGGGCGAATGCGCCGTGGAG
Source organism: Kitasatospora sp. NBC_01287 (assembly GCF_026340565.1). Lineage (NCBI taxonomy): Bacteria > Bacillati > Actinomycetota > Actinomycetes > Kitasatosporales > Streptomycetaceae > Kitasatospora > Kitasatospora sp. NBC_01287. The sequence continues at coordinate 2,829,158 of NZ_JAPEPB010000001.1, forward strand.
CCGATCGCCGACGGCTGGCTGGTGCGTCCGCTCACCGGCTCCCCGCAGGCGGTCTCCGAGCAGGCGTCCGGGGCCCGGCTGGTGCTCGACCTCGGTCGCGCCGACCGCCCGGAGGTCTCGGTGCGTGGCGGCGTCGGCAGCTGGTCGCACGCGCTCAGCCCCCGGCACGCCGAGTTGCTCCTGCTGCTGGCAGCGCACCAGACCGGGCGGACGGCGGCGGAGCTGGCCGAGGACCTCTTCGGCGACCCGTCCCGGGCGGTCACCGTGCGGGCCGAGCTCTCCCGGCTGCGCCGCTACCTGGGCGGGCTGCTGGAGCACCGCCCGTACCGGTTCGCCGAGACGGTGCAGGTGGAGGTGGTCCGCCCGGCCGACCCCTCGCAGCTGCTGCCCGCCTCCTCGGCACCCGGGATCCGCGGGCTGCGGGCGCTGCTGGACAGCGGCGCGGTGCTGCTGCCCGGCTGCCGGATCGCGGCGGCGGGCGTCGAGGAGGCGTCCGAATTGTCCCGCAGACAGGTGCCGATCCAGCGGCGCGGGCCCGCCTGAGCACCAGCGGCGCCCAGGCGGTCAAGCCCTCAAGCCCTCAAGCCCTCAAGCTCCCGAGCTCCCGAGCTCCCGAGCTCCCGAACCCTCAGGCCTTCAGCTCTCGCCCAGGTCGCCCAGGCCACCCAGCTCACCCAGGCCGTCCGGCTCACCCGGGTCGTCCTGGTCGCCAGGCTCGCCGGCATCGCCGTGATCTCCGTGATCTCCGTGATCTCCGAAGAGGAAGGCCGAGAGCTGCTCGTCGGTCGGCCCGCAGTCCGGCTCGCCGCCCTCCGGCACCTCGGCGTAGGTGCGGTCCAGCCAGTCCCGCACCTGCGGCGCGGAGGCCTCCAGCAGCGCGCTGCCGTAGGGCGACTCCAGCGCCAGGTGCAGGGTCGCGCCGTGGCAGGGGCAGTGCGCGGGCCACAGGCGCACGTCGCCCTGGCCGGTCAGGCCGCGCAGTCCGTCGCGCAGCAGGTCGCGGGAGAAGACCCAGTCGACCTCGTCGGGCCGGCCCAGGTGGAAGGTGACCAGGATCTCGTAGGGGCGCTCGGGTTCGTAGCGGAACCGGGTGGGGACGGTGCCCACCTTGTCCCGGCCCAGCGCGATGCGCAGGGTCAGGACCTCCTCGACCGGTACGGCCGGACGGAGCGGCGACTGCGGCCGGGCCCCCTGGGTGGCGGGGTACGGGGCTCCGCCGGTGGCGGCGGACAGGTGATCGCGCGGCATGGCTGATTCTCCGGGGCGAGAGCGGACCGGGCCAGCGTGCTCCGCCGCTACGGGATGCCGCAAAGGTTGCAGGGGGTTGCAACGTGCGCTGATCGGCGACGGCCGGGCCGGCGTTTTCCGCTCCCGCGTTCGGTCCGTGCACCAGACGGTACGTCAACTTCTGCCGTCCGGCAGCCGGTCCGCGTTGTTGATCTGCGACTGGTGTGCTCCCTCTCTCTTTGCCGGCCCGGTCACGCGGTGCCGCCGCGCTGGTACTCTCGTCACTCTGTCGACACGGGTGGTGCCACGGGGGTGACGGTCCGCCGGAGCGCGGATCGGGGCAGCCGGGGCCGTGGTCGGGCGGAGTGTTCGGATCCGGCGTTCGAGCGCGACTTCGGGCGCGGCTTCGGGCGCGACTCCGGACGTGGTGTTCGAGCGGGGAATCGATCGGGGATTTCGGGCGGGGTAGCGGCAGCCGACCGGGGAGGTCGGCTGGGGAGGAGAGGAGTCCGGTGGCTCACCGGGAAGGCACCCCCACGGCGGCGCAGCAGGCGCCGCCGCAAGGCCGGCACAGCCGGCCCAGGCCGCTCGGCGGGCAGTTCCGACTGCCCGCGATCAAGGTCTCCGGCGCGGCGATGGCGATGTCCACCGTGGTCGGCATCAGCATCGCGACCACCTGGCTGGTCAGCGCCCAGCAGCGGGTCGGCTACGGGGTGCGGATGACCGAGGTCGGCGCCACTCCCTCCGGGCCGGGCTCGACGCCCGCCACCGGTGCGCCGGGCGGCCGTCCCGCGGTCGGGCCCGCCGCACCCGCTCCGCTGGCGGGCGCGACGATCAGCGCCCGTCCCGCCACGGGCAAGCCGGCCGGCGGCGCGCCGCTCACGCCCGCGCCCGGCGCCGCCGTGCCGGTGGCCGGCGGCCCCGCGCGCCCGGCGTACACGCCGCCGTCCGCGCCCTCCGACCCGGGCGCCCGCCCGCTGACCGCTCCCGTCAGCCCCGAGCCCGCCGCGCCGCCCCCGCTGGCCGCATCGACCCCGGACGCCGGCATCACGACGTCCCCCGCGCCCACCGCCCCCGCCGAGGCCGGCGCACCGGCCGCGTCCGAAGCGCCCGGCGCCGCCGGGGCCTCGACGCCGCCCGCCGGGGCACCCGCGGGGACGGTCGGCGGGCCCTCCGTGCGGCCGTCGACCGCCACCGCCGGCCACCCGCCCACCGGCACGGGCCGCGTGCCCGGCGGCGCGACGCCGTCGCCCACGGGCGAGCCCACAGCCGCGCCCTCGCCCACCGCCACGCCCGCACCCACGCCCACCGCAGGCCCGGGCACCACGGGCACCACCGCCCCCGGCGCCCCCAGCGATCCCTCCAGCCCCAGCAGCCCCAGCAGCCCCAGCGATCCCACCAGCCCCGGCACCCCCACCGGCAGCGCGAGCGACCAGCCCTCGCCCCCGGTCACGGTGCCCCCGGCCCGCTCGCCGGAGACCCCGCCACCCGCCCCCACCCCGCTGACCCCGACCTCGCCGGCGCCCCCGCTGATCCCGGCGCCCCGTCCCTCGCCGGACCTGATCGGCGGCGACAGCGCCGCCATCGCCCCGGCCGCGCCGATCCTCAGCGGCCAGGGCAGCACGGCGGACCCGGCCGGGCTCGGCCGCCGCCACACCGTGACTCTCACCGTCACCGAGCCGCTGGCCGCCGTCGAGGTCGAGCTGCGCCTCGACGCCGACGCCTCGGCCGGGGCGATGGCCTGGAGCACCCTGCCCGGTGCCCGGGTGACGCTCCTTCAGCGCGGCTCCGCCCTCGTCTACCGCTTCGCCCCGGCCCCGGGCGAGGACCTGGCGCCCGGCACCTACACCTTCACCGTGCAGGACGCCCGCTCGGCCGACCCCGGCCTCCGGGCCGCCGACAGCGGCTGGACGGCCTCCGGCTTCGCGCTGCGCGACCCGCACGCGGTGGCCGCCCTCGGCGTCTTCGGCGCCCCGGTGCCCCGCCGCGGGCCGCTCCCGGGCTGATCCCGGGCCGCTCCCGGGCTGGTCCGGGGCTGCTCCCGGGCTGGTCCGGGGCCGCTCCCGGGCTGATCCCGGCCTCGGGGAGGCGGGCCCGCCACCGGGCACCGCCTCCCGGGCAACCCTCGCGCCGCACCTGCCTCCCCTTCGCCCCGACCAGCTGATCCCACCCTGACCTGCCCTTGGCTAGGCTGGCCCTGTAGCGCACGCCGGTTCGCCCCACCGTGCCCGTCCAGTCCAGGAGGATCACGTGTCCACCACCCTGACCCAGGGCTCCAACGCCCCGCTGTCCGCAGTCCGGGTGAGTGTGGAGGTGACCTGCCGTCAACGGGTGGACGTCTCCGGGCTGCTGCTCACCGCCGCCGGCAAGGTCCGCTCCGACGCCGACCTGGTCTTCTTCAACGCCCCGCGCGGGCCGGGCGTCACCCACCGCCCGGCCGGCGGCTCCACCCCGGACGCGATCACGGTGGACACCTGGGCGGTGCCGGCGGATGTCAGCACCATCGTGATCACCGCCAGCCTGGACGAGGCCGGCGCCACCTTCGCGGGCACCGAGCCCACCGCGACCATCAAGGACGCCGACACCGGCCAGGTGATCGCCGAGTTCACCCCGCCCCGGCTGAGCCGGGAGACCGCCCTGGTGGTGGTCGAGGTCTACCGGCGCGGCGCGGAGTGGAAGGTGCGCGCGGTCGGCCAGGGCTACGCGAACGGGCTGGCCGGGATCGCCACCGACTTCGGCGTCTCGATCGAGGAGCCGGGCCCGGCGGCGGTGCCCCCGATGCCCGGCTACGCGCCCACCCTCCCGCTGATGCCCTCCGCACCCGCCGCCCCGCCGGTGCCCGCCGCCCCGCCCGCACCGGCCGCACCGCCGGTGGCATCCGGTCAGCCTGGCCAGGGCGGTCCGGGCGGTCCGGGCGGCCAGGGCGGTCCGGCGGCCGCTCCCAAGGTCACCCTGGACAAGGGCCGGGTCTCCCTGGTGAAGGGCGGCTCGGTCTCCCTGGTCAAGGGCGGCCGCCCGCTGCTCTCCTCGATCCGGATGGCGCTGGGCTGGGAGCCCGCCAAGCGCGGCCGCAACGTCGACCTGGACGCCTCCTGCATCGCCTTCGACGCCAAGCGCGAACGCCTGGAGACCGCCTGGTTCATGAAGCTCAACATCTTCAACGGCGCCATCCAGCACACCGGCGACAACCTCACCGGCGGGGGCGCGGGCGACGACGAGGCCATCGAGGTCCACCTGGAGGGCTTGCCCCCGGAGGTCTGCGGTCTGGTCTTCGTGGTCAACTCCTTCTCCGGCCAGCGCTTCACCGAGGTCACCGACGCGTACTGCCGCCTGCTCGACGTGGCCACCGGCGAGGAGCTGGTCCGCTTCGACCTGACCAACGCCCAGCCCCACACGGGCGTGGTGATGTGCAAGCTGGTCCGGCAGTACTCGGGCGAGTGGGTGATGACCGCCCTGGGCGAGTTCGTCGACGCGAAGACCGCCCGCGGCATGGTCAAGCCCGCGGCCGCCCTGCTCTGAGAGCCGCCGCCCGCGGGGCACCGCCCGCGCTCTGCTACGCTGCGCACCGCAGGCCCGAGGTACCGGCGCACGGTACGCGGGGCCCATGACCGAGGAGGTGAGAGGCATTACCGCTGTCGCAGTTCGGGTGCTCTCCCTCCACGGTCCCGCCGCACACCAGGCCTGAGCCGGGCGCGGACCTCGGGAGCACCTTCGGTTCCCCCGAAAGGCGTTCACCGCTCTCATGCAGCTCCTGACCCACCCCGCGATCGTCGCCCGACTCCGCGGCGCCGGCTGCGTCTTCGCCGAGGACGAGGCCGACCTGATCCTCGCCACCGCCACCGGCCCCGAGCAACTCGCCGCCATGGTCGAGCAGCGCGTCGTCGGCCATCCGCTGGAGCACGTGCTCGGCTGGGCCGAGTTCCACGGCCTGCGGATCAGCCTCGACCCGGGCGTCTTCGTCCCCCGCCGCCGCACCGAGTTCCTGATCGACTGCGCCGCCGAACTCACCGCGCCCGGTGACCTGGTGGTCGACCTCTGCTGCGGCTCCGGCGCGCTCGGCGCGGCACTGGCCGCCGCGGTGCCCGGCGGCGTCGAGCTGCACGCGGCCGACGTCGACCCGGCCGCCGTCGCCTGCGCCCGGCGCAACCTCCCCACCGGCGCCCACGCCTACGCGGGCGACCTCTTCGCCCCGCTGCCCGCCCGGCTGCGCGGCCGGGTCGCCACCCTGCTCGCCAACGTCCCCTACGTCCCGACCGGCGACATCGCGCTGCTGCCCGCCGAAGCGCGGGTGCACGAGGCCCGGGTCGCCCTGGACGGCGGCGCAGACGGCCTGGACGTGCTGCGCCGGGTCGCCGCGGCCACCCGGCACTGGCTGGCACCGGGCGGCGCGCTGCTCTTCGAGACCAGCGAGCGCCAAGTGCCCCACGCCGTCGCCACCGTGACCGGCGCCGGGCTGAGGGCCGAGGTGCGCACAGACGACGAGCTGGACGCCACCGTGGTGGTGGCCCGCCCCTCCTGACGCTCCGTCAACTACCGGACGCCCCGGCCCCGTCAGCGCCTGTTCTTCTTGGCGACGGGGTCGGGCCGCCGCACCGCGCTGAAGCCGCACGCGGGCGAGCAGAGCGTGACGACGCCGCGGTAGGTGGTCTTGGTGCGCCCCTTGGTGGTGCTGCGGGACATCGACGCCTCGCGCAGGTTCGGGCCGCCGCACTGCGGGCAGAGGAACCCGATCGGCTTTCCCCACGGCCGCGACGGGCTGTACGCCCGCAGCAGCGGGATGCTCAGCAGCACCGCCACCCCGATCAGCACGCCACCGAAGACGATCTCCCCGGGCTGGCCGTTGTGCTGCTGGTCGAGCAGGTCCTGGTAGCTGGAGGAGCTGGTGAGCGCGCCGTTGGTGTACTCGTCGCAGATGTCCGAGGTGCTCATCGTCTTGCCGTCGCAGGTCGGCGCGGAGTTGTCGTTCGGGTGGCCCTGGCCGGCGAAGATCAGCCCGATGCCGATCGCCACCAGGACCAGCAGGAACACGATGGCGCCCGTCCGGGACTTCCCCGAGCTGCGCCACTCCCGCTGCCTCACAGCGCCGTTGATCAAGAATTGTGTCTGGCTGACAGTTTCGGCCATGTCGACGATCCCCCGTCGGTCGAGAAGGTCTCCATTCTGGTGGGTCCGACAGCGCGTCAGCAATGAATTCGAAGTGGCACCTCGGACTCACCGGGAATTGGCCACCTGTCACGCGGGCCCGGCGGCGGCCACCGCCATGCCCGCGAAGCGCTCGCGCCAGCCCGGCCGGGCCGAGGGCTCACCAGCATCGGCCGGCGTCGCGGCGGCCGCCTGGCGGCAGGTGCGGCAGGCGGCCTCCCCGCTGAGCGGACGGAACGGGAGCTCGCAGCGCGTGCAACTCACCAGCTCCAGCACCGGCGGTGGCACCGGCGGTGGCGTCGGCGTCCCGGGGGCGTCCGGCAGCTTCTCCAGCAGGCGATGGCGGAGCAACGCGTGCGGGCTCTTCACGCGCTCCGGCAGCCCGGCGGTGAGCGCGTGCCGCAACGACTCCGAACTCACGCCCCTGGCCAGCCACTCCGCCGCCAGCGGGGCCAGCCGCCGCACCTCGGAGCGGCCGAGCACCAGGCGCGGATCGCTCTGCCGCAGCGTGCGCAGCACCTGCTCGGCCTCGGGGTGCTCGTCGGCGGGCGGTCCGTCGGCCGGCGGGGGCGGCGGGGTCGGCGGAGGCGGCGGGGTCGGCGGAGGCGGCGGGACCGGGAGGGGGGAAGTCTTCTCCCCCTCCAGTCTTTCTCCCGCAGGGAGGGCGATGCCGGGTGACGGCAGTGCGGCCGCACCGCACCTTCGCGACCCGGCATCCGGTGCGCCATGGCCGCGACCGTCCAGCCGCTCGAAGTGCGCGGCGAACAGCAGTTCGGCCTCCCCCGCGCTCAACGGCTCGTCGCAGAGCAGCGATTCACTGCGGACCTGCCCATTGCGGCCGCGCCAGCGCGTGTGGTGCAGCAGACCGGCGCGCGCGAGCTGCTTGCGCGCCCGCTCCGCGGTGATCCGTCCGCCGGTCAGTCCGGCGGCCATGTCGGTGACGGTGGTGGTGCGCGCCTTGGCCGGGGGCAGCGACTGCGCCCGTGCCAGCAGCCGGAAGGCGCTGTCCGACAGCTCGTCATCCCAGAGCTGGGTGTTGCGAATCCGCGTGAAGTCGCGCGTAGGCGCGCTAACATGCCTAAGCATCTCCGGTGGACCCATGCCTTCCACTGGGCGGTGAAGAGCCCGGCGCTGGTGCTGCTAACACCTGCCGGGCTCGCCCATTTCTTGCTGGGCCACCGCGCTTTCGCGGCCACCGTACACCACGCTTCGTGCCCACTCGGGCACTGTCCGCAACTGATCATTTCTGCTGATCTTGCGCCAGATCCAGCCCACTCCAGCGCATTTCGCCCACCGACGGCCCCACCTGTCCGTTCGTCGGTACGGAGGGATACAAGGCCCTCGATCCAGAACGCCTGTCGCAGCTCGGCTTGCCGAAGAACGAGACGGCGGCGGATCAGAGGAGGTGCCGAATTCGCCGGACGAGCGGCCCCGCTCCACCACGAAGGAAGCAGACCACCATGCAAGCGCGAGTCCGAGCCGTCCTCCTCACCCCGGACAACACCGTGCCGCTGATCAAGCGCATCCGCCCCGGCGTCCCCGCCTACCGGGTCGTCGGCGGCGGCACGGTCGAACCGACCGACGCCGGCAACTCCCCCGCCCGCACCACCCCCACCACACGCCCCAGCAACGCCCTTCGCTCGTCGCGCAGTTGGTCGACCATCACGCCGCAGCCGACCCATCTGCTGCCGCACTCCTCGACCATCCGCCGCACGGTGATCGCCTGGCTGCCGGTCTCGATCCAGTCGTCCACCAGCAGCACCCGGTCCCCTGGCCCGAGCGACGAACGCTGCAGGCGGAGCGTGTGGCGGCGCTGCCGGTAGTCCGGGTCGGTCCGGGCGCTGAGCTTATCGCCGGGGAAGAGGCCGTCGGGCTTGCGCACGGGAACGAAGCCGACCCCCAACTCGACCGCGGCGGCGGCGCCGAGGAGGAACCCGCGCGACTCGATGCCGCAGACCGCGGTGACCTGTGCGTCCCGGAACGGGTCGACGATGCCGGCGACAACGGCGGCCAGGGCCACGGGATCCCTGAAGACCGACCAGACGTCGGCATGGCCGTCGATCCATCGGAAGTGCTCCAGCAGGAGGTCGCGCGCGCGGGAAGGCATGGCGGGAAGTGTCCCGGCCGTGCGGGGACAGGGCAACTCGATATCCGGCAGGCGCCGAGCGGCCACCGGATCCGAGTCGGCGCGGTTCCGGTTCCCGGGCGGGGCACGGGACTTCGTCGCCTTCCTCGACAAGGAGATGGCCGGCGGAGCACCCGGAGCCGGCCGCGGCCGTCATCGGCCGGATCGTCCGGGGCGCCGGCCGGGACTGACCAGCAGTCCGCCGGCACAGCGCGCGGACCGGCGGACGCCGCCCCTCGCCCCTCGCCCTCGTTCCCGTCAGCCGGCGGCGAGGAGTTCGAGCGTGTCGACCACGCGGTTCGAGAAGCCCCACTCGTTGTCGTACCAGGCGACCACCTTGACGTGGCGGCCATCGACGCGGGTGAGGGCCGAGTCGAAGATCGACGAGGCCGGGTTGCCCGTGATGTCGGACGAGACGAGCGGGTCCTCCGAGTACTCCAGCACACCGGCCAGCGGGCCCTGCGCCGCCGCCCGGTACGCCGCCAGCACCTCCTCGCGCGTCACCTCGCGCGCGACGGTCGTGTTGAGTTCGACGATCGACCCCACCGGGACCGGCACGCGGATCGAGTCGCCCGACAGCTTGCCGTCGAGGCCCGGCAGCACCAGGCCGATCGCCTTGGCCGCGCCCGTGGTGGTCGGCACGATGTTGACGGCGGCCGCGCGGGCGCGGCGCGGGTCGCGGTGCGGGCCGTCCTGCAAGTTCTGCTCCTGCGTGTAGGCGTGCACCGTGGTCATGAACCCGTGCTCGATGCCGGCGAGTTCGTCGAGCACCGCGGCCAGCGGAGCGAGCGCGTTGGTGGTGCAGGAGGCGTTCGAGATGATCGTGTGCGCGGCCGGGTCGTACGCGTCGGTGTTGACCCCGAACGCGAGCGTGACGTCGGCGCCGTCCGCCGGCGCGCTGACGAGCACCTTCTTCGCACCCGCGTCGAGGTGGGCGCGGGCGGCGGTGGCCGAGGTGAAGCGGCCGGTCGCCTCCAGCACCACGTCCACGCCGAGTTCGGCCCACGGCAGCCGAGCCGGTTCGCGCTCGGCGAGCACGGTGATGCGGCGGCCGTCGACGACCAGGGCGTCCGCCTCGGCGGTCACCGGGCGGCCGAGCCGGCCCGCCGTCGTGTCGTAGGCGAGCAGCCGCGCCAGGGCGGCGGGCTCGGTGAGGTCGTTGACGGCGACGACCTCCAGGGCGCTGTCGCGCTCCAGCAGCGCGCGCAGCACATTGCGTCCGATGCGGCCGAATCCGTTGATGGCGATGCGAGTCATGAGTGGTGTCCCCTCGTCCGGTCTCACCACCAGGCTCTCGCGCGGCGCCGGACGGTGGCAGCGGCATGATCGCCACGGTCCGAAAGGATCACGCCACCCGCCGGCGCGGGCGCCTACTCGCCCCGGGTGAAGGTGCGCCGGTACTCGCTCGGCGTGGTGCCGAGGATGCGCTGGAAGTGCAGCCGCAGGTTCGCGCCGGTGCCCAGGCCGACGTCGGCGGCGATCTGCTCGATGCCCCGCTCCGAGCGCTCCAGCAGCTCACGGGCGAGGTCGATGCGGGCACGCATGACCCACTGCATCGGCGTGTACCCCGTGTCCTCGACGAAGCGGCGCGAGAACGTGCGCGGCGAGACCGCCGCGTGCCGGGCGAGCACGTCGAGGGTGAGCGGCTCGCCGAGCCGGTGCAGTGCCCACTCGCGGGTGGCGGCGAACCGCTCGCCGAGCGCCTCGGGCACGCTGCGCGGCACGTACTGCGCCTGACCGCCGCTGCGGTAGGGGGCGGCGACCAGGCGCCGTGCCGCGTGGTTCGACGCGGAGACCCCCAGGTCGCCGCGGAGGATGTGCAGGCACAGGTCGATGCCCGAGGCGGCGCCGGCCGACGTCAGCACGTCGCCCTCGTCGACGAACAGGACGTTCTCGTCGACCCGCACGAGCGGACGCTTCGCCGCCAGCGCCCGCGTGTAGTGCCAGTGCGTCGTGGCGCGCTTGCCGTCGAGCAGGCCCGTGGCGGCGAGCGCGAAGGCGCCCGTCGAGATGGCGGCGAGCCGCGCGCCGCGCTCGTGGGCGGCGATCAGCGCGTCGAGGACGGCCCGCGGCGGGTCGTCACGGTCCGGGTGCCGGTAGCCGGGGACGAAGACGAGGTCGGCCCACGCGAGTGCGTCGAGGCCGTGGGCGACGGCGTACGACAGGCCGTCGCCGCCGGTCACCAGGCCCGGCGCCGCGCCGCACACCCGCACCTCGTACGGCATGCTCGCGCGGGTCGTGAACACCTGGGCGGGAATACCGACGTCGAGCGGCTTCGCGCCTTCGAGCACGAGGACGGCGACGTGGTGCGGGGGTGAGGCTGGCACGGGGACGAGGGTAACCGGGGCGCACGGGCCCGGCGGCCCGCCGCCGCGTCCTTCGCCGTCGACCACCGCCGGGCCGTCCCGTCCACCCGCGAGACGGGCAGGGGGCCGACGCGCCAGGAAGTCACCGGACGTCACAACAGGATGCTCCCGGCGCCGTCGGGCGACAATGGAGGCAGCCCGCACGCACCAGCCGCGGGGCCGACGCGAGCACCCGCGCGACGCGGCCGACGGACGGCGCGACCGACGGACGGTGCGACCGAGAGATGGTGAGCCGAGCCTTGACCGACGACGAAGCACAGATCCGGGCCCTGATCGAGCGGTGGCTCGCGGCGGCGCGCGCGGGCGACCTGGCCGGCGTCCTGGCGGACCACACGGACGACATCGTGATGTTCGACGTGCCCCCGCCGTACGAGGGTGCCCGCGGCATCGACGCCTACCGCGCGACGTGGCCGCCGTTCTTCGCCGCGCTGGCCCGAGGCGGCTCGTTCGACCTCCTCTCCCTCGACGTCACCGCCGGTGCCGACGTGGCCTACGCCCACGCCCTGCTGCGCTGCGGCAGCGCGCGGGAGCTCGCCGAGCAGCCGGAGAACCGCCTGCGGCTGACCGTCGGACTCCGCAAGGAGCGGGGCCGCTGGCAGGTGGCGCACGAGCACCACTCCTTCTCCGACCCCGGCTGAGCCCGCCCCGCCGTGCCCCGAGCCGCTCCCTCCTTCCCCCGCCCGCGAGAGCAGCGCCCCACCACAAGGACAACCCCCGTACCCCCTTCCAATATCAGCCCTGCGCGGGATACCCCTGAAGGGCGGGCGAACACGCCGGCGGACGCGGCAGGGAGGGAGCGGGCCATGAGCGAGGAACGGCCGGAGGAGCGGCTGGAGGAGCGGTTCGAGGACGGCTGGCAGGTGGACGGGCGGTGCACGAACTGCGACGTCGCCCGGCAGCTCGCCCCCGGCCTGATCGGCGAGGTGGACGGCCGCTCGGCCGTCCTGCGCGGGCCGCGCAGCCGGAGCGAGGTCCAGCAGCTCCACGCCGCCGCGCACGCCTGCCCCACCCGCTCGATCCGCCCCCCAGGCGGGCGGTTGGACGCGGGCACGGACCCCTTCCCGCTGGCCCTGGACGACACCGTGCACCTGTGCGGACACAACTCCACGCACACCGCGGGGGCCAACTCCTACCTGCTGCGACGGCCCGACGGCACCACGATGATGGTGGACACCCCGCGCTGGAGCGCCTCGCTGGCCGCCCGCTACGCGGCCCTGGGCCCGGTCACCGACGTCCTGCTCACCCACCGCGACCACGCGGCGCACGGCCGCCGCTACGCCGACCACTTCGGCGCCCGGCTCTGGATCCACGAGGGCGACCTCGACGCCGCCCCGGACGCCGACCGCGTGCTCCGCGGCACCGACCCGGCGGAGATCGGCGCGGGCGTGACCGCCTTCCCCCTCCCCGGCCACACCCGGGGCAGTGTGCTCTACCTCGCCGACGAGCGGTACTGCTTCAGCGGCGACAGCTTCTACTGGTCGCGCACCACCGCGGACCTCGAAGTGGCCGACAGCGTCACCTGGTACTCCATCACCGAGCTGGCCCGCTCCCTGACCCGGGCCGCCGACCAGCTGCGCTTCGAGTGGCTGCTCCCGGGCCACGGCGACCGCCGCCACCTCCCCGCCGCCGAGATGGCCCAGCGGCTGCGGCAGTTGGCCGCCCGCACCCGGGAACTCCAGCCCCGGGAGGTCGACTTCACAGCCGTGCGCTGGTGAACGCGCCCGACCGCCACAACCCGCCCCGTCCGCCCCGTCCGCAACGTCCGCACCGTCCCTGAGTCGCCACGCCTCGCACTCCCAGGCACCAGATGTTGATAAATGTTCTCTTGCGTTGAATTTCGTTCGCGCTGTAGAACTGGGGTCAGCAACCGGTCCGACTTCTGGGGGAGCCATGAAGGCCACGTTCGCGACCCGTCCCGCCCTGCCGGATCGCCCCAACGAGGACCTGGCGATCCTCGGCCCGGGGCTGGCGATCCTCCTGGACGGCGCCGGCGGCCCCAGCGAGGACGGCGGCGGCTGCGTACACGGAGTGCGCTGGTACGTCCGGGAACTCGGCGCCCAGCTCCTGGCCGGGCTGCTCGACGCGCGGCAGCGGCCGCCCGCCACCGTGCTTGCCGAGGCGATCGAAGCGGTCGCGCGGCTGCACGCACCCACCTGCGACCTCGCGGACCCGGGCACCCCCTCCTCGACGGTGGCCATCGTCGTGCAGCGCGAGGACCGGTTCGACCACCTCGCCCTGCACGACTCCACCATCGTCCTCGCCCTGGCCGAGGGCCCGCACGTGGTGAGCGACCGCCGGGTCCAGCAGATCCCCGAACTCCAGCCCTTGTGGCAGGCCATGACGCATCATCAGCTCGGCACTCCGGAGCACGCGGCCGCCCGTCGCGCGTACATGGCCGTCGAACGCCACCACCGCAACACCCCCACCGGCTACTGGGTCGCCGGCGCCGACCCGCGCAGCGCCGCCGAGGCAGTCACCGGGACCCTCCCGGCGGCCCAGGTGCGCTCCGTCTCCCTCTTCAGCGACGGCGTGGCCGACTACGTGGACGCCTACCGCCAGGCCACCTGGCCCCAAGTCCTCGACCTGCTCGACGAACAGGGCCCCACCCCCCTGATCGACCGCGTCCGATCCGCCGAACAGCACGACCCCCAAGGCCGCCGCTGGCCCCGCTTCAAACTCCACGACGACGCCACCGCCGTGCACTGGATCCCGGCGCAGCCCTAGCAACACCACGTGAGCCCAACCGCTCAGCCATGCGGACCGCTCGGCCGGCCAAGGTCGCGGACTCGCCGACCGACTCCGGCAGCAGCTGGATCGGCCGGCAGCAGGCTGACGCCCGGATCACCGACCCGGATCACCGACCCGGATCACCACTCCATAGATGCTGCGTCGAACGGACGTTGATCACCCCTTACTAGCTTCTCCTCTCACCGGGGAAAAGCCCCGGTGAACAGCGCACATCGCACGCCGGAAGGAGATGCACCCATGAAGGTCCTCTTCGCCATCAGCAACGCCGTTCGCGGCCGCCAGAGCCTCAAGGCCAGCGCCTGGTACATCTGGTACTAGGCGCACCCGCACCTCCGGCCCGCTCCCCAGGCCTGGCCGGCTGTGCATCGGTCCGGGTCCGCGCACGGCACGTCGCCCTCATCGGCGCCCGGCCGAGCGCGGACCCTCTGCCTTTCCGCCCGGAGACCCCTCGGAGCACCCCCATGCCGTCGCCGTCCTCCCACCCCGCCTCCGCCCACCCGGCGCACGGGCGCACCACCGTCTTCGCGCCGCGACTCGCCGCCCTGCTCCGGGACCACCTGGGCAAGGACCTGGTCCGGCTGGAGCCCGACACGATCGGGATCGCCGGCCCCGAGCTCACCGACCGCATCCTCGCCGCGCGGCGGGCCACCGAGCTGGAGCGGCCCACCTTCAAGCCGCTGCACGGGCGCTCGATCGCGCGGCCCGAAGCCTCCTCGGTGATGCGGACGGTCGGCCGCGACGTGCGGGCGGCACTGGAGAGGCCGCTGCCGACCGGGGTCGACCTCAGTGGGCCGTGGCCGATCACCGGGCACCTGTTCCTGCGGGACCTCATCCTCGGCGCCGACCCCTACCGGCTGCGCGTCCTGATGAGCCGCAACCTCGAACTGACGACGGTGCTGACCTGGTCCGTGATCGCGGCCGGCGCCGCGCTGCCGGGCCGGGCCAGGCCGAACGCCGGGCCGAACGCCGGGCGGACCGCCCTGGCCGGCCTCGTCGCCGACGCCACCAACTACCAGGACCGGCGCTACGCGATGGGCATGTACCGGCGGGCGGCGGCCCCGGTCTGCTTCACCGTCTCCACCCTGGTCGCGAACGCGCTCTGGCTCGGCGCGCCGTTCGACGAGGGGGTCTCGAACCGGAACATCATCCACGAGTCGCTGCGGCTGCTGCCGCCGTCCTGGAACATGCTGCGCCGCGCCTGCCCCGAGTTCCCGCAGATCGACCCGCGGATCGGCACGGCGGACGACGTGCTGATCCTGCCGCTGCTCTCGCAGCGCGACCCGGCGCTCTGGGAGGCGCCGGACGAGTTCCGCCCGGAGCGCTGGGACGAGTTGGACCCGGACACCGCGCCCGGCTACCTGCCCTTCGGCCACTCCTCGGAGCGCTGCTGGGGACGGCACATGGTGATGCCGCTCGCCGAGCTGCTGCTGGACCTGCTCCGGGAGAACGGCCTGACGGTCGACCCGGAGCAGCGCCGGGCCAAGGTCTCGCTGCTCGGTCTGCTCGGGGTCGACGAGATCCGGGTGAAGCGGGTGCGGCAGCCGCACCTGACGCGTCCGCTCGCGGGGGCGGCCCCGGCGGCCGGCTGAACGGGTCGCCGGCTGGGCGCGCCCGGGCCGGCGCGGGAGACTGGAGCTGGACGGCCCACCCGGACCGTCCGCCCCACGCCGCGTGCCCGCCCCCGCCGCGCGCCCGCCTCCAGGAGGATCCAATGCCCCTCCCCGTGTGCCGGTGGTGACGCGGTGAGCTCCGCGGTCCCCCTCTCCGGCCCGCAGCGGCGCGGACCCGACCTGCCGGAGCTGGTGGCGCGGGTGGCCTTCGGCGACCAGGACGCCTTCGCCCGGCTCTACGACGCGGTCGCCGGCCCGGTGCTCGGCCTGGTGCGGCGGGTGCTGCGCGACCCGGCGCAGTCGGAGGAGGTGGCGCAGGAGGTGCTGCTGGAGGTCTGGCGCACCGCCGCGCGCTACCGGCCCGAGCGGGGCGAGGTGCTGGCCTGGGTGCTCACCATGGCGCACCGGCGGGCGGTGGACCGGGTCCGGGCGGCCCAGGCGGCCGCCGACCGCGATCAGCGCGAGGCCGCCCAGCAGCACACACCGCTCTTCGACGAGGTCGCCGAGCAGGTGGAGGGGCGGCTGGAGCGCGAGCAGGTGCGACGCTGCCTGCGCACCCTGACCGAGCTCCAGCGCGAATCGGTCACCCTGGCCTACTACCGCGGCTACACCTACCAGCAGGTCGCCGAACTGCTCGGCGCCCCGCTCGGCACGGTCAAGACCCGGATGCGCGACGGGCTGATCCGGCTGCGCGACTGCCTGGGGGTGGGTTCGTGACCGGCGACGCCGAGGCCCACACCCTCGCCGGGGCCTACGCGGCCCACGCCCTGGCGGAGGACGAGCGAGCGGCGTTCGAACGCCACCTGGCGCAGTGCCCGGCCTGCGCGCTCGACGTGCGCGAGTTCACCGGAACGCTGGCCCGCCTGGGCGCGGCCGAGGCGGTCACCCCACCGCCCGAGCTACGCGCCCGGGTGCTCGCGGCGACCAGCACCGTGCGCCAACTGCCACCCGAGACCACCGGCCCGCACCACCCCGACCCGCACCACCCCGACCCGCACCACCCCGACCCGCACCACCCCGACCCGCACCACCCCGCACCACCCCGCACCCGCCGCTGGAGCAGGTTCGCGCTCGCCGCCTGCCTCGCCCTGGCCGCCGCCCTCGGCGGGCTCGCGCTCCAGCAGCACCAACGGGCCGACGACGTCTCGGCCCGCACCAGCCAACTGCAGGCGCAGCAGGCGCGGCTCGGTGGCCTGCTCGCCGCTCCCGACGCCCGCACCACCAGCACCAAGGTCGGCTCAGGAACCGGCACCGTCATCTGGTCGCGGGGCCAGGACCAGGCCGGCTTCCTCGCCCAGGGCCTGCCCGCCCCGGGCACCGGACGGGTCTACGAGCTCTGGTTCGACGACGCGGGCACCATGCGCCCCGCCGGCCTGCTCCCCACCACCACCGGCACCCTGCTGCTCAACGGCGGCCCGCACGGCGCCATCGGCGTCGGCATGACCCTGGAACCCACCGGCGGCTCACCGCACCCGACCACCACCCCGCTCTTCCTGCTGCCCCTCACCTGAGCCGGCGGCGCGCGCCCCGCCGGGCACACAGACCGTCGGGCGGCCGGTACCTGGTGCTGGTGCGCGTCCACTCCGCCAGGGCCCGCACGAAATGGTCGAGGGCGCGAGCGAGTTCGGCCGTGACCGGGAAGGCCGCGTCGGGGCCGCCGAGTTCGGCGTCCTGCCGAATGGCGGTCATCAGGATCCACAGGCGGGCCCGCTCACCGGACAACTGCTCGCGCACCCGCTCCAGAGCCTCCGCCTCGGGCACCCCGGCCGCGACCAGCGCGGCTTGCGCGGTGAAGCGGTCATCGTCGTCGGCCGCGAGGTCGTTCGCGAGGGTGCCGCACGCCGAGAACGCGTCGAGCAGCCGGTGCATCCACAGGCCCCGCCACTGCGGGGTGACGCAACCCAGGGCCAGCTCCGTCCACATCGCGGCCAGCAGCATCCCGCCGTCGGTCGGACGCAGCGTCAGGTACTGGCGCAGGGTCGGCGTGCGGCTCACCCGCGCGAAGCCCTGCCGTTTCTCGGTCGCCGCCTGGATCCAGGCCTCCAGCTCGGACGCGTACCGATCCCACCAGTCGCCCGGCATCGCCGGCCGGGTCCAGCGGACCAGGTCCGCGAGCGCCCGCACCGCAGGATGGTCCTCGACCAGCTCGGCCGTGTCGCCGTCCAGGACCTCACGCAGTCGCATGACGAGGTACCTGACCGTCGCTGCGTCGGCTTCGCGCAGCTCCCGGTCGAGGAGGTCGTCCGTGCGCCACGTCCACAGCCCCCACCAGGTGGCGAGTTCCAGCGGCCTGCCGGTCGAGCCCCGCCACGCCTCCAGGAACAGGTCGACATAGCCATGCGCGAGGAAGCCCTCCGGGTCCGGGTGCAGCCCGTACCGCCGCAGGAAGGTCAGTGCGCCGGAGCGCAGGACCGGGCGCCGAGTGTCAGCGGCGGCCATCAACTCGCCTCCCCCACATGCTCGGGGCAGGCCGCCACGGCCCAGGTCAGACCGTCGACCGTCCGGTACCCGGCCACCGCCAGTCCGACAGTCGCCGGGCAGGCGATGCACTGCCGCTCGTGCAGCTGCGCATAGGTCAGGACTGTGTCCGCAGGCGGCGGCCCGGCGGAGGGCTGCGGCGGAGCCACGAGATCTGCCATGCGACGACGGTAGAGACGACGCAGAGGCGTGCACCACAAGTGTGCGCGAACTTGCAAGCCGTCACCTGATCGAGTTGACCGCCGACATGATGATGGTCCGCGCTGCGGCACCGTAGACAGCCAGCGCCTCCAGTTCAGCGAAGGCGCGCACGTATTCATGGATCTCGCCCGGCTGCGTGACTGTGAGATGAGCAGAGACCAATTCGACGTTGACCTGTGCGTCATCGTAGATCGTGAAGGACTCGACCGGCCATCCAGCACCCCGGCTGGCACCAAGCGGGATGATACCGAGGCTGACCGAAGGAGTTGAAGCCATCGCGATGAGGTGGCCGAACTGGCCAGTCATGACGTCTGCATCACCGATGACGGTTCGCAGCACCCACTCCTCGATGAGGACGGCGAAGCGATGGTGGCCGGTATGCAGTACCTTCTGGCGGTCCATGCGGACGGCCAGCGCCTCATCGACGTCATTGTGGACACTGCGGAGCGCGACGATCGTCTCGAGAATCGCCCGAGTGTACGCAGGCGTCTGCAGCAGGCCTGGGACCACCCAGGACTGGTAAGCCCGGAAGCGCCGCGTTCGCTCGAAAAGCGGCAGAACGGCCTCCTGGGCACGCTTCAGCCCGGGACGCTCGATGCGGCGCCACTCGACGTAGGCGCCATCGATACCCCGGGCTGCAGCGATCAGATCTGCTGCCTGACTGGGAACGCCGCAGTGCAGAGTCCAGGCCCGGATGTCTGCATCGGACGGCATCGTGTGTCCGTGTTCGATTCGCGAGCATTTGGACTCGTGCCAGCCGGCCAGCCGTGCAAGCGCCCGCGCGCTGAGTCCTCCGTCCTTTCGGATCTCACGCATGCGCAAGCCCAAGGCCTGCTTGGCCTGTTGGACGGCGGAGGAAGGCGAGCCGGCGGCAGACATCATGGTGACCGGTCAGACCGGCCGGTACTCCTCGTGCGGGATGGCGCGGCCCCAGACCGCCTCGAATGCTGTAGCGCACAGCTTGATGACTTCGGGATCCCTGACCAGTTCGTGGTCAATGAAGTTGCCATCGCCATCGAAGTGGTTGAGTAGCAGCACGGTGCCATCGAACAGCCAGAAGTCGTTGCCGGGAAGTGCGATGCTGGTCGCTTGTCGGCGTGGCAACCAGCGTACGAGTTCACCTGAGGCCTCGTTGGCCGAGGTGAGATCATGCTCGAAGCGGACGTAATCGCTGATGGGTTCCGAGACGATCCGGGCCCGACACACCGCCACACCGCGTTGGGTGGTCGAGGCGACTACCGCGAGCCAGGGACGCTCTGCTTCGGTCATCGCGGACAGGTCGAGCGTGTGTTCCTGCCAGGCGATGAACCGCGGGTCATCTCGCATGTACCCGTCGCGCATCTCCAGATGTACGGCCGAGGCCGTACAGGCGGCCATGAGGTCCTCGATCGAGGGCACCACGATCACCCGCTCACCTCCGGGAAGAACTGGATCATCCGCTTCGGGTATTCGATCACGGTCTCGTGCTCGGGCAGGTCGAGCTGTGCGAGCCGCTCTTGGTCGAGCACCTTCCAGCCTTGGATCAGGTAGTTGTCGGTCTCGTCGTCGTAATACAGCGTCGGGCTCTTGCCATCAGGGCTATTCGGGTCCTGTCCAAGCTTGTGCAGTGCCATCTTGGCCTCCACGGTCGCTGGTTGACGATCTCTGTGCTCAGGCTTGCACGCTGAGCGACCACTTTGCCAGAAGCTTGCGACAACTTGCGAGCGGCTGCCCAGGCACACGGAAGCGCCCCGCTCGGCCGAGGCCGGGCGGGGACGCGTGGTCAGTGGCGGGAGACGGGCAGGACTACGCAGGCTCTACGACTGCCTGGTTGATTTCGAAGCCAGCCTATCGGCACAGCATATGACGACTGCGGCGGAGCCGAATCCGACTCCGCCGCAGCTGAACTGACGCTCCGTCAGCCCCTGGTAGCCATCGCCCGCAGGAAGAAGACCAGGTTCGCCGGACGCTCGGCGAGCCGGCGCATGAAGTAGCCGTACCACTCCTGGCCGTAGGGCAGGTACACCCGCATGGTGTTGCCGGCCTCGGCCAGCCGCAGCTGCTCCTCGGGGCGGATGCCGTAGAGCATCTGGTACTCGAAGCTGTCGCGCGCGCGGCCGTTCCACTCGGCGAGCTGGCCGGCGATCTTGATCATGTTGGGGTCGTGCGAGGCGATCATCGGGTAACCCTCGCCCGCCATCAGCACCTTGAGGGCGCGGACGTAGGCCAGGTCGACGTCGTGCTTGCCCTGGAAGGCGACCGACTCCGGCTCCTTGTAGGCGCCCTTGCACAGCCGGACCCGGGAGCCGGCCGCGGCGAACTCCTTGCAGTCCTCCTCGGTGCGGCGCAGGTAGGCCTGCAGCACGACACCCAGCCACGGGAAGTCGGCGCGCAGCTCGCGCGCGATGCCCAGCGTGGAGTCCGTGGTGGTGTGGTCCTCCATGTCCAGGGTGACCGTGGTGCCCGCGTCGGCCGCGGCCTCGCAGATCCGCCGGGCGTTCTCCAGCGCGATCTTCTCGCCGTCCACCGGCAGGAACTGGCCCACGGCGGAGAGCTTGACCGAGACCTCGGCGTTGGCGGCGAGGCCGGTCTCCTTGAGCGCGGCCAGCAGGAGCTCGTAGGCCTCGGCGGTGCCGGCGGCCTGCGCGGCGTCCTTGGTGTCCTCGCCGAGGTGGTCGAGCGTGACCCTGCGGCCGGTGGCGACCAGTTCGTCGGTGGCGGTGATGCCCTGGTCGAGCAGTTCGCCGGCGACGAACCGCTCGACTATCGCGTGGGTCGGCGGGAACTTCTCCACGACGGTGCGCACCTGCGGCGAGCGGGAGGCGGCGAGGAGGGCGGAACGGAGCATCGGTACTCCTGTGGGGGTGTACAGGGGGAGGCAGAAAAGGGTGGGGGCGGCGGTGAGGGTGGGCCGCCGCCCCCGGGGAGTGCGGCTCGGTCAGCCCATGTGCGGGTAGCGGTAGTCGGTCGGCGGGACGAAGGTCTCCTTGACCGAACGGGTGGAGGTCCAGCGCGCCAGGTTCTGCTTGGCGCCGGCCTTGTCGTTGGTCCCCGACGCCCGGCCGCCACCGAAGGGCTGCTGGCCGACGACCGCGCCGGTCGGCTTGTCGTTGATGTAGAAGTTGCCGGCCGCGAAGCGCAGCTTGTGCATCGCGTCCTGGGCGGCGGCGCGGTCCTGGGCGATGATCGCGCCGGTCAGGCCGTAGGAGGAGACCGACTCCATCTGCGCGAGCATCTCGTCGTACTTCTCGTCCTCGTAGACGTACACGGCGAGGATCGGGCCGAAGTACTCGTCGCGGAAGTACTCGGCCGCCGGGTCCGAGCAGACCAGCACGGTCGGGCGCACGAAGTAGCCCACCGAGTCGTCGTAGGTGCCGCCGGCCAGCACCTCGACCGACGGGTCGGCCTGGGCGCGGTCGATGGCGGCCTTGTTCTTGGCGAACGAGCGGTCGTCGATCACGGCGCTCATGAAGTTCGCCAGGTCGGTGACGTCACCCATGGTCAGGCCCTCGACCTCGGCCTGGAACTCGTCCTTCAGCCCGGCCCAGATCGACGCGGGGACGTAGGCGCGCGACAGCGCCGAGCACTTCTGGCCCTGGAACTCGAAGGCCCCGCGGGTCATCGCGGTCTTCAGCACGGCCGGGTCGGCGGAGGGGTGGGCGACCAGGAAGTCCTTGCCACCGGTCTCGCCGACGATCCGCGGGTAGCTGCGGTAGCCGGCGATGTTGTTGCCGACCTCGCGCCACAGGTGCTGGAAGGTCGGGGTGGAGCCGGTGAAGTGGATGCCGGCCAGCGCCGGGTGCTTCAGCGCGACCTCGGAGACGGCCAGGCCGTCGCCGGTCACCATGTTGATGACGCCCTTGGGCAGGCCCGCCTCCTCCAGCAGCTCCATCAGCAGGTGCGCGGAGAACTGCTGGGTGGGGGACGGCTTCCAGAGCACCACGTTGCCCATCAGGGCCGGGGCGGTCGGCAGGTTGCCGGCGATGGCGGTGAAGTTGAACGGCGTGATCGCGTAGACGAAGCCCTCCAGCGGGCGGTGGTCACTGCGGTTCCACACGCCGTCGGAGGAGACCGGCTGCTCGGCGATGATCTGCCGGGCGAAGTGCACGTTGAAGCGCAGGAAGTCGATCAGCTCGCAGGAGGAGTCGATCTCGGCCTGCTGCGCGGTCTTGGACTGGCCGAGCATGGTCGCGGCGGCCAGCGTCTCGCGCCACGGGCCGGCCAGCAGGTCGGCGGCCTTGAGGAAGATCGCGGCGCGCGAGTCGAAGGAGAGCGCCTGCCAGGCGGGAGCGGCCGCCAGGGCAGTGTCGATGGCGTCCTGCGCGTCGCCCTGGGTGGCGTTGCGCAGGGTACCGAGCCGAGCCGCGTGGTTGTGCGGCTGGACGACGTGGATCTCGGTGCCGGCGCCCATCCGGCGCTCACCGTTGATCGTCATGGTCAGCTGGACGGGCTCCTGGCCCCCCAGCTCCTTCAGCTTGGCCTCCAGGCGGGCCCGTTCCGGGCTGCCGGGGGCGTAGCTGTGGACCGGCTCGTTCACCGGCGCGGGGACCTGGGTCACAGCGTCCATAAGGCGCGCGCTCTCCTTCGAGTCGTGGGGGTGGCCAGTGCGAGGGTCACACGCGGGCCATGGAGGAACGTTAAGCCCGCCGCCCGGCCCACTTGGTTGGCCGGGCGGCTAAAGTCGTTCGTTCGGAGTTGTCCACACGGACGAAGGCGGGGATGTACCGCCGACCGGACGAACGGACGAACGACCGCCCCGCGCCCTCAGACGGGCCGACGGTCCGACGGCCAGACGGCCGGCAGCCCTCAGGCGGTCAGCCGCCGGTCCCAGTCGACCTGGTAGCGGTGCACCGGGCCGAACATCTTCTCGGGCCGCAGGAAGGTGCGCACCGCGACCGGCGCGACCAGGCGCAGCATCAGCCGGGCCGCCGGGCCCGCGGTCTTCTCGTTGTTGCTCCGCTCGGCCTGGGCGATGATCTTCTCCACCCGGGCCCGGCGCAGCGACTCGTAGCGGGCGAAGGCCACCGCCGGGTCGGGCAGGTCGCGCAGGCAGCGGGCCAGCTCGACCGCCCCCTCCACGGCCAGCGAGGCGCCCTGGCCCGAGCTGGGCGAGGGCGCGTGCGCGGCGTCCCCGATCAGCACCAGCCGGCCGCGGTGCCAGCGCGGCACCCTGGGCATGATGTGCAGCGAGCCGACGTTGACCAGCTGCTCGGGCGCGACCCCCCGCAGGATCTCGGCGGCCGGGTGGTCGCCCGCGTGCTGCTCGCGCAGCCGGGCCAGCCAGTCGGCGGCGGGCGTCTCGCGGGCCTGGGCGGCGGTCAGCTCCTCGGCCCGCTTCACGTTGCTGAACCAGGCGGTGCCGCCGCCGGGCAGCGCCCACCAGCCGAAGAAGGCCTGCCGCCCGTTGGCGAAGTGCATCGTGTCGGTGCGCGCCGCCGGGCCGCTCAGGGTGTGCCCGCTGAGGCCGCCCAGCCCGATCAGTCCGGTGTTGCGCGGGCCGGGCGCGGCCGGGTCGATCAGCGTGCGCACGGTGGAGCGGACGCCGTCCGCGCCGATCAGCACGTCGCCCTCGGCGCTGGTGCCGTCCGCGAAGTGCGCGGTGACCCCGTCGGGCCGCTCGGCCACGTCGACCAGCCGCTTGCCGTACTCGACCGTGATGCCCACCTCGCGCAGCCGCCGCTCCAGCACGGCGTACAGGTCGGTGCGCCACATCGCCAGGCCCGGCGGCAGTCCGGGCACCCCGCCGAACTCGGCGATCCGGCGGCCGTTCGGATCGTCCATCAGCATCCGCTGGATCGGCTGGCCGATCGCGCGCACCTGCTCGTCCAGCCCGAGCAGCCGCAGCGCGGCCAGCCCGTTCGGCGCGATCATGAAGGCGCCGCCCACCCCCTGCGCGGTGGTGGGGTAGGCCTCCAGGACCGTGGCCCGGATGCCCGCCTTGTGCAGCGCCAGTGCCATCGCGGGCCCCGCGATGCCACCCCCGACCACCAGCGCCGTCCTCGTGCCGTGCGTTCCCGTCGCGTTCACCATGGTTCCACTGACCCCCAGTCAGTTCGGATGCGCCCAGGACCTGTGCGGGCCAGGGCCTCTCTAGGGCTTCTCGAAGAAGTCCCGCCAGTAGCGGACGTAGTCCGGCCGCTCGACCGACTCGATGAGGTTGGTGACGAAGCGCTCCTCGGCCTCCAGCACGCCGAGCCGGTAGTCCTCCTCGATCAGGAAGATCCAGGGGACCTGCTGCTCGGCGCCGATCCGCAGCTGCTCGCGGACGTCCGCGAGCTGCTCGCCCAGCGCCGCCAGCCGGCGGCCCAGCAGCTCGGCCGCCTCCAGCGGCGGCACGATGGCCAGCAGCGAGAGCGCCACCCCGAACTTGGGGTACTCCGCCTGCGGATCGGCGACCAGTTCACGCATCCAGTCGCCGAGTTCGCCCCGGCCGGCCTCGGTGAGCGCGTAGACGGTGCGCTCGGGCCGCTGGGTGTCGCGCACGGTCTCCTGCTCGGCGACGAACCCGGCCTTCCGCAGCTGCTCCACCACCATGTAGAGCGAGCTGCGGTTGTACTTGATGGTCCGCTCCTTGCCGTGCTCCTTGAGCCGGCGTCCCATCTCGTACGGGTGCATGGGCTCCACCACCAGTTCCGCCATGACGGCCAGGGCCAAGGGGTTGGCCACCGCGCGTCGCTTCGCCACTGCGTACCTCTCTCTGTGGTCAGTACTGACTATCCAGCTCTAACTAGTCAGTGTCAACTATTCAGTTCCGTACCGTGTCCGCACGGACTGTCCGCACGGGCTGTCCGCACCGGCTGTCCGCACACGCCGTCCGTACCGGCTGTCCGCACAGCTAAAGTCGTGCGTACGACATTGTCCGAGCGGACGAAGGAGGCCTGGATGACCGCCCCCGGCCTCCCGCCGTCCACCCCCGGTCCGCCGCCGTCCACCCCCGGCCTGCCGCTGCGCCGACTGCTGATGTCGCTGGGCGAGCCACTGGTCGAACTGCAGGCCGCGCCCGCCGGCCTGGACGTCCCGGTGCGCGACGTGGCGATCCTCGACCCCGAGGACCCGGCCACCGCCAACCCCGGCGAACTCGTGCTGGCGATCGGCGCCCGCGGCCGCGCCGCGCTGCCCGCGCTGCGCGCCGCCGGGCGGGCCAAGGCGGCCGCCGTCGCCGTCAAGCTGGACGCCCCGGGCCAGGCCGACGCGCTGCGCGAGGCCGCCACCGAGGCGGGCGTGGCGCTGCTCTCGGTGCGCAGCGAGACCCGCTGGGAGCACCTGGACGCGCTGGCCCGCGCGGTGATCAACGGCCCGGACGCGCCGGAGAGCGCCGAGGGCGTGCTCCCCACCGGCGGCGCCGGCGACCTCTTCTCGCTGGCCCAGACCACCGCGGTGCTCACCGGCGGCATCGTCTCGATCGAGGACACCTCCAGCCGGGTGCTCGCCTACTCCCGCTCGGCCGACTCGGACGAGGTGGACGACCTGCGGCGGCTCTCCATCCTGGGCTGGCAGGGGCCCGAGCCGTACCTGTCCAAGCTCCGCGAGTGGGGCATCTTCCAGCACCTGCGCAGCTCGGACAGCGTGATCGCGGTCGAGCCGCACCCCGAGCTGGGCCTGCGCCGCAGGCTCGCGATCGGGATCAGGGCCGGCGCCCAGCCGCTGGGCACCATCTGGGTGCAGGAGGGCCCGCGGCCGCTGGCCGAGCAGGCCGAGCAGGCGCTGATCGGCGCGGCCCGGGTGGCGGCGGGCCAGCTGGTGCGCCGCCGCCGCGAGGTCTCGGCCGACGTCCGGCTGACCCAGACCCTGCTCACCGGCCTGCTGGAGGGCAGCACCGGGCCGCAGTCGCTGGCCACCCACCTCGGGCTGCACCAGCACCGGCCCGCCACCGTGCTCGCCTACGCCGCGGTCGGCGCCGACCTGAACCGCACCGAGGTGACCGGCCTGATCTCGGTGCACACCGCCGCCCGGCACCGCGGCGCGCTGCTGGCCCCGATCGACAACCGGGTCTACGTGCTGCTGCCCGAGCTGCCCGCCGGCCTGCCGATGACCACCGTGCGGGCCTGGGCGCAGGAGGTGGTGGACGCGGCGAAGGACCACCTGGGCGTCGCGCTGCGGGCCGCGATCGGCAGCACCGAACCGGGCCTGGCGGCCGTGCCCGCCTCCCGCGCGCAGGCCGACCGGATCCTGGACGCGATGGGGCGCGGCGGCGTGGTGCCCGAGGTGGCCGCGCTGATCGACGTGCAGGCGGAGGTGCTGCTCAGCGAGGTGCTGGCGCTGCTCCAGGAGCGGCCGGCGCTGCGCGACCCGCGCCTGGCGGCGCTCACCGGGTACGACCGGCGGCACGGCACCAGGCTGGCCGAGTCGGTGCTCGCCTGGCTGGACGCGCTGGGCGAGGTGCGGGTGGCGGCGCAGGCCCTGCACATCCACCCGAACACGCTGCGCTACCGGGTGCGCCGGGCCGAGCAGCTGACCGGGATCGACCTGGCCCAGCCCCAGCAGCGGCTGCTGGCGATGCTCCAGCTGCGGCTGCCCGCCGAGGAGCAGCCGCACGGCGACGCCTGACCGCCCGACCGGCTCTCACCGCCCCGTCTGCCCCCATGGCCCGCTGGCCCCCACGGCTCACTGCCCGCTCAGCGCCCGCGCCCGCGCTCCTGGCGCCACTGCTCCCAGGCCCCCAGCCAGGCCTGCTCGGCCGACTCCAGCTCCTCCGCGGCGGCCGGCTCCTGGTCGGTGGCCGAGCGCCTGCGGGCCAGCTGCTCCCAGGCCCGCTGCGCGGGCAGGCTGGGCACCTGGCTGGCGAAGGCCGTGTAGCGGATCACCTCCTCCAGCGCGGCCCGCCCCTCGGTGCCGCCGACCAGCCAGTCGGCGCGCTCGGCCAGCAGCAGCAGTTGCCCGACCATCGAGCCGACCGCAGCGTAGGCCTCCGGATAGCTCTCCGAGGCGTAGTGCATCTGCTGGCGCACCGCGGCCTCCCACTGCTCGGGCTGCTCGGCGACCCGCAGCCGGCGCGGCATCCGGGTGCGGCCGCGGGAGAGCCGGTACGCCTGGTGGGCCAGCGCGCGCTCCACGCTGAACTCCAGCAGCGCCCGGTGCGCGTCCAGCCCGGTGAGCGCCAGGTGGCTGCGCTGCAGCCGGGCCAGGCGGTGCCGGCGGCGCTCGGCCACCTGGCGCAGCAGCTCGGTGCGCCCCACCGTGAAGCGCTCGTGCTCCGGGTCGGCCAGCTGCTCCAGCTCGATGTCGGCGGGGTCGACGCCGCGGCCGCAGACCAGCACCACCGAGCCGTGGAGCAGCAGCTTGCCCGCCCAGACCGTGCGGGCCCTGGCGGCCGTGCCGCTGCCCGCGCCGCTCTCCTCGTGCAACTGCACCGCCGTGGGCTCGCCCATCACGCTGATCCACTCGCGCAGCGCGCGCACCCGGCCGGGGCTGTCCCCCTCGTCGATGCCGAGCTGCTCGTAGACCCGGTCCCGCTCGCGCTCGACCAGCTCCTCCAGCTCGGGCAGCGGGGCGTAGCGCTCCACCCCCGGCTGGTAGGTGCGCACGGTGACGTACGGGCCCTCCAGCGAGGTCCAGTCGCCGGAGCGCAGCTCGATCCAGGTGATCTCGCCGTTGTGGGCCTCGTAGCCGCTCATCGCGTCGCTGTCGGCGCCGGCACCGGGCGCCCGGTCACCGCTCCGGGCGCCGTGGCCGGCCCGGTCCACGGCGTAGAGCGGGAATTCCAGCTCCGCGAAGACCTGGCGGACGTGCCGCTCCTGCTGCGCGCGGTACTCCTCGTCGGCGTGCTCGGCCTGCTCGGCGTGCTCGGCCACCGAGCAGCTGCCGGGCCCTGCTCCGGGCCCTGCTCCGGGCCCTGATGCGCTCCCGGCGCCGGGCGGCACGGCCACGTCATCGGGCTCAGCGGCCCAACTGCCGCTGCTGATCGTCACCTTCGCCGCACCCCCGGGGTTCGCCGTCGTTCGGTCCGCGGTCGCCGCGAGCCGGGGAGCCCGGTCGGCGGACCGCGTTCGCCCACGATACGGGCGCGCGACCTGCTGGGCCATCAGCTTCCCTCGTACGGTTGGCAGATACCCGCTCCCGGCCCGCCACGCGCGGATCGGCCCTATCTTGTGGGTGCCGCTGCCTACGCTGAGCGGCATGACGACCACCAACACCGGCGGCGGCGCGGTGCCCGCCCGGATCAGCATCATCACCCTCGGCGTCGCCGACCTGGCCCGCAGCAGCGCGTTCTACGAGGCGCTCGGCTGGCCGCGGGCCTCGGCCTCCAGCGCGGAGATCGTCTGGTTCCGCACCGCGGACTCGGTGCTCGGCCTCTTCCCGGCCGACGAGTTGGCCGCCGACGCGGGCATCCCCCCGATCGGCGAGCCCGCCTTCCGCGGCGTGACGATGGGGATCAACCTGGAGTCGGAGCGCGCGGTGGACGAGGCGATGACGGCGGCCGTGGCCGCCGGCGCCTCGGTGGTCAAGCCGCCTAAGGCCACCAGCTGGGGCGGCTACAGCGGCTACTTCGAGGACCCCGACGGCCACCTGTGGGAGCTGGCGCACGCCCCCGGTTTCGCCTTCAGCGGAACGGGACAGCTCGTTCTCCCGTAATCACGGGTATGGAGTCCAACCGCTACCACCTCACCAGCAACTGGCAGCTGCCCGCGCCGCCCCGAACCGTCTACCGGGCGCTGCGCGACGTCGAGCACTACCCGCGCTGGTGGCGCGAGGTGCGCGAGGTGAGCCGGCTGGACGACCGCACCGGGCGGCTGCGGATCCGCTCGGTGCTGCCCTACGAGCTGCTGCTGACCGCCCGGGAGCGGCGCCAGGACGAGCACCCCGCCGGGCGCGGCGGGGTGCTGGAGGCCGAGCTGACCGGGGACCTGGTCGGCTGGTCCCGGTGGACGGTCGCGCCCGACGGCGCCCGGGGCAGCCTGGCCGTCTTCGAGGAGGAGGTGAGCGGCGGGGCCACGCTGATGCGGCTCTTCGCGCGGCCCGGGCGCCCGTTCTTCCTGGCCAACCACGCGCTGATGATGCGCTCGGGCCTGCGCGGGCTGCGCCGCCACCTCGCCGCGCGGCCCACCGACTGAGCCGCGCGGCCCACCTACTGGCGTGACACTGCCGTGACCTCGCCTACTGCCGCGACCGCGCCTTGAAGGCCGCCTTGCGGGCCTCCTTGGCCACCTGGCGGTCCAGGTGCAGCTCGCCGACCGCCTCCAGCACCTGCGCGGTGTAGGGGTGGTCGACCCGCCACAGCTCGCCGAAGAAGCTCGCCGGGTTGTCCGTCACCGGCATGCCGGAGATCAGCTCGCGCAGCAGCTCCGCGTCACCCTCGCCGTCCAGCAGCTGGGCGGCGAAGGTGTCCACCGTGGTCCAGAGCACCATCGAGCGGTTCGGCGCGGGCACGTCCGCGGCCCCGCGCGAGACCAGCCAGGCCCGCGCGCCACCGCCCAGCTCCGGATCCTCCAGCACCTCGCGGGCGGCCGGCTCGGCGGCCTCGCCCAGCTCCCCCAGCGCCAGCTGGGCGAGCATCCGGCGCAGCGGCGCGGTGCGGTCGGTGCCGCGGGCGGCGGCCAGCAGCTCGCGGGCGGCGGGCAGCGGCTCGCGGTCCGCCAGCCAGACCCGGATCTCCTGCTCGGGCAGCACATTGGCGGCCTCGGCGATGCCGCCGAGCAGCGCGGCCGCGTCGCCGGTGGCCAGCTCGCCGATCAGCGGCGCCTCGAAGCCGTCGTCCAGCAGCCACTGGCGGATCCCGTACTGGCCCAGCGGCGTGAGTCTGACCAGGCCGAACCGGGCGGCCTCGGCCTCGTCCAGGGCCCGTTCGGCGTCCTGGGCGGCCGCCTCCTCCGCGCCGAGCTCCGCCTCCTCCTCGTCGAAGAGGTCCGGGTCGATCGGCTGGTACTCCAGCAGCCCGATCTCGGCCAGATCGGCGAGCATCGGGTCCAGGGCGACCATCACGTCGGTGATGTCACCGAGCATCTCCTCGTCCGGCTCCTCGCCCTCGGGCACCACCAGCAGCGCGGCCAGCACCCCGAGCGGCACCGTCTCCTGGCCGGGCTCGGCGAAGGCGGTGGTCTCGTAGAGGACCTGCAGCGCCTCGTCCAGCAGCTCGGCGGCCTCCTCCTGAACCTCCTCGAACTGCGCGAGCAGCTCCTCGGCCCGCTCGTCGTCGGCCCGCTCGCCGGCGTCCGGCTCGGCGTCCAGCGGCTCGATCTCGACCGCCAGCTCCGCGATCACATCGGCGGCGGAGAGCCACAGCTCCAGCACCGCCTCCGGGTCGCCGGCCTCCACCGGGGCCAGCTCCTGGCTGGGAGCCGCCGCGCGGTTGCCCGCCTCGTCGTGGGCGACCAGCACCAGCTCCAGGTCGCCGGCCAGCGACCAGGCCCGCATCGCCTCCAGCACCGCCTCCTCGGCGACCTCGCCCTCGGCCGGGGCCAGGCCGAGGAACCGGGCGGCCTCCTCGCGGTCGGCGTCCAGCAGGTCGCCCAGCTCGTCCACCGGGCGGGTGGGCGCGCTCCAGCGGGCCAGCTTCACCGCGCGGTCGATCAGCGGCACGGCCAGCGCGGCCGCCGCCAGCTCCGCCTCGGGCAGCAGGCGCACGGGCGGGACCAGCACCGAGAGGTCGTCCAGGTCCTCCTCCGGATCGGATCCGTGCGCGCCGTAGAGGTCGGCAAGCTCGAAGTCGGCGGGCAGCAGACTCTCACTTCCGGGCAGCGCGTCCGGCCCGGTCGCCGACGGGTGGTCAGGGTTCTTGCGGCGTCGTCCGGCCATCAGGCGCGAGCTCCTAGCGAGGATCGGGGCTGCATACTGCAATCAGCGTTGCGATCAGCGTATCGGCCGAGCCCGCGGCAGCGTCCGACCTACGGGGGGCGCGCGCCACCCGTGTACGCCGTTGCCGCACCACCCCGTATCCTTCCTCTCGACCCCGTGCACACCCCGCGCGCGGTCACGCCTGGGCAACGATGCCCGGCGCACCACAGCACACCCCGCTCCACCACGGTTCTCCCGCACCCACGGCCACCACCACAGCGCCACCGGACGGGCGCGTCGGCGACGCATGCCGACCCGCGGTGGCGCCCGGCCACAGGAGACCCCTGCCATGGCGGACCTCTCCCCTGCCGGTTCCGGCCTGCCCACCGCGCAGCTCACCGGCACCCGGCTCTCGGAGGCCCTGCTCCCCCTGGAGCTCGCCCCACGGACCCAGCTCCAGCTGGCGGCCGTCAGCCGCTGGAACGCCCTGCGCGGCATCCGCGTCGGCCTCTGCGCCGCCGCCCTGCTACTGCTGCTGATCGGGGCCAACCTGGCCACTCCGGTCTACCCGCTGCTGCAGCAGCGCCTGGGCCTGACCGCCTTCGACACCACGCTGCTCTTCACCGTCTACGTCTTCGCCCTGGTCCCGGTGCTCGCCGCGGTCGGCCACTGGTCGGACCTGCTGGGGCGGCGCGCGCTGATCCTGCCCGCCGTCTGCCTGGCCGCCAGCGGGGACGCCATCTTCGCCACCGCCGACTCCTTCGGCCAGCTGGCCGCGGGCCGTGCCGTGCAGGGCATCGCGGTGGCACTGGCCACCGGCGCGGCCGGCGCCGCGCTGGGCGACCTGCTGCCCGACCACCCGACGCTGGCCGCCAAGCTCACCCTGGCCTGCTCGGCCGGCGGCGTCGCGCTCGGCCCGGTGGTGGGCGCCTCGCTGGCCGGCGGCGCGCACCCGTTGCTCACCCCGTTCCTGGTGCACGCGCTGGCGCTACTGGTGCTCTGCGTGCCGCTGGCCCTGGTGCACCCGCGGATGCCCGGCGCGCGCCGCCCGCAGGACGCGCCGCCGCGGATCACCGCACCACTGCACCTGCGCCCGCGCCGCCTGGTGCTGCCCGCCCAGGGCCGCCGCGCCTTCCTGCTCGCGGCCGGCACCGGCTTCGTCTCCTACGCCGTCTTCGGCGTCTACCTGAGCCTGGCCCCCGCGTTCTCGGCCGGCCTGCTGCACACCCACTCCCGGATGGTCGGCGCCGTGGTCGCCGCGCTGCTGCTCGGCTCCTCCGCCCTGGCCCAGTTGCTGGTGCCGCCGACCCGCGACCGCCGCGTCATCGCCCTGGGCATGACCGGCCTCGCCCTCGGCCTGACCCTGGTGGTCACCGCGGAGTACGCCCACCAGCCCGCGCTGCTCTTCGCCGGCAGCGTGCTCGGCGGCGCCTGCCAGGGCATCGCCTTCCGCTCGCTCTTCACCACGGCGGTGGCCGCCATGGACCCGGCGCGGCGCGCGAGCGAGATGAGCGCCCTGTGGGTGATCGTCTACCTCGGCAGCTCACTGCCCATCGTGGCGGTCGGCGCGCTCTCCCAGCACTACGGCCTGCTCCCCGCCGTCAGCGGCTTCGCGGTGCTCGCCGCGGCCGCCTGCGTGGGGCTCGCGGGGGCGGTACTGCGGCGCGAGCGGGCCTGAGCCGGCCCGAGTCGGCGGTCCAACCAGGGCCGGGAGCAAATGAGTTGCCGACGGGCGCAGCTGACGTACAGTCAGCTGCGCCCGCCCGTTCCCCACCCGCGCGAAAGGCCCGTCGTGCACCTGAAGAACGGCATCCCCTGGTCCGTGTCCCTGGGCACTTCCGCCCCGGCGGCCGCCGCCCTCGCGATCCGCGCCGCGCTCCGGCCGGCCGACCCGCCCCCGACTCCCACCGAGGCGCTCCTCACCATCGACTCCCCGCCCCAGTTGGTGCTCGACCGGCCGCCGGCCGCCACCGAGGCACTCATCGCCGAGTGGCGCTCCTGGTGGGCCGTGGCCACCCGCGGCGAGGCGGAGGGCCCGATGTCGCCCGGCGGCGTGCTGGGCGAGATCGTCGACGCCAACGAGGAGACCCTGCGCTCCTGGACCGCCGGCCACAAGCGCACCCTCGCCGACCTCGCCCGCGAGCGCGGCCGCCCGCAGCTGGCCGGCGCCGTCCGCGCCCACGAGGAGCGCACCGGCACCAGCCTCGGCGAGTTCCACCTCAAGCTGATCGCCGTCCCGCTCGCCGCCCCCGTCCTGCTGCCGCTGACCGAGCAACGCCTCCTGGTCAGCCTCAACCTGGTGCGGGACCGCGCCGCGTTGAACGAGCGGATCATCGCCCACCTGGCCGACTGACCACGGCGGGCT
The DNA here is from genome assembly GCF_026340565.1 of Kitasatospora sp. NBC_01287. Lineage (NCBI taxonomy): Bacteria > Bacillati > Actinomycetota > Actinomycetes > Kitasatosporales > Streptomycetaceae > Kitasatospora > Kitasatospora sp. NBC_01287. The sequence goes on from NZ_JAPEPB010000001.1 coordinate 2,862,110, forward strand.
CAGGCGGACCAGGGGCGCCAGAGATCGGCGGGGATGTCGACGCCGAAGGGCTCGGGCAAGCGCACCAGCTCGCCGAACTCCCAGGCTCGCCACTCCCTCCCTGGTCACGACCGCCAGCTTCGCCCAGGACAGGCGGACACACCGCTGCCGCGTGGATCATTCCCCCGAAGGAGCGATCCACGCGGCAGCAGGTTGACACGCCACGAACCTCAGACGTTGAAGCCCAGCGCCCGGAGCTGCTCGCGCCCGTCATCGGTGATCTTGTCCGGGCCCCACGGCGGCATCCAGACCCAGTTGATCCGCAGGTCCTGGACCAGGCCGTCGGTGGCGGTCTTGGCCTGGTCCTCGATGACGTCGGTCAGCGGGCAGGCCGCCGAGGTGAGCGTCATGTCGATGGTGGCCACATCGGACTCGTCGATGTGGATGCCGTAGATCAGGCCCAGGTTGACCACGTCGATGCCCAGCTCGGGGTCGACCACGTCCATCAGGGCCTCGGTGAGGTCCTCGACGGAGACGGTGCCGGCGGTGGTGCCGACGATGACGGTCGGGCCCTCGGCCTGGGCGGCCGCCTCGCCGTCCGTCTGGGGGGCCGGGGTGCCGGCCTCGGTGTCACTCATGCTCAATCGGTCCTCGTCAGTTGTTGATGGCCGGCTGCTCGGCGAGCGCCTTCGCGGTGGCGTCCTTCCAGGCCATCCAGCTGAGCAGCGCGCACTTGACCCGGGCGGGGTACTTGGAGACGCCGGCGAACGCGACCGCGTCCTCCAGCACCTCCTCGTCGCCCTCGCCCTGGCCCTTGCTCTGCATCAGCTCCAGGAAGGCCTGCTGGATCAGCTGGGCCTCGCCCACCGGCTTGCCGACCACCAGGTCGTTCAGCACCGAGGCGCTGGCCTGGCTGATCGAGCAGCCCTGCGACTCGTAGGAGACGTCCGCGACGACCGTCCCGTCGAGCCGCACCCGCAGGGTGATCTCGTCCCCGCAGGTCGGGTTGACGTGGTGCACCTCGGCGTCACCGTCGCGCAGCCCCTTGCCGTGGGGGTTGCGGTAGTGGTCCAGGATGATCTCCTGGTACATGGAGTCGAGCTTCATGGCGCCGTCACCCCTCAGCCGAAGAAGTTGCGGACGTGGTGCAGGCCGTCGATCAGCTGGTCGACCTCGCCCGGCGTCGAGTACAGGTAGAACGACGCCCTGGTGGTCGCCGGAATTCCGTAGCGCAGGCAGACGGGGCGCGCGCAGTGGTGGCCCACCCGCACCGCGATGCCCTGCTCGTCCAGCACCTGGCCGACGTCGTGCGGGTGGATGTCGCCGAGCACGAAGGAGATCGCGGCGCCGCGGTCCACGGCCGTGCGCGGGCCGATGATCCGCAGGTCGGGGATCTCCTGCAGGCGGGTGACCGCGTACTCGGTGATCGCGTGCTCGTGCGCGGCGATCTTCGCCATGCCCACGTTGGACAGGTAGTCGATGGCCGCGCCGAGCCCGACCGCCTGGGCGATCGGCGGGGTGCCGGCCTCGAACTTGTGCGGCGCGGGGGCGTAGGTGGACGAGCCCATGGTGACGGTCTCGATCATCTCGCCGCCGCCGAGGAACGGCGGGAGGTCCTCCAGCAGCTCCTGGCGGCCCCAGAGCACGCCGATGCCGGTGGGCGCCAACATCTTGTGGCCGGTGAAGGCGACGAAGTCGGCCTCCAGCGCCTGCACGTCCAGCACCATGTGCGGCGCGGCCTGCGAGGCGTCGATCAGCACCAGCGCACCGACGTCCTGGGCGCGGCGCACGATCGCCTCGACCGGGTTGACGGTGCCCAGCAGGTTGGAGACCAGCGTGAAGGAGACGATCTTCGTCTTCTCGGTGATCAGCTGCTCGATGTTGGACAGGTCGAGCCGGCCCTCGTCGGTCAGCCCGAACCACTTCAGCTTCGCGCCGGTGCGCTGCGAGAGCAGCTGCCACGGCACGATGTTGGAGTGGTGCTCCATCTCGGTGATGACGATCTCCGCGTCCGCGTCCACGCGGTACGGCTCGTCGGCCCAACCGAGCATGTTGGCGACCAGGTTGAGCGACTCCGAGGCGTTCTTGGTGAAGATCACCTCGTCCCGGCTCGGCGCGTTGATGAACGCCGCGACCTTGTCCCGGGCGCCCTCGTACAGCGCGGTGGCCTCCTCGGCCAGCACGTGGACACCGCGGTGGACGTTGGCGTTGTGCCGCTCGTAGTACGCGTTGAGCGCGTCCAGCACCTGCCGCGGCTTCTGCGAGGTGGCCGCGTTGTCCAGGTAGACCAGCGGCTTGCCGTCGTGCAGCACCCGCTGCAGGATCGGGAAGTCCTTGCGGATCGCGTCGGTGTCGAGCAGGCCGGCCAGCGTCGAGCCGGGATGAATGGTTGTCACTCGGAAGCGCCGCCCTTCACGTAAGCCTCGTAGCCCTCGTTCTCCAGCTTGTCGGCCAGCTCCGCGCCACCGGACTCGACGATCCGGCCGGCCGAGAAGACGTGAACGTAGTCGGGCTTGATGTACCGCAGGATGCGGGTGTAGTGCGTGACCAGCAGGGTGCCGACCTCACCGGAGGCGGTGACCCGGTTGATGCCCTCGGAGACCTGGCGCAGCGCGTCGACGTCCAGGCCGGAGTCGGTCTCGTCCAGGATCGCGATCTTCGGCTTGAGCAGCTCCAGCTGGAGGATCTCGTGGCGCTTCTTCTCGCCGCCGGAGAAGCCCTCGTTGACGTTGCGCTCGGCGAAGGCCGGGTCCATCTGGAGGGTGGCCATGGCCTCCTTGACCTCCTTCACCCAGGTGCGCAGCTTGGGGGCCTCGCCGCGGATCGCGGTGGCCGCGGTGCGCAGGAAGTTGGAGACCGAGACGCCGGGGACCTCGACCGGGTACTGCATGGCCAGGAAGACGCCGGCCCGGGCGCGCTCGTCCACCGACATCGCGAGCACGTCCTCGCCGTCGAGCAGCACCTCGCCACCGGTGACGGTGTACTTCGGGTGCCCGGCCAGGGTGTAGGCCAGGGTGGACTTGCCGGAGCCGTTGGGGCCCATGATGGCGTGGGTCTCGCCCTGCTTGACCGTCAGGTCGACGCCGCGCAGGATCTCACGGGGACCGCTCTCGGTCTCGACGGAGACGTGCAGGTCGCGGATTTCAAGGGTTGCCATGCTCAGGACTCCTGGGTGACGGAGACGAGCACATCGTCCCCTTCGATCTTTACGGGGTAAACGGGGACCGGCCGGGTGGCGGGCAGCCCCGAGGGCTTTCCGGTGCGCAGGTCGAACGCGGAACCGTGCAGCCAGCACTCGATCCGGCAGTCCTCGACCTCGCCCTCGGAGAGCGAGACGTTCGCGTGCGAGCAGATGTCGTTGATCGCGAACACCTCGCCACCGGTGCGGACGACCGAGATCGCCAGACCGCCGCCCAGCTCGACGCGCTTGGGCGAGTCCTCGCCCAGCTCGTTGAGCGAACAGACGCGGACGTACGCGGCGCCGCCGGCTCGCTCGCTCATGCCACGCCCGCCAGCTCGGCCTCGATCTTCTCCATCAGGGCGTCGTGGAGCTCGGCGACCCCGATCTGCTGCACCAGCTCCGCGAAGAAGCCGCGCACCACCAGGCGGCGCGCCTCCTCCTGCGAGATGCCGCGCGACTGCAGGTAGAAGAGCTGCTCGTCGTCGAAGCGGCCGGTGGCGGAGGCGTGGCCGGCGCCGACGATCTCGCCGGTCTCGATCTCCAGGTTCGGGATCGAGTCGACCCGGGCGCCGTCGGTGAGCACCAGGTTGCGGTTGTGCTCGTAGGTGTCGGTGCCCTCGGCGGCGGCGCGGATCAGCACGTCGCCGACCCAGACCGCGTGCGCGTCCTGGCCCTGCAGCGCGCCCTTGTAGACCACGTTGGAGCGGCAGTGCGGGGTGTCGTGGTCGATCTGCAGGCGGTGCTCCAGGTGCTGGCCCGCGTCGGCGAAGTAGAGGCCGAAGAGCTCGGCCTCGCCGCCGGGGGCCGCGTAGGTGACCCGGGGGTGGATCCGCACCAGGTCGCCGCCGAAGGTGACCACCACGGACTTGAACGAGGCGTCCCGGCCGACCAGCGCGGTCTGCTGGGCGGCGTGCACCGCGTCCCGCTCCCAGTCCTGGACGGAGACGAAGGTGAGCTTGGCGCCGTCGCCGACCAGCAGCTCGACGTTGGCCGCCCGGGTGCCGCTGCCGGTGTGGTTCAGCACCACGACGGCCTCGGCGAACGGCTTGACGTCGATCACCACGTGCGCGAAGCGGACGCCGCCCTCGGCGCGCACGTCGACGCGCACCGGCTCGGTGAGCACCGCGTCCTTGGGGACGGTGACGACCAGCGCCTGCTCGAAGGCGCTGAACGCCTGCGCGGCGACCCGGTCGACCGGCTTGCCGGCCTTGCCGATCCGCGCGTCGTCGCGGCCGACCAGGTCGGCGGTGACGCCCTCGGGCAGCGAGAACTCGATCTTGTCGGTGCCCGCGGCACCCCCCGCCCGTTCGGCCGCGGTGCCGTCGTGCAGGCCGGCCAGGCGGTGCATCGGGGTGAACCGCCAGTCCTCCTCGCGGCCCGTGGGCACCGGGAAGTCGTTCACGTCGTACGAGGGCTTGACCGCGACGCGGGCGTCGATCGGCTGCTGCACGGAGGCCCGACCGGTGCCGGGACCGGCCAGCTGCGCGCCGGCGCCGGCGGTACCGACCTCGATCGAGCCGGCGGTGGTGGAGCCGGCGGTGTTCATGGGCGTGTCAGCCATGGCTGTTCGTGTTGCTCTCTTCCTCAAAGTGTGGGTGGGCTCCGGTGGCTGACTGGGCGTCAGCCGACCGAACCCTCCATCTGCAGCTCGATCAGCCGGTTCAGCTCCAGCGCGTACTCCATCGGCAGCTCGCGCGCGATCGGCTCGACGAAGCCGCGCACGATCATCGCCATCGCCTCGAACTCGGTCATGCCGCGGCTCATCAGGTAGAAGAGCTGGTCCTCGCTGACCTTGGAGACGGTCGCCTCGTGGCCCATCGAGACGTCGTCCTCGCGGACGTCCACGTAGGGGTAGGTGTCCGAGCGGGAGATGGTGTCCACCAGCAGCGCGTCGCAGAGCACGTTGGACTTTGCGCCCTTGGAGCCCTCGCCGATCTCGATCAGTCCGCGGTAGGAGGTGCGGCCACCGCCGCGCGCCACCGACTTGGAGACGATGTTGGAGGAGGTGTTCGGCGCCATGTGCACCATCTTGGCGCCGGCGTCCTGGTGCTGGCCCTCGCCCGCGAAGGCGATCGACAGGGTCTCGCCCTTGGCGTGCTCGCCCATCAGGTACACGGCCGGGTACTTCATGGTGACCTTGGAGCCGATGTTGCCGTCGACCCACTCCATGGTCGCGCCCTCGTACGCCACGGCGCGCTTGGTGACCAGGTTGTAGACGTTGTTCGACCAGTTCTGGATCGTCGTGTAGCGGCAGCGGCCGCCCTTCTTGACGATGATCTCCACGACGGCGCTGTGCAGCGAGTCCGAGGAGTAGATCGGCGCGGTGCAGCCCTCGACGTAGTGGACGTAGGCGTCCTCGTCGACGATGATCAGCGTCCGCTCGAACTGGCCCATGTTCTCGGTGTTGATCCGGAAGTAGGCCTGCAGCGGGATGTCCACGTGCACGCCCTTCGGCACGTAGATGAACGAGCCGCCGGACCACACGGCCGTGTTCAGCGCGGCGAACTTGTTGTCGCCGACCGGGATCACGGTGCCGAAGTACTCCTGGAAGATCTCCGGGTGCTCCTTGAGCGCGGTGTCCGTGTCGAGGAAGATCACGCCCTGCTCCTCCAGGTCCTCGCGGATCTGGTGGTAGACGACCTCCGACTCGTACTGCGCGGCGACACCGGCGACCAGGCGCTGCTTCTCGGCCTCCGGGATGCCCAGCCGGTCGTAGGTCGCCTTGATGTCGGCGGGCAGGTCCTCCCAGGACTCGGCCTGCTTCTCGGTGGAGCGCACGAAGTACTTGATGTTGTCGAAGTCGATGCCGCTGAGGTCGGAGCCCCAGGTCGGCATGGGCTTCTTGCCGAACAGCTTCAGGCCCTTGAGGCGCAGGTCGAGCATCCACTGCGCCTCGGACTTCTTCGCCGAGATGTCGCGGACGACCTCCTCGCTCAGGCCGCGCTTGGCCACCGAGCCGGCCGCGTCGGGGTCCGACCAGCCGTACTCGTAGGTGCCCAGACCTTCGAGCTCGGGGTGGGAAACGGTGTCAGTCATGCGGGACTCCTCCGCGCGGACGTAGCGGGTTCTTCGGTGGTCGTACCGGCAGTCGGCGCTGCACCGGTGCCCGGACGGGGCGACGGTGCGGCACCGGGTGCCGGCACATAGGTGGTGCAGACCCCATCACCGTGGGCGATGGTGGCCAGCCTTTGCACATGGGTCCCCAGCAGCTGGGAGAAGACCTCGGTCTCCGCCTCGCAGAGCTGGGGGAACTGCTCGGCGATGTGCGCGACCGGGCAGTGGTGCTGGCAGAGCTGAGCTCCGGCGGGGGCCTTCGCCACCGCGGCGGACGGCACACGCCGCACTGTGGCAGCGTACCCGTCGGCGCTCAGCGCCTCCGCGAGCGCCTCCGTGCGCCGGTCGGCCGAGGCCTGCTCCAGCGCGCCGAGGTAGCGCTGCCCCTGCTTGCCGAACCGGGCCCGGGCGAAGGCGGCGACCGCCTCCTCGCCCGCCGGGCCGCCGCCGACCGCCTCGGCGATCCAGCGCAGCGCGTCGGCGGCGAGCTGGTCGTAGGCCTGGTAGAAGGCGTCCCGACCGGACTCGGTGAGCGCGAACACCTTGGCCGGGCGGCCGCGCCCGCGACTGCCGTAGACCCGCTGCTCGCGGGACTCGACCAGGCCGGCGGCGGCCAGCCCGTCCAGGTGGCGGCGCACGGCGGCGGCGGTCAGGCCCAGCCGGCTGGCCAGGTCTGCGGCGGAGGAGGGGCCGTGGTCCAGGATGGAGCGGGCGACCCGGTCCCGGGTGGCCCGGTGGCCGTCCAGCAGCACCTCGGTCGCGGTCGCGGGCACCGGTGAACCGGGGGCCGACTCGGCCTCCGGCTCCCCCTGGTGCTCGCGCATGTTTTTCACAACACCATTGTTGCGTAATTACTTCCGGACGAACAAGCCGTGATCCACGCCTCAGCGGTGTGATCCATCACGGAAGGTAAGCCTTACCTGATGATCGTCATCGGGGGCTCTTAGACTGCCGGAATGCGAACACACCCCGCCGTCGAGATCGCCGGGCTGGTCAAGCGGTACGGCGAGAAGACCGCGGTGGACGGCCTGGACCTGCGGATCGAGCGCGGCACCGTCACCGCGGTGCTCGGCCCGAACGGCGCCGGCAAGACCACCACCATCGAGACCTGCGAGGGCTACCGCCGCCCGGACGCCGGGACGGTGCGGGTGCTCGGCCTCGACCCGGTCCGGCAGGCCGCCGAGCTGCGCCCCCGGATCGGCGTGATGCTCCAATCGGGTGGTGTGTACGCCGGCGCCCGCGCCGAGGAGATGCTCCGGCACACCGCCAGGCTGCACGCCGACCCGCTGGACGTGCCCGCCCTGGTCGAGCGGCTGGGCCTGGGCTCGTGCGGCCGGACGGCCTACCGCAGGCTCTCCGGCGGCCAGCAGCAGCGCCTCGCGCTGGCGATGGCCGTGGTCGGCCGCCCCGAGCTGGTCTTCCTGGACGAGCCGACCGCCGGCCTGGACCCGCAGGCCCGCCGGGCCACCTGGGAGCTGGTCCGCGACCTGCGCCGGGACGGCGTCACGGTCGTGGTCACCACCCACTACATGGACGAGGCCGAGCAGCTGGCCGACGCCGTCAACATCGTCGACGGCGGCCGGGTGATCGCCGCCGGCAGCCCCGAGGAGCTCTGCCGCGGCGGCGCCGAGAGCAGCCTGCACTTCGACGGCCCGGCCGGTCTCGACCTGGGCGCGCTGACCAAGGTGCTCCCGGACGGCGCGGCGGCCGTCGAGCTGGCGCCCGGCAGCTACCGGGTGCAGGCCACGCCGATCGACCCCGGGCTGGTGGCCGCCGTGACCGCCTGGTGCGCCGAGGCCGGCGTCCTGCCCGAACGGCTGACCGTGCAGCGGCGCAGCCTCGAAGACGTCTTCCTCGAACTGACCGGACGGGAGCTTCGCTCGTGACCACGGTGGACTACTCCCCCAGGCCCGGCGCCGCGCCGCTGGGCCGGATGGTGCTCGCCCAGACCGCGTTCGAGACCAGGATGCTGCTGCGCAACGGCGAGCAGCTGCTGCTCACCGTGGTGATCCCGACCGTGCTGCTGGTGCTGTTCAGCGCGGTGGACGTGGTGTCGGTGACCGGCCCCGGCAAGCGGGTCGACTTCCTGGCCCCCGGCCTGCTGGCGCTCGCGGTGATGTCCACCGCCTTCACCGGGCAGGCCATCGCCACCGGCTTCGAGCGGCGCTACGGGGTGCTCAAGCGGCTCGGCGCGAGCCCGCTGCCGCGCTGGGCGCTGCTGGCCGCGAAGACCGGCTGCGTGCTGGTGACCGAGGCGCTGCAGGTCGCGCTGCTCTCGGTGATCGCGCTGGCGCTGGGCTGGTCGCCGCACGGCGACCCCTTCTCGGTCCTGGCGCTGCTGGTGCTGGGCACCGCCGCCTTCTCCGGGCTCGGCCTGCTGATGGCCGGCACGCTGAAGGCCGAGGCCACCCTGGCGGCGGCCAACCTGGTCTTCGTCCTGCTGCTGCTGGCGGGCGGCGTGATCGTGCCGCTGACGAAGTTCCCCGGTGCGGTGCGCGGGGTGCTGGAGGCGCTGCCGATCAGCGCGCTCTCGGACGGGCTGCGCTCGGTGCTGCAGACCGGCGCCGGGGTGCCCTGGGCGGACCTCGGCATCCTGGCCGGCTGGGCGGTGCTCGCGCTGGCCGCGGCGGCGCGGTTCTTCCGCTGGGAGTGAGGCACCGGGCGTGACGCGCCCGGTCCGACGCACTGAACGCCGAGGGGGTGGGGACCGGTCGCGGTCCCCACCCCCTCAGCGCTGCTCAGGCCCGGTGCAGCTCAGGCCCGGTGCTGCTCAGGGCCAGTGCTGCTCAGGGCCTGGCGTCAGTGCCGGCCGGCCCGACGGCGACGGCTGAGGAAGACCAGTCCGCCACCGAGCACGACCACGCCCGCGCCGACACCGGCGATCAGCCCGGAGTCGCTGCCGCCACCGGTGAAGGCGAGCGACGGCGAGGTGCTGCTCGGCTTGGGCGCCGGGGTGGTGGGCTTGACCACGGGGGCGGCGCTGGTGGGCTTGGCCGAAGTGGTGGGCGCCGAGGTGCTGGGCGTGGGGGTCGGCGACGGGGTCGGCGAGGCCGTGGAGGGGCTCGGCGACGGACTCGGCGAGGCCGTGGAGGGGCTCGGCGACGGACTCGGCGAGGACGAGATCGAAGGGCTGGGCGACGGGCTCGGCGACGGCGGGCAGACCGGGATCTGCGGGGTGACCGTGAAGGTCCAGGTCGGGTGCTTGCCGGTCGCGTCGTCACCCGCCACGACCGCCACCTTGGTGTCGATGACGGCGGTGTGCTTGGGGTCCACCGGGAACGTCTGGTCGAAGCTGGTCTTGAACGTCTGGTGGTCCAGCAGGGTCTTGCCGTCCACGACCACCGTGATCGTGTTCGTGACGCTCGCGTTGTAGTCGGTCAGCTTGACCGTGAGCCCCGAGCAGGTCTCGGTGACCGAAGAGTCGTGCGCCGAAGCGCTGCCGGCCAGCAGGCCGGTGGCGGCCACCGCGATCGCCGCCGCCCCGGCAAGTGTCCGACCGGATATCCGCCCTTGTCGTGCCATAACTGTGTTCCTTCCGAACGGGACTGTGCAGCACGGGCGTTGGCTGAGCAGTGACGGACCGGCTACACCTGGTTCGGGGGACTCTACCGGCCCCCGCCCCTCGCACCACCCCGGCGAACGGCTGGATTTCGGCTAGCCGCACCGGCGGCGACGTGCTGAACCGGCGCGCCACACGCCTCACCTCGCGCAACACCGATGGATGGGAATCAAGTTGCTTTGATCACACTCGATCAAAGAACCCGCCCCCTGGTGATCTACGGCGATCGCCAGGGGGCGGGTTCAGGACAGTTGGCCGCGCGTCAGGCCTTCCGCGCCGCCCGGCGGCGGGTGGCGACCACGATGCCCGCGCCGGCGCCGACCACCAGCACGCCGCCCACGGTCAGCGGGATCACACCGGCGGCGCCCGTGAAGGCGAGTCCGCCGTGCGAAGGCGCCGGGGCCGCCGGGCTCGGGCCGGTGGAGGGGGCGCCCACCGGGAGCGCGCCGCTCGCCGACGCGCCGGGGCTCGGGGTGGCGGGCGTCCCCGAGGGCGCGGCCACCGGGTGCGCGCTCCCGCCGGTGCTCGGCGTGCCGCTCGGGCCGGTGCTCGGGCTGCCGCTCGGTGTGCCGCTCGCGCTGCTGCCGGGCGTGCCGACCGGCGTGGTGGCCGGGGTGCTCGGGCCGCCGCCGGTGGGCGGGGTGGTGGCCGGGCCGGACGCCGACGCCGAGGGCGAGGGCGAGCCGGTCGGGATGCTCGGCAGGCAGGCGGTGAACGGGGAGTGGTGGGTCTCCGCGCCGCCGCTGCCGGTCAGCGAGTGGGCGATCACCGAGCCGTTGACCGGGCCGCCGTGACCCAGGGCGAAGTCGGCGTTCGGGGCCAGGATGCTGCCGGCCCAGGCCAGCAGGCTGTTCTTGACCACCGAGGTGGCGGTCGGGAAGTTCCACAGCAGCGAGGCGCGCACCGCGCCGCCGTCGGCGCTCTGCAGCTTGTCGTCCTCCACCCAGCTCTGCTTGCCGTGGTCCCAGAGCCAGATCGAGGTGGTGCCGGCCGCCTGCGAGTCGTAGCTGCCGCCGGTGACGTTGACCACCGCGACCGCGCCGGCCGGCACCTTCAGCCGGATCGCCTTGGCGCCCTGCAACTGGGCGGCGCTCACCACGAAGTTGTTGTAGGAGGCATCGGTACCGGTCAGGGTCAGCGTGGCGCCATCACCCTGGCCGGCGGCGACCGCCGTGGTGCCCGGCGTGGCGCCCCGGGCGGCCAGCGCCGTGGAGATGCCGCGCAGCTCGGTGAACTCGGCGGCGAAGTCGATCGGCAAGGGCCCGTGCGTCACGGTGCCCGCGTGGCCCTCCAGCAGGCCGCCGCCCAGCTTCTGTCCCGCGTAGACCCCGTTGCCCTTCATCACCTCGGTGTTGCCGCCGCCGACGTTGATGTCCCCGGCCACCACCAGCGCGTTCTGCCCCGGCAGCGCCTTGACCTCGGCGTCCGTCAACTCCTGGCCCACGCTGAAGCCGTGGCTGAAGTCGGCGTTGCCGCCGACCGCGACCGCGCCCTCGGCGTCCGGCGCGTGGGTGTCGTCCCCCTCGATGAACTCGCCGTACTGGCCCGCCACCCCGAGGGTCGGGCAACTGGGCGAGGCGGGAGCGGCGACGGCGGCCGGCGCGGCGAGGGCGCCCAGCGCGAGCGAGCCGCCGAGGATGAGCGAACCGCCGAGAGCGAGGGCCGGCACGGGAACAGGGATGCGCATGTCGCGCACTCTTCCGGGGATCTTCGGCACTGGTCAAGACCAATGTCCGATCCGCCCGAAGAGTCCGTTCCGCCCCCGCCCGGCCCGGCAGGTCGCCCCCGCCGCAAGATCGGCAAGCGCGCAACCTAGGATGAAACGGTGCGTACCCCCTTCTCCCTGCTGGCCGAGCGCTGGCACCCGTCCGCCACCATGGTGCGGCGGGCCGCCCTCGCCGCACTGGTGATGAGCGTCGTCATCGTGGTCACCGGCGGCGCGGTCCGGCTGACCGGCTCCGGGCTCGGCTGCAAGACCTGGCCGACCTGCACCGGGGACAGCGTGACGCCGACGCCCGCGATGGGCTTCCACGGGATCATCGAGTTCACCAACCGGATGCTCACCTACGTGCTCTGCGCGGCGATCGGCTGGGCGATCCTGGCGGCGCGCTGCGCGGAGCCGATGGGGGTCCCCCCGGCCGAAGGCCGGGGGAGGCGCTCGCTGACCCGGCTGGGCTGGTGGCAGTTCTGGGTGGTGATGAGCAACGCCGTGCTGGGCGGGATCACCGTGCTGGTCAAGCTCAACCCGTACGTGGTGGCCTGCCACATGCTCTCCGCGCTGGCCCTGGTCTGGGTGGCGGTGGTGACCTGGGAGCGGGCCAAGGAGGGCGACGGGCCGCCCAGGGCGCTGGTCACCGGACCGGTCCGGCAGCTGAGCCACGTCCTGGTGGCCGCGACCGGCGCCCTGGTGACGGCCGGCACCCTGGTCACCGGCGCGGGGCACCACCCGGGCGACTCCAGCGACGTGCCGCGGGTGCCGATCAGCTACGACCGGCTGGCCCAGCTGCACACCGACCTCGCCTGCGTGACGGTCGGCCTGTCGCTCGCGGTGATCTTCGTGCTGGCGGCCGTCAAGGCCCCGCCGGCCGCCCGGGCCAGGGCCCGCGAGCTGTTCGTGGTGCTGATGGCGCAGGGCGTGCTGGGCTTCGTCCAGTACTTCACCGACGCGCCGGAGTTGCTGGTCGGGCTGCACATGCTCGGCGCCGCGCTGACCTGGATCGCCGTGCTGCGCGTGCCGCTGGCGCTGCGCACCCGGGACACCGGGTCCGGGCCGACCCCCGTACTGCCCGCGCAGACCCCGCAGGAAGCGACCGCCTGACGGCTCGACGCGCCCCCGCACGCGCCCGCGAGCGGCAGACGTGCCAAGGCCCTGACTCCCACCGCACCGGGGAGTCAGGGCCTTGTCGTACCGGCTGTACCGGACGCGGGTCAGCCGCCGAGCTGAATACCCGCCATCCGCTTCCACTCGTACGGGCCGGTCCGCACCTTCAGGGCGAGCTCGCCCTCGAAGGAGTCGTGCAGCGTGACCCCGGCCAGCTCGGCCGCCCGGAGGCCCACCGCGTAGCTCGGCGCCACCTGATCGCCCCAGGCGCCGTCCTGGCCGACCAGCACGATCCGGGTGGCGACCCGGCCCACGTACTCCACCACGCCGTCGGCGCTGCCGCCGTGCTGCTTGGTGAAGGCGGTCAGGTGCTTGGCGATGCGCTTGGCCCGACGCTCGGCACGAGCGTCCGGGGCGGCGGGGGCGAGGGTCTCTGCGCTGCTCATGCCCCGCATGCTACCCACGGGTAGCGGAACGCGCGACGGTGCCGCCGTGTGCCGCCGGACACAGCGTCACCACGAGGACACCGGAACGGTCCGGGACGCCCCCCGGACGACCCCGGGACGGCGGACGGCCCCGGCGCGTCGCGGACGCACCGGGGCCGTTGCGGGCCGATCAGCCGGGGAGGCGGCTCACCTGAGGAACGGGTCCACCGCGATCGCCACCATCAGCAGCGTCAGATAGGTGATGGACCAGTGGAAGAGCCGCATCTCCTTGAGCTTGGCGCCCACGACGCCCGCCTTGGCGCGCGCCTGGAGCCCGTGCGCCTCCTTGATCCAGAACGCGCCCAGCAGCACCGCCGCGGTCGGGTAGAGCCAGCTGGTGTGATCCAGCGGCCACAGCGCCAGCGAGACCGCCACCATGATCCAGGAGTAGGCCACGATGTGCCTGGCCACCGTCACGTTGCCGGCGGTCACCGGCAGCATCGGCACGCCGGCCTTCTCGTAGTCCTCGCGGACCTTCATGGAGAGCGGGTAGTAGTGCGGCGGGGTCCAGAAGAAGATCACCAGGAAGAGCACCACCGGCGCCCAGGTCAGCGATCCGGTGACCGCGGCCCAGCCGACCAGCACCGGCATGCAGCCGGCGATGCCGCCCCAGACGATGTTCTGCGTGGTGCGCCGCTTGAGGCCCAGCGTGTACACGAAGACGTAGAAGAGGTACCCGGTCAGCGCCAGCCCCGAGGCCAGCCAGTTCACCAGGAGGCCGAGCCAGAGCGTGGAGACCGCACCGAGAGCGATCCCGAACACCAGCGCCTCGCGCGGTGCGACCATGCCGGTCACCAGCGGCCGCCGCTCGGTGCGGCTCATCACCGCGTCGATGTCGCGGTCGATGTACATGTTCAGTGCGTTGGCGCCGCCCGCGGAGAGGTACCCCCCGATGACGACCTCCAGCACCAGCAGGAGATTGGGCACCCCGCGCTGCGCCAGGAACATCACCGGAACGGTGCTCATCAGGAGCAGCTCGATGATCCGAGGCTTGGTCAGCGCGACGAAGGCCCCGACACGGGCCCCCAGCGGCCGGTGCGCGGGGGTCGTCCCGAGGACCCCCGCGGGGCGGGATTCAACGGCGGTCACGAACACCCCAACTGAAGATGAAACTTCGCAGGCGTCCACGGGTCGATTGCTCGTGAATCCGTTCACGCTGCGCGTACCACGCCACCTTAGACGGTGCATATCTCCCGATCCGCCTCGGGGTCGGCTGACGGGGCCGGGCCGCACTCCCGTGGGTGAGTAGCCCGCGGATGTGCTGGGCAGACGCGGCCGCGGCGGCAGCACTGCACTCAGTACGAACGGGAATCGGCTCACGAAACTCCCGGTTGTCGCCGTACGGAAGGCGTGCCCCGGCACGGACGGTAGGCTCGGCCGCAGCAGCGGGATCAACCCTCCGTGACCGGCACTACCGAACATGCGTCAGGCCCACAGTGACGTGGCCGACCCGGTCCCTTCACGGGGTCATACCTCAATACGGAAGGAGCCCTGAGAAGGGTGAGCACGCCGACGAACGCAATCGAGTGGTCCGAGCTGGATGAGCGGACGGTCGACACCGCCCGGGTCCTGGCCATGGACGCGGTGCAGAAGGTCGGGAACGGCCACCCGGGGACGGCGATGGCCCTCGCCCCCGCGGCCTACCTCATCTTCCAGCGCTTCCTGCGGCACGACCCGACCGACCCGCACTGGGTGGGCCGTGACCGCTTTGTGCTGTCCCCCGGCCACACCAGCATGACGCTGTACACGCAGCTCTTCCTCTCCGGCTACGGCCTGGAGCTGGACGACCTCAAGTCCTTCCGGGTGCACGGCAGCCGCACGCCCGGCCACCCCGAGCACGGCCACACCGCCGGTGTGGAGACCACCACGGGTCCGCTCGGCCAGGGCATCGCCAACGCCGTGGGCATGGCGATGGCCGCCCGCTACGAGCGCGGCCTGTTCGACCCCGAGGCCGAGCCGGGCAGTTCGCCCTTCGACCACACCATCTGGGCGATCGTCTCCGACGGCGACCTGGAGGAGGGCATCTCCGCCGAGGCCTCCTCGCTGGCCGGCCACCAGAAGCTCGGCAACCTGGTCGCGGTCTACGACGACAACCACATCTCGATCGAGGGCGACACCCACACCGCCTTCTCCGAGGACGTGCTCGCCCGCTACGAGGCGTACGGCTGGCACGTCCAGCGGGTCGCGCCCAAGGCGGACGGCGACATCGACGTGCAGGCGCTGGCCGCCGCGCTGGCCGCCGCCAAGGCGGAGACCTCGCGCCCCTCGATCATCGGGATGCGCACGATCATCGCCTGGCCCGCCCCGGACGCGCAGAACACCGCCAAGGCGCACGGCTCCGCGCTCGGCAACGCCGAGATCGCCGCCACCAAGAAGGTGCTGGGCTTCGACCCCGAGCGCACCTTCGAGGTGACCGACGAGGTGCTCAGCCACGCCCGCCAGGTGATCCAGCGCGGCAAGGCCACCCGCGCCGAGTGGGAGCTGGGCTTCGGGGAGTGGCGCGCCGCCCACCCGGGCAAGGCCGCCGAGTTCGACCGGATCGAGGCCGGCGAGCTGCCCAACGGCTGGAAGGACGCGCTGCCGGTCTTCCCGGCCGGCAAGGACGTCGCCACCCGCAAGGCCGGCGGCGACGCGCTCAAGGCGCTCGGCGCGGTGGTCCCGGAGCTGTGGGGCGGCTCGGCCGACCTCGCGGAGTCCAACCTCACCACGATCGAGGAGGGTTCCTCCTTCCTCCCCGCGGACAACCCGCTCAAGGGCGCGAACCCGTACGGCCGGACCATCCACTTCGGCATCCGCGAGCACGCCATGGGCTCGACCATGAACGGCATCGCGCTGCACGGCAACACCCGGGTCTACGGCGGGACCTTCCTGGTCTTCTCCGACTACATGCGCCCGGCGGTCCGGCTGGCCGCGCTGATGAAGCTGCCGGTCACCTACGTCTGGACGCACGACTCGATCGGCCTGGGCGAGGACGGCCCGACCCACCAGCCGGTCGAGCAGCTGGCCGCGCTGCGCGCCATCCCCGGCCTGTCGGTGGTCCGCCCGGCCGACGCCAACGAGACGGTGGTGGCCTGGCGCACCGTGCTGGAGCGCCACTCCAGCCACCCGGGCCCGGTGGGCCTGGCGCTCACCCGCCAGGGCGTGCCGACCTGGGACCGCGAGGTCTTCGGCTCCGCCGAGGGCACCGCGAAGGGCGGCTACGTGCTGGCCGAGGCCTCGGACAACGCGCCGAAGGTGATCCTGATCGGCACCGGTTCCGAGGTGCAGCTGGCCGTCAAGGCGCGCGAGGCGCTGGAGGCCGAGGGCATCCCGACCCGGGTGGTCTCGATGCCCTCCGTCGAGTGGTTCAACGAGCAGGACCAGGCCTACCGCGACCAGGTGCTGCCGCCCACCGTCAAGGCCCGGGTCTCGGTGGAGGCCGGCATCGCCCAGGGCTGGCGCGAGCTGGTCGGCGACCACGGCCGGATCGTGAGCCTGGAGCACTTCGGTGCCTCGGCCGACTACCAGGTGCTGTACCAGGAGTTCGGCATCACCGCCGAGGCCGTGGCGCACGCCGCGCACAAGTCGCTGCGTTCGCTGGAAGCCGTCAGCCGCTAGGCCCGCCGGGCCGCGCGCCGGACTCCGCCCCGGCTCCCGGTGCGAGGGGCGCGCGGCCCTTCCGCTTCCTGACCTTCCGCTTCCTGACCGACTGATACAGATGTAAGGACTGAGCAGCATGACTGACGCACTGAAGCGCCTCAGCGAAGAAGGCGTGGCGATCTGGCTGGACGACCTCAGCCGCAACCGGCTGACCACCGGCAACCTGGCCGAACTGGTGCAGAGCAAGCACGTCGTGGGTGTGACCACCAACCCGACCATCTTCCAGAAGGCCATCGCGGGCAGCGGCGACTCCTCGTACGACGCCCAGCTGCGCGACCTGGCGGTCCGCAAGGTCACCACCGACGAGGCGATCCGCATGATCACCACGGCGGACGTGCGGGACGCGGCCGACGTGCTGCGCCCGGTCTACGACGCGAGCAACGGCCGCGACGGCCGGGTCTCGATCGAGGTCGACCCGCGGCTGGCCCACGAGACCGCGGCCACCGTGGCCGAGGCCAAGCAGCTGTGGTGGCTGGTGGACCGCCCCAACGTGCTGATCAAGATCCCCGCCACCCTGGCCGGTCTGCCCGCGATCAGCGAGGTGGTCGGCCGGGGCATCAGCGTCAACGTCACGCTGATCTTCTCGCTGGAGCGCTACAAGGCCGTGATCGACGCCTTCCTGACCGGTCTGGAGCAGGCCAAGGCCAAGGGCATCGCCCTCTCCTCGATCGAGTCGGTCGCCTCCTTCTTCGTCTCCCGGGTGGACACCGAGATCGACAAGCGGCTGGAGGCCATCGGCGGCGACGCCGTCAAGCTGCGCTCCAAGGCCGCGCTGGCCAACGCCCGCCTCGCCTACCAGGCCTACGAGGAGGTCTTCGGCTCGGTGGACGGCAAGAAGCCCGCCGGCGACCGCTGGAAGGCCCTGGAGGCGGCCGGTGCCAAGCCGCAGCGCCCGCTCTGGGCCTCCACCGGCGTCAAGGACCCGGCGCTGCCGGACACCCTGTACGTCACCGAGCTGGTGGCGCCCGGCACCGTGAACACCATGCCCGAGGCCACCCTGGACGCCACCGGCGACCACGGCCAGGTCACCGGCGACACCATCACCGTCAACTACGACGACGCCCAGAGCGTGCTGGACGCGCTCGCCGCGGCCGGGGTGGACTACGACGACGTCGTGCGGGTCCTGGAGGACGAGGGCGTCAGCAAGTTCGAGGCCTCCTGGCAGGAGCTGCTCGACACGGTGACCGCCTCGCTGGCGTCCTTCTCCGCCGAGAGCAACTGACACCCGCCCGCACGACGCACGGAAAGCGGAGCCCAGCAGTGAGTAATGCACCAGCATTTCCCGACCTGGAGGGGGCCGAGGTGACGCAGGATATTCCGCAGCAGCCAGCGAACCCGCTACGCGATCCGGCCGACCGGCGGCTGCCGCGGATCGCCGGACCGTCCGGTCTGGTGATCTTCGGCGTCACCGGCGACCTGTCGCGCAAGAAGCTGATGCCGGCGATCTACGACCTGGCCAACCGCGGCCTGCTGCCGCCGGGCTTCTCGCTGGTGGGCTTCGCCCGCCGTGAGTGGGAGGACGAGGACTTCGCGAAGGAGGTCCACGACGCCGTCAAGGAGCACGCCCGCACCCCCTTCCGCGAGGAGGTGTGGCAGCAGCTGGCCAAGGGCATGCGCTTCGTCCAGGGCACCTTCGACGACGACACCGCCTTCGAGACGCTGCGCGAGACCATCGAGGACCTCGACAAGGCGCAGGGCACCAGCGGCAACTTCGCCTTCTACCTCTCGGTGCCGCCGAAGTTCTTCCCCAACGTGGTGCAGCAGCTGAAGAAGCACGGGCTGGCCGACCCGCCGACCGGCTCCTGGCGCCGTGCCGTGATCGAGAAGCCGTTCGGCCACGACCTGCTGAGCGCGCAGGAGTTGAACAAGGTCGTCCACGAGGTCTTCCCCCGGGACGAGGTCTTCCGGATCGACCACTACCTGGGCAAGGAGACGGTCCAGAACATCCTGGCGCTGCGCTTCGCCAACACGATGTTCGAGCCGATCTGGAACCGCTCCTACGTGGACCACGTGCAGATCACCATGGCCGAGGACATCGGCATCGGCGGCCGCGCCGGGTACTACGACGGCATCGGCTCGGCCCGTGACGTGATCCAGAACCACCTGCTCCAGCTGATGGCGCTCACCGCCATCGAGGAGCCGGCCTCGTTCCACCCCAAGGCCCTGGTCGCCGAGAAGCTCAAGGTGCTCAGCGCCGTGCAGCTGCCCAAGGACCTGGGCCGCCACACGGTGCGCGGGCAGTACGCGGCCGGCTGGCAGGGCGGCGAGGAGGTGGTCGGCTACCTGGACGAGGACGGCATCGACCCCGAGTCCAAGACCGACACCTACGCCGCGATCAAGCTGGAGATCAACAACCGGCGCTGGGCCGGCGTCCCGTTCTACCTGCGGACCGGCAAGCGCCTGGGCCGCCGGGTGACCGAGATCGCGGTGGTCTTCCAGCGCGCGCCCTACCTGCCGTTCGACTCCTACGCCACCGAGGAGCTGGGGCAGAACGCCCTGGTCATCCGGGTGCAGCCGGACGAGGGCGTCACGGTGCGGTTCGGTTCCAAGGTGCCGGGCACCTCGATGGAGGTCCGGGACGTCACGATGGACTTCGCCTACGGCGAGTCCTTCACCGAGTCCAGCCCGGAGGCGTACGAGCGGCTCATCCTGGATGTGCTGCTCGGCGACGCCAACCTCTTCCCCCGGCACCAGGAGGTCGAACTCTCCTGGGAGATCCTCGACCCGATCGAGAGGTACTGGGACCAGCACGGCAAGCCCGCGCAGTACCCGGCCGGCACCTGGGGGCCGACCGAGGCGGACGAGATGATCGCACGAGACGGCAGGAGCTGGCGCCGGCCATGAAGATCGACCTGACGGACACCACATCCAGCAAGATCAACAGCGCCCTGATGGAGGCTCGCCGGGCCAGCGGCTCCACCGGGGCCGGCATGGTCCTGACGCTGGTCATCGTGACCGACGAGGGCAGCGCCTACGACGCCCTCAAGGCCGCGAACGACGCCTCCCGCGAGCACCCCTCGCGCACCCTCGCGGTGATCAAGCGGGCGGGCCGCTCGCCGCGGGCCAGGGCCGGCACCCGGCTGGACGCCGAGATCCTGGTGGGCTCGGACGCCGGCTCGGGCGAGACCGCCATCCTGCGGATGCACGGTGAACTCACCTCGCACGCCCAGTCGGTGGTGCTGCCGCTGCTGCTGCCGGACGCCCCCGTGGTGGTCTGGTGGCCGGAGAACGCCCCGCTGCACCCGGCCCAGGACCCGCTCGGCGCGATCGCCCAGCGCCGGATCACCGACGCGGTGACCGCCGAGTCCCCGGTCGAGCAGCTGGCCGTGCGGGCCGACAGCTACACCCCCGGCGACACCGACCTGGCCTGGACCCGGATCACCGGCTGGCGCTCGATGCTGGCCGCCGCACTGGACCAGCGGCCCACCCGGGTCCTGTCGGCCTCGGTCGAGGGCGAGTCGTACAACCCCAGCGTCGAGCTGCTCGGCCTGTGGCTGCACGACCGCCTGCGGGTGCCGGTCGAGCGCGTGGTCAGCGACGGCCCCGGCATCACCGCGGTGCGGCTGCGCGGCGCCGAGGGCGAGATCGTGCTCGGCCGGCCCGACGGGCTGATGGGCACCCTCTCCATCCCCGGCTCGCCGGACCGGATCGTGGCGCTCAAGCGGCGGGACACCGCCGAGCTGATCGCCGAGGAGCTGCGCCGGCTGGACGAGGACACCATCTACGCCGCGGCCGTGCGCACCGGTGTGGACCGCCTCGACGAGCCGCGCACCGAGCAGACCCACTCGATCGGCTCCGAGGCCGCGGTGGCCGAGGCGACCGCGGCGGCCGTGGTCGAGGCCGCGGTGGCCATCCCCCGGGTGACCGCCAAGGTGCCGGTGGCCGAGGCGGCCGAGCTCGCCGAGCTCGCCGAGGCCCCGGCGGCCAAGGCTCCGGCCGAGAAGGCGCCCGCCAAGAAGGCGGCCGCCGAGCAGGCCCCCGCGGCGAAGAAGGCCGCGGGCGGCAAGAAGGCGGCGCCGGAGAAGGGCGCCAAGAAGGCGGCGACCCGCAAGCGGAGCGGCGCGTGACCCCGGTACCGCAGCTGGTCGTGCACCGCGACAAGGAGCTGATGGCCCAGGCGGCCGCCGCGCGTCTGATCACCAAGATCGTCGACGCGCAGGCCGCCCGGGGCACCGCCTCCGTGGTGCTCACCGGCGGCCGCAACGGCAACGCGCTGCTCGCCGCGATCGCCGCCTCCCCGGCCCGGGACGCGGTGGACTGGTCCCGGCTGGACCTGTGGTGGGGGGACGAGCGCTTCGTGCCCTCCGCCGACCCGGAGCGCAACGCGGTGCAGGCAGCCGACGAGCTGCTCGCCCGGGTCCCGCTCGACCCGGCGCGGGTGCACTACATGCCCGCCTCGGACGGCGTGGACGGTGCCGACGTGGAGGCCGCCGCCGAGCGGTACGCCGAGGAGCTGGCCAAGGCCGCGGGTCCGCAGGACCGCGGCCTGGTGCCCGCCTTCGACGTGCTGCTGCTCGGCGTCGGCCCGGACACCCACGTCGCCTCGCTCTTCCCCGGGCACCCGGGCGTGCGCGAGAGCGCCCGCACGGTTGTCGGGGTGCGCGGGGCGCCGAAGCCGCCGCCCACCCGGATCTCGCTGACCCTCCCGGCCATCCGGGCGGCCCGCGAGGTCTGGCTGCTGGCGGCCGGCGAGGACAAGGCGGAGGCCGTGGCGCTGGCCCTGTCCGGTCCCGGGGAGATCCAGGCCCCGGCCGGCGGCGCGTACGGCACCAGCCGCACGCTCTGGCTGCTCGACCGGGCGGCGGCGGCCAAGATCCCGCCGCAGCTCTATCCGCCGTCCTCGGCCTGACGGCACGTCAACGATGAGGGGCGGTGCGCTCGGTGAGAGCGCACCGCCCCTTCGTCGTGCGTCGTGACCCGCCGTGCGGACCTCCGTGCGGACCTCCGTGCGGACCTCCGCGCTCAGCCGAACCGGCGCCGCGCCCAGCGCACGGTCAGCGCGGTCAGCGCCGCCGCCACCGCCAGGCAGATGCCGGACTCGACCAGCTGCAGCGGCCAGTAGTCCGCCGCGTGGTGCAGGTCGGTGACCCCTCTGAGGTTCGCCGAGCAGCTCTGGTAGTCCACCGCGGCGGAGCAGTGGTCGGAGGGCAGCCGGTGGCCGTCCGGGGTCAGGTAGCCCTGCCCGAAGCCCCAGACGCTGTTGGGCAGCGAGGAGGGGTCGACGACCTCGGTGTTCCAGGCCCACAGGTGCGGACGCACCACGGCCAGCGCCCACTGGGCCAGCCAGACCAGACCGAGGGTGACCGCCATCGCGGGCAGCACCCGGCGCAGCACCACCCCGGCCAGCGCACCCACCGCGATCGCCAGCAGCACGGTGGCCACCAGCACCGGGCCGCCCGAGCCGAAGAACTCCAGGCTGTACCAGCCGATTCCGGAGACGTCGTTGGCCGAGGGCTGCCAGAGCCAGTGCAGCAGCAGCGCCGGCACGGCCGCGCCCAGCGAGCCGATCAGAGCGGCCGTGAGCAGCTTGGCCGCCACCCAGCGGTCCCGGCCGACCGACTGCGCCAGCGCCAGCTTCCAGGTCCCGGTCTCCAACTCCTGGGCCAGCAGCGGCGCGCCGAGCCCGGCCCCGAACCCGGCGGGCAGCACGAGCAGCAGCAGGGCGCCCAGCCCCTTGAGGAAGGTGCCGTAGGTACCGCGGAAGTCCGACACCGCCTGCTGGGTGCTCGGGTTCTGGCAGGCCGGGTCCATGCTGATCTCGGCGCAGCCCGCGATGTGGTGGCCGCTGATGAAGGAGACCATCCCGGCCCGCAGGAACGGGGCGGCGACCACCGCCGCCAGCAGCAGGACCAGCCAGACGCGCAGCAGCAGCCGGTTCTGACGCCACATCAGCCAGGCCAGGCCGCGCGGCCGCAGCCGGGCCGCCCGGGCGGGCGCGACGGGACGGGTGCCCACGCTCGGGTCGGCGCTGCTCAGGTCGGCGCTGTTCGGGTCGGCGCTGTTCAGGTCGGCGGCGCTCAGGTCGGCGGCGCTCATGCGGCCACCGCCCCGGTCTCGGGCACGCGCGCCTCGGCGGTCAGCAGGGGCGGCACCTCGGGAGCCCGCAGATGGGCCAACAGCAGCTCCTCCAGGGTGGGTTCGCTCGCGTCCCAGCGCTCGTCCAGCGGGCCCTGGGGGCGCACCAGCGCGGTCAGCTGGCGGCCACCGCCACGGGACTCCACCAGCTGGTGGCCCGCCAGCGATTCGGCCGCGCTCCGCGGGCCGATCACCAGCCGGTGCGCGGCCAGCAGTTCGTCGGTGTCGCCCGCCAGCCGGACCCGACCACCGGCCAGCAGCAGCAGGTAGTCGCAGACCTCGCGCAGCTCGGCGATCACGTGCGAGGACATCAGCACGGTCATCCCGCGGTCTGCCGCCTCGGCCAGCAGCAGGCCCATCAGCTGGTGCCGGGCCAGCGGATCGAGATCGGCCATCGGCTCGTCGAGGATCAGCAGCTCCGGCCGCTTGCCCAGGGCCAGCGCGAGCGCCACCCGGGTGCGCTGGCCGCCGGAGAGCGAGCCGACCTTGGCGCTCGCCGGGAAGCCGCCGTCCGCCAGGGCCACCTGGGCCCGCTCCTCGTCCCAGCCCGGGTTGAGCTCGCGGCCCAGCCGCAGCAGCTCGGCCACCGTGAAGCCGGGGTAGAGCGGCTTCTCCTGGGCGACGAAGGCGGTGCCGGGGCTGCCGCCGGGCCGAGGCACCCGTCCGGCCACCTCGATCCGCCCCTCGGTGCCGCTGAGCAGTCCGGCGGTCAGTGCCAGCAGGGTGCTCTTGCCGGCGCCGTTCGGGCCGACCAGGGCGCAGATCCGCCCCGCCGGCAGCCGGAAGCCGCAGTCGCGCAGCGCCCAGCCGCGCCGGTACCGCTTGCCGAGGCCGTAGGCGGCCACAGCGGGGTGTTGCTCGGTCATTGCTTCCCCTCGGATTCTGCTCGGTCCTACGCGCCGAACTCGCGCTCCACGACGGAGGCGACCAGCGCCGCCACGTCGTCCCGCTCCAGGCCCGCGCGGTGTGCGCGAGCCGCCCAGTCGGCCAGCTCGGCGTGCAGCGGGGACTCGGCCCCCGCCTCCTCGCGGGCCAGCGAGCGGAGCACGAAGGTGCCGAGGCCGGGGCGTGGCGCCACCAGCCCCTCCCGCTCCAGTTCGCGGTAGGCCTTCAGCACGGTGTTCGGATTGATCGCGGTGGCCGCCACCACTTCCCTGGCGGTCGGCAGCTTGTCGCCCGGCTCCAGCAGGCCCAGCCGCAGCGCGTGCTTGGTCTGCTGCACGATCTGCAGATAGGTGGCCACACCGCTGTTCCGGTCGATGCGGTACTCCACGGGCTTGCACCACCATTCCACTAATGTCTTAGTGGAATGGTGGTGCAAGGGGGCCCTACCGTCAAGCCGGCTGACGACTGCGCGGGAACGCGACACCTGTCACTTGAACGCGGCGGTTGTTCCCGGAAGCGTTCCAGGCCGGGCTGGTCACCGAGCGCGGCAAGGCACGTGCCGATGCCACGTATATGCTCGCCGCCGTGCGCCGCCGGCCGTGAGCGCACCGCGCCGGTCGTGCTCAACGGAGCCGTGGTCACGTGTGAGACTCGCAGTGCGTGGACGGCGGGAGCCGACCGATGGCGAACGGAGTGCGGGAATGGTGGGTATGTGGCCCGACGTGATCCGGTCCGCGGCCGATCCCGCCCGCCGCCGGATCTTCGAGCGTGGTGACGTGATCGGCGCGGGCGCGCTGATCGCCTGCGTGGTGGTCTCGGTGATCGCGGCCGACGGGGCGGCGCTGAAGGTCGTCGTCGCCGTGCTCGGGCTCTGCGCGGAGCTGGGCATGGTGCTCAGTGGCCGGGCCCTGCCGACGCCGCTGACCTGGTTCGGCGTCGCGCTGACCATCGGGACCGGCTTCGCCATCATGGCTCTCGTGCCCGACGGGCTCGGCGAGGTTCCCGTACTGGCCGGCGCCGCCGTGCTGCCGATGTGCGTCCCGGCCGGGCCGGTGCGCAACGCCTGCGTCGCGCTGCTGGCGGTGGTCTTCGGCGTCGCGGTCATGGTGGTCTTCGACAGCGTGGCCGGCCTGCTGTCGGCCGTCGGCGTGTGGCTGCTCGCCGACCGTTCGATCGAGCACGCCGCGCTCCAGGCCGAGCGGGACCGCGCGGTCGCGCTGCTGGCCGAAGTGGAGGCGTCCCGCGCGTCCCGGCAGGAGGCGGCGGCCCTTGAGGAGCGGAGGCGGATCGCCCACGAGATGCACGACGTGCTCGCGCACAGCCTCGCCGGACTGTCCATGCAGCTGCAGGCGGTCAGGGCGATCGCGCGGCGTGACGGTGCTCCGGCTGCGCTGACCGAGCCGCTGGACCGCGCCGCCGAACTCGCGCGCGACGGGGTGCAGGAGGCCCGCGCGGCGGTGAGTGCGCTGCGGTCCGTACCGCTCCGGGGCGTGGCCGATATCGACGGCCTGACCAGGGGTTTTCCGGGTGAGGCGCGGCTGCGCGTCAGCGGCCGGGCCGGTCGGCTCACACCCGGGGCCGGGCACGCGGTGTACCGGGCGGTGCAGGAGGGCATGACGAACGCGGCGCGGTACGCCACCGGTAGTGCCATCGACGTGGTCCTGGCATGGGAGGGCTCCGAGCTGCGCGCTGTCGTGCGGGACCGTGGGCTGCCGGCCGGTCGCCGCCCGTCGGGAGTCCAGGGCAGCGGCACGGGGCTGCGCGGCATGGCCGAGCGGATCGAGGCCGTCGGCGGCTCGTTGACCGCCGGACCCGCGCCCGAGGGACCGGGCTGGCGGATCACGCTCCGTGTGCCGGTCGTGCAGGACGCCGGCGCCGAGGCGGACACCGCTTCCGGGGATGCCGCCGCGGCGGGCGGCGCTGTCGCAGGCGGCACTGACGCGGCCGGCACCAACGCCGGCACCAACGCTGACAGCATTACGGCAGACGGGACGGCAGACGCGTGACGATTCGGGTGCTGGTCGCGGACGACCAGGCGGTGGTGCGTGACGGGGTGGTGCTGCTGCTGACCTCGACGGAGGACATCGAGGTGGTCGGGCAGGCCGGCGACGGGAACGAGGCGGTGCGGCTCACCCTGGCGCAGCGGCCCGACGTCGCCCTCGTCGACCTGCGGATGCCCGGGCTCGACGGCGCGCAGGTGACGGCCGAGGTCCTGGCAGCGGGCATCGAGACCCGGGTGCTGATCCTGACGACGTTCGCCGACGACGACGCGGTGATGCCCGCGCTGCGGGCGGGCGCACTCGGCTACCTGACCAAGGACGCGACCGGCGAGGCGGTGCTGGCCGCGGTCCGGGACGTGGCGGCCGGTCGGACCGTCCTCGACCCGGCCGTGCAGCGGCGGCTCGTGCAGCTCGTCGTGACGGAGCCCAAGGCGACCGCCGCCGCGCCCGCGTCCTCGCCGGCGACGCTTCCCCCCGAGGCCGAGGGGCTGACCAGGCGGGAGGTCGACGTCGTCCGGCTCCTGGCGCAGGGGCTGAACAACCGGCAGGTGGCGCGCGAGATGGTCGTCAGTCAGGCGACGGTGAAAACGCACCTCAACCACGTCCTGGCCAAGCTGGCGCTGGACGATCGCGGCGCGCTGATCGCCTGGGCCTGGCGCTTCGGCCTGGTCGACAACACCGAGCGCTAGCGGCGCGGACCTCAACCCGGGTTGCACCCCTGGGTTGAAGGAGTTCGGGGCGCGTCGGCGGATGCTCGTACACATGACAACGACCGACTGGTTCATCGACATCGCGCTCCTGCTCATCGTTCTTCGCCAGTTGCGCGAGGAGCGGCTGACCACCCGCACCATCCTGCTGCCGCTCGGCATGATCGCCTGGGCCGCCGGCAACTACCTGACCGCCATCCCGACCGCCGGCAACGACGTGCTGCTGGCCGTGATCTTCGCGGCCACCGGGGTCGGCTTCGGCCTCGCCGGCGGTCTGCTCACCCGCGTCCGGCACACCGGCGGGCACGTGCTGATCAAGGCCTCCCGCGGCGCGGCCGCACTCTGGATCATCAGCATGGGTTTCCGTCTCGGCTTCGCGGTGTGGTCCACGCATTCCTCCGGCGCCGCGCACCTGACCAGCTTCTCCGCCGCGCACGACATCACCAGCGGCCAGGCCTGGGTCGTCGCCCTGCTCCTGATGGCGGTCGGCGAGGTCGTCGTCCGCCTGGGCACGATCGTCATCCGCGGTCAGCTGCTGCAGGCACGGGTCGGCCGCAACGCGCACAAGCCGGCCCACCGCCCGGGCGCCTACGTCTGAGCCGCGAGACAGCCCGCGGCGCGACACTCGACCCGCGCACCGAACCCACAGCCCATCCCGCTCAACACCCCACCCGCACATGATTGGCACGGAGGTCCCTCATGTCCGCATCGCACCGGACGCCGCGCGCCCTCACCCTGCCCCGGCTGGCCGTGGCCGTGGCCGTGGTGACCCTCGGAGCGGTCGCCTGTTCGCCCGGCGGCGGGCACGCGACCAGCGCGTCGAGCAGCGCGTCAAGCAGCGCGTCGACCAGCGAGCCGAGCACGCGGGCCACGGCAACGGCCGCTACCACGGCGTCGTCGACCATCGTCCCGAACTCCGCCCTGAGCGGGCCGGGCGCGTTCCTCGGGCCGGTGCGCCAGATCCCGGTCGACGGCATCAGGATCGGCTACCGCCAGTTCGGCTCCGGCCCCGACCTCATCATGGTCATGGGCGACACCGGCACCATGAGCGACTGGACGGTCGACCTGCTGGGCCGGCTCGGCCGGCACTACCACGTCACGATCTTCGACAACCGCGGCGTCGGCTACACGACCGACGACACCTCGGTCCCCGACAGCATTCCGCTCATGGCGGACGACACCGTCGGTCTGGTCAAGGCGCTGGGTCTGCGGCACCCCACGCTGCTCGGCTGGTCGATGGGCGGCGAGATCGGCCTGACCGTCGCCGCGCTCCACCCGGGTGCGATCAGCGCGCTCGTGAGCACCGGTGGCGACCTCGGCGGCAGCCAGGCCATCAACACGCCGTCCGCCGTGGCCGAGGAGCTCAACAGCCCCAAGACCACGGGTCCGCAGATGCTGGACCTGCTCTTCCCCGCCGACGCCACCGCCGCGCGGACCGCGTACGTCGAGCAGCTCGGTCTGATCCCGCCGGAGAAGGTCGGCGACGAGACGCTGCTGCGTCAATACCAGGCCGGACAGGCGTACGAGTCCTTCGAGGGCACCTGGGACAAGCTGCCCGACAGCACCATCCCGATGCTGATCACCAACGGCTCCCTCGACGAGATCACCCCGCCCGGAAACGCGAGCATCATCACTCAGCGGGCCGAGCACGCCGAGCTGGTCATGTTCCCTGACGCCGGCCACGCGATGCTCGTCCAGGACTCCGGCCGGTTCGTCTCCCTGGTGACCCGGTTCACCGAGGCGTCAGGCGTCGAATAGCAGACCACTTCGGACGGCGACGGCCGGAGACGCGAGGAACTCACGGAGTGGAGGGCGCCGCAAAGATCCCGCGAACGGGGTGGGCGAACGCGAAAGCGCGGCTGACGGACCCTCAGGTCCGCCGGCCGCGCCTCGGTGGTGTCAGCTCAGATCTCGCCGCGCAGCTTGGCCAGCGCCTCCGCCAGGATCGCCTCGCCGTCCGCGTCGGTGCGCCGCTCGCGCACATAGGCCAGGTGCGTCTTGTACGGCTCGTTGCGCGACGGCGCCGGCGGGTTGTCCTCGTCCTGACCGGCCGGGAACCCGCAGCGCGGGCAGTCCCAGGTGTCCGGGATGACGGCCTCGGCGGCGAAGCTGGGGCGCGTCTCGTGCTTGTTGGCGCACCAGAAGGAGATCCGATTGCGCGGGGCGGACTCGCCGCGCTCCGCCTCACCCATCGGGCCTGCCCCGACCCTGCTGCCACGGATGGCGTTGCCACTTGCCACGGTCTGACTCCCTGCGTGCCCTTAACCGCCTGGGTCTGCCCAGGCTCTGCCGACCTTCCGCCCGCTGCGGACGGTGGCAAGTTGTCCTAGTGTACGGAGCTGATAAGGATCTGTCCGCACCGCCCGCAGAACTGAGACCTGATCAGCTCTTGACCTTGATCAGCAGACCCAGTACGACGATGCAGGCGAACCAGCAGAGCCCGACGATGATGGTGATCCGGTCCAGGTTGCGCTCGGCGACCGCCGAACCGCCGCCCGCCGACATCGAGCCACCGCCGAACATGTCGGAGAGGCCGCCACCCTTCCCCTTGTGCAGCAGCACCAGGACGATCATCAGCAAGCTGAAGAGGATCAGGGCACACGAGAAGCTGAGCACCAGCACGGCGGGACCGTCTCTTTCATACATGGGCGAAGGGCCGGACCCCCGGTGAAGGTGGTCCGGCCCAAAGACTACGTTGCTGCGCGGGCGTTAGCCTACTGCCTGGTCGCGGTAACGCACGATCTTGACGAACTCGTCGGCGTCCAGCGAGGCACCGCCGATCAGTGCGCCGTCCACGTCCGGCTTGGCCATCAGGCCCGCCGCACTGGAGGACTTCACCGAACCGCCGTAGAGGACGCGCACCTTGCCGGCCAGCTCGGCGTCGTAGAGCTCGGCCAGCTCGGCCCGGATCGCCGCGCAGACCTCCTGCGCGTCCTCGGGGGTGGCCACCTCGCCGGTGCCGATCGCCCAGACCGGCTCGTAGGCGACGACGATGCTCTCGGCCTGCACGGCCGGCAGCCCCTCCAGCGCGCCCGCCAGCTGGGCCAGCGTGTGCGCGACGTGCGTGCCGGCCTTGCGGACCTCCAGCGGCTCGCCGACGCAGAGGATCGGGGTGATCCCGTGGCGGTAGGCGGCCTTCACCTTGGCGGCGACGATCTCCTCGTTCTCGCCGTGGTACTGCCGGCGCTCGGAGTGGCCGATCACCGCGTATGCGCACTTCAGCTTGGCCAGCATCGGGGCGGAGACCTCACCGGTGTAGGCACCGGAGTCGTGCGCCGAGACGTCCTGCGAGCCGTACTTGATCTTCAGCTTGTCGCCGTCCACCAGGGTCTGCACCGAGCGCAGATCGGTGAACGGGACCAGGACGGCGACCTCGACGGCCTCGAAGTCCTTGTCGGCCAGCGCGAAGGCCAGCTTCTGGGTGTGCTGGATGGCCTCAAGGTGGTTGAGGTTCATCTTCCAGTTGCCCGCCATCAGCGGGAGACGCTCAGTCATTCGTTCAGCCTTCCAGGGCGGCGATACCGGGGAGGATCTTGCCCTCCAGGTACTCGAGGCTCGCCCCACCGCCGGTGGAGATGTGCCCGAACTCGTTCTCGTCGAACCCGCCGAGGCGCACGGCCGCGGCCGAGTCGCCGCCGCCGACCACGGTGAACGCGTCACTGTCGATCAGGGCCTGGGCGATCGCGTTGCAGCCCTCGGCGAAGGCCGGGTGCTCGAAGACGCCCAGCGGGCCGTTCCAGAAGACGGTGGCCGCGTCGGCCACCTTCTCGGCGAACAGCGCCCGCGACTTCGGGCCGATGTCCAGGCCCTCCTTGTCGGCCGGGATCTTGTCGGCGTCGACCACCTCGAAGTCCTCGACAGGCTTGTGGGTCTTGGTGTCGGGGAACGTCGCGGAGATCGCGATGTCCACCGGCAGCACGAACTCCACGCCGTTGGCCTTGGCCCGCTCCAGGTACTCCAGGACCGTGGGGATCTGGTCCTCCTGCAGCAGCGAGATGCCCACCTCGTGGCCCTGGGCCTTGAGGAAGGTGTACGCCATGCCGCCGCCGACCAGGATCCGGTCGGCCTTGCCCAGCAGGTTGTCGATCACGCCGAGCTTGTCGGAGACCTTGGCGCCGCCGAGGATCACCACGTACGGGCGGGCCACCTCGTCGGTGAGCTTCGTGAGGACGTCCAGCTCCTTGCCGATCAGGAGCCCGGCGGCGTGCGGCAGCCTGGCCGGCAGGTCGTAGACCGAGGCGTGCTTGCGGTGCACCGCGCCGAAGCCGTCGCCGACGTACAGGTCGGCGAGTTCGGCGAGCTGATCGGCGAAGGCGCCGCGCTCGGCCTCGTCCTTGCTGGTCTCGCCGGCGTTGAAGCGCAGGTTCTCCAGCAGCGTGACCTCGCCGTCGCCGAGGGCGGCAACGGTGGCCTTCGCGCTGTCACCCACGGTGTCGGTCGCGAAGGCGACCGGCTTGCCGAGGATCTCGCCCAGCCGCACGGCGACCGGAGCGAGCGAGAACCGGTCCTCCGGCTCGCCCTTGGGACGGCCGAGGTGGGAGGCGACGATCACCTTGGCGCCGCGCTCCAGCAGCGTGGCGATCGTCGGGGCGACGGCGCGGATCCGGCCGTCGTCGGTGATGCGGATCGAATCGGGGGTGGCGCCCGAGAGCGGCACGTTGAGGTCGGCGCGGACGAATACCCGCCGGCCGGCCACATCGAGGTCGTCGATGGTCTTCACGGTCTTCGGTCTCCAGAGGGGAGGGCCACAGGAAAGGGGGCGCTGGGGGCGGCACAGCGCCGGGCCGCCGGGGAAGGTGAGGGTGTGGGCAGGGACAGGGCCCGGAGGCGGTTGGTGCGCCGTCCGGGCCCTGGCCCTCACATCACGTCAGCTCCCGCTGGATCAGAGCTGGCCACCGACGAGGGAGGTCAGGTTGACCAGGCGGTTCGAGTAGCCCCACTCGTTGTCGTACCAGCCGAAGACCTTGACCTGGTTGCCCTGGACCATGGTCATCAGCGAGTCGAAGATCGTGGAGAACGGCGAGTTCACGATGTCGGAGGAGACGATCGGGTCCTCGGTGTACTGCAGGATGCCCTTGAGGGAGCCCTCGGAAGCCTTCTGGAAGGCCGCGTTGACCTCCTCGACGGTGACCTCGCGCTCCAGGGTGACGACCAGGTCGGTGATCGAGCCGGTCGGGACCGGGACGCGCAGCGAGGTGCCGTCCAGCTTGCCCTTGAGCTCCGGCAGCACCAGCGCGGTGGCCTTGGCGGCACCGGTGGAGGTCGGGATGATGTTCAGCGCGGCGGCACGGGCGCGACGCAGGTCCTTGTGCGGGAAGTCCAGCGTGACCTGGTCGTTGGTGTAGGCGTGCACCGTGGTCATCAGACCCTTGACGATGCCGAAGTTCTCGTTCAGCACCTTCGCCAGCGGCGCCACGCAGTTGGTGGTGCAGGAGGCGTTGGAGATCACGGTGTGGTTCGCCGCGTCGTACTTCTCGTCGTTGACGCCCATCACGATGGTGACGTCCTCGTCGGTGGCGGGCGCCGAGATGATGACCTTCTTGGCACCGGCGGCGACGTGCTTCTTCGCCTGGTCGGCCTTGGTGAAGATGCCGGTGGACTCGATCACGATGTCCACGCCCAGCTCGCCCCAGGGGAGGTTGGCCGGGTCGCGCTCGGCGATCACCTTGAAGGTGTGGCCGTCGACCGTGATGCTGTCCTCGGTGTGGCTGACCTCGGCCTGCAGGGTGCCCAGGATCGAGTCGTACTTGAGCAGGTGAGCCAGGGTCTTGGTGTCGGTCAGGTCGTTGACGCCGACAATCTCGATGTCCGCGCCCTGGGACTTGACCGCGCGGAAGAAGTTGCGGCCAATGCGGCCGAATCCGTTGATGCCTACCCGGATCGTCACGAACCGATCTCCTCTGAGGTGCGCCGGGCTATGCCGACGGGGTGGAAATTGGGATGTCCCCGACCACCCCAGACCCTACCTCCCGCCGGGTTGCCCGGACACATCAGCCCGTCGTCAAGCCCCTGGCGTGGCGTGCGGCTCCACCGGCGCACGAGCGGAAAAGCACCGCCACCCCGGGACTTGGGCCCGTAACGGGCCGGAGTCCCGGGGTGGCGGCGGACGGTGCTTCAGGAGAGGGCCATCTCCTCGGTCAGGTTGGCCTCGGTGCTCGGCAGGCCGAGCTCCAGCGCCCGCTTGTCGGCCATCGCGAGCAGGCGGCGGATCCGGCCGGCCACCGCGTCCTTGGTCAGCGGCGGGTCGGCGAGCGCGCCGAGCTCCTCCAGCGAGGCCTGCTTGTGCTGCATCCGCAACTGGCCGGCCGCCGCGAGGTGCTCGGGCACCTCGTCGCCGAGGATCTCCAGCGCCCGCTGCACCCGGGCACCGGCGGCGACCGCGGCGCGGGCCGAACGGCGCAGGTTGGCGTCGTCGAAGTTGGCCAGCCGGTTGGCGGTGGCGCGCACCTCGCGGCGCAGCCGGCGCTCCTCCCAGGCCAGCACCGACTCGTGCGCGCCGAGCCGGGTGAGCAGCGCGCCGATCGCGTCACCGTCGCGGATCACCACCCGGTCCGCGCCGCGCACCTCGCGGGCCTTGGCCGGGATGCCGAGCCGGCGGGCGGCGCCGACCAGCGCGAGTGCCGCCTCGGAGCCGGGGCAGGTGATCTCCAGCGAGGAGGACCGGCCCGGCTCGGTGAGCGAACCGTGCGCCAGGAAGGCCCCGCGCCAGGCCGCCTCGGCGTCGCAGGTCGCCCCGGAGACCACCGCCGGCGGCAGGCCCCGGATCGGCCGACCCCGGCCGTCCACCAGCCCGGTCTGCCGGGCCAGCAACTCGCCGTCCTTGATCACCCGGACCACGTACCGGCTGCCGCGCCGCAGCCCGCTGGGGGCCATCACCACCAGTTCGGAGGAGTGACCGAAGATCTCCAGCAGGTCCTTGCGCAGTCGCCGGGCCGCAATGCCGGTGTCCAGCTCCGCCTCGATCACGATCCGACCGCTCACAATGTGCAGTCCGCCCGCGAATCGCAGGATCGCCGACACCTCGGCCTTTCGACAGCAGGCCCGGGTGACAGGGAGCCGGCTGATTTCGTCCTTCACCGCTGCCGTCATCGCCATGGGCCGATCCTTCCATGTGTCCGGAAAATCCGGTCGTACGCGGCGGCCAGAAGCTCCGGGTCGTGTCGCGGCGTGCCGTCGGCCGAGGCGACCTTGTCCAGCACCAGCGCCGCGCCCATCCGACCGGCCGCCTTCTCCAGACCGGCCAGGTCGGCCTGCCCGAACGCACCGCCGGTCACCGCGCGCTCGTCCACCAGGATCGCATCCACCCCCAGGTCAGGGGCGTGGTCGGCGATCACCTCCAGGTGGCGCTGCGGGGTGAAGCCCTCGGTCTCGCCGGGCTGCGGCGCCAGGTTCAGGGTGAGCAGGCGGCGCGCCTTGGTGCCGATCAGCGCCTTGGCCAGGTCGGGCACCAGCAGGTGCGGAAGCACGCTGGTGAACCAGGACCCGGGGCCGAGCACCACCCAGTCGGCCTCCTGCACCGCGGTCACCGCCTCGGGCACCGCGGGGGGCTCCTCGGGCAGCAGCCGGACCGACTGCACGGTGCCCGGGGTGGCCGCCACGCTGGCCTGCCCGCGGACCGCGGTGACCTGGGCCGGGTGGGCCGGGTCGTGGCCGCGCACCTGGGCCTCGATGTCCAGCGGGACGGCCGACATCGGCAGCACCCGGCCCTGCACGTTGAGCAGCCGGCCCACCCACTCCAGCGCGGCCACCGGATCGCCGAGCTTCTCCCAGAGCGCCACGATCAGCAGGTTGCCGACCGCGTGGCCGCCCAGCTCGCCGGTGCCGGAGAAGCGGTGCTGCAGCACCTCGGACCAGGTGTGGCCCCAGTCGTCGTCGCCGCAGAGCGCGGCCAGCGCCTTGCGCAGGTCGCCGGGCGGCAGGACGTCGAGCTCGGCGCGCAGCCGGCCGCTGGAGCCGCCGTCGTCGGCCACCGTGACCACGGCGGTGAGGTCCGAGGTGAGGCGGCGCAGCGCGGAGAGCGAGGCGGACAGGCCCTGCCCGCCGCCCAGCGCGGTGATCCGCGGGGCGCCGACCTGTCGGCCGGCGCCGGTCGAGGAACCCTTCACCGCGGTGACCGATCTGCGCTGTGCGCCCGGGGAGCCCCGCTCGGCGGCCTTGTGCTGGTGCTGCCGCCCTGGCGAGTATCCCGTCACACCTACCCCAGTTTCCTGTGCTGTCGGCGGTGCTACGGGACCGCCGCTACTCCCGTCCCATGTCGCGGTGCACCAGGACCGTCTCCACGCCGTCGGCGATCAGACGTTTCGTCAGCCGCTCCGACATGGCGACGCTGCGATGCTTGCCACCGGTGCAGCCTACGGCAAGCGTCATGTACCGCTTACCCTCCCTGCGGTAGCCCTCGGTGACGATCCGCAGCAACTCGGCGTAACCGTTCAGGAACTCCTTGGCACCGGGCTGCTGGAAGACGTAGTCCGCGACGTCCGCATCCGTACCGGTTCGTGCCCGCAGCTCCGGGACCCAGTGCGGATTGGGCAGGAACCGGCAGTCCACCACCAGGTCGGCGTCCACCGGCAGGCCGTACTTGAAGCCGAAGGACATCACGGTGCAGCGCAGTTCGGGCTCGTCGTTGTCGGCGAACTGGGCGTCCAGCTTGGCCCGCAGCTGGTGCACGTTGAGGTCGGAGGTGTCGATCACCAGGTCGGCCTCGCCGCGCAGCTCGCGCAGCAGGTCGCGCTCCTGGGCGATGCCGTCCACGATCCGGCCCTCGCCCTGCAGCGGGTGCGGGCGGCGCACGCTCTCGAAGCGGCGGACCAGGGCGTCGTCGTTGGACTCCAGGTAGACCACCCGCAGCCGGGTGCCGCGCTTCTCCAGCTCCTCCAGCGAGGCCCGCAGGTCGTCGAAGAACTGCCGGCCGCGCACGTCGACCACCGCGCCGATCCTGGCCACCGCGCCCTGGGAGCGGGCGCCGAGGTCGACCATGGTCGGGATCAGGGCGGGCGGGAGGTTGTCGACCACGAACCAGCCCAGGTCCTCCAGGCACTTGGCGGCCGTGCTGCGGCCCGCGCCGGACATGCCGGAGATGATCACCAGCTCCGGGACGGTCTCTCCGGCGGCCTGCGGCCGGGCGGCACCGCCTTCGTCGGACACTGTCACTTCGGTTCCCCGCTCTCGGTGCTGGCAACGTTCTGTTGCGCGTCGTCCTCAATGATCTCGCCTGTGGCCGTGTTCACCGCGAATGCCGCGGGTGGCCGGGAGGACAACGTCGCGACAACAGTTTCGGCGGTCCGGCGTCCGATGCCCGGAACGGCGCAGATCTCCTCGACGGTTGCGGCACGAAGCTTCTTCACCGAGCCGAAATGCTTGAGCAGCGCGGTCCGGCGTGTTTCACCCAGTCCAGGGACCGAGTCCAGGCCGCCGGTGGTCAACCGCTTGGCGCGCTTGCCGCGCTGGTAGGCGATGGCGAAGCGGTGCGCCTCGTCGCGGATCCGCTGCAGCAGGTAGAGGCCCTCGCTGCTGCGCGGCAGCACCACCGGGTCGTCCTCGCCCGGCAGCCAGACCTCCTCCAACCGCTTGGCCAGGCCGCAGAGCGCGACGTCGTCGATGCCGAGCTCGGTCAACGCCCGCTGGGCCGCGGCCACCTGCGGCTGCCCGCCGTCGACCACCAGCAGTTGCGGGGGGTAGGCGAAGCGCCGGGGCCGCCCGTCCTCGGTGGTCGGCCCGGTCGGCTCGTCGTCGGGGGCGTCCTCCTCGGGGACCGCCCACTCCCCCGTCTGCTCACGCTCGCGCAGGTAGCGGCGGAACCGGCGGCCGACCACCTCGTGCATCGAGCGGACGTCGTCCTGCCCCTCGAAGCCCTTGATCTGGAAGCGGCGGTACTCGCTCTTGCGGGCCAGACCGTCCTCGAAGACCACCATCGAGGCGACCACGTCCTCGCCCTGCAGGTGCGAGATGTCGAAGCACTCGATCCTCAGCGGGACCGAGTCCAGCTCCAGCGCGTCGGCGATCTCCTGCAGGGCGCGGCTGCGGGTGGTCAGGTCGGAGGCGCGCTTGGTCTTGTGCAGCGCGAGCGCCTGCTGGGCGTTGCGCTCGACGGTGGCCATCAGGTCCTTCTTGTCACCGCGCTGCGGCACCCGCAGGTCGACCTGGCTGCCGCGCAGGCCGGTGAGCCACTCCTGGACCGGGCCCGCCGGCTCGGGCAGCGCGGGCACCAGCACCTCGCGCGGGACCGCCTCGCGCCGCAGCTCGTCGCCGCCGTAGAGCTGCTGCAGCGCGTGCTCGACCAGCGCGGCGGTGTCCACGTCCTCGACCTTGTCGGTGACCCAGCCGCGCTGGCCGCGCACCCGGCCGCCGCGGACGTGGAAGATCTGCACCGCGGCCTCCAACTCGTCCTCGGCCAGGGCCAGCAGGTCAGCGTCGGTGCCGTCGGCGAGCACCACGGCGTTCTTCTCCATCGCGCGCTTGAGCGCCTCGATGTCGTCGCGCAGCCGGCCGGCCTTCTCGTACTCCAGGTCGGCGGCCGCCTCGCGCATCTGCTCCTCCAGACGGCGCAGGTAGTTGCCGGTCCGCCCGGCCATGAAGTCGCAGAACTCCTCGGCCAGCGCCCGGTGGTCGGCCTCGTCGATCTTGCCGACACAGGGTGCGGCGCACTTGCCGATGTAGCCGAGCAGGCAGGGGCGGCCGACCTGCTGGGCGCGCTTGAAGACACCGGTGGAGCAGGTGCGCACCGGGAAGACGCGCAGCAGCAGGTCGACCGTCTCGCGGATCGCCCAGGCGTGCCCGTAGGGGCCGAAGTAGCGCACGCCCTTCTTGTGCGCCCCCCGCATCACCTGCACGCGGGGGTACTGCTCGTTCAGCGTGACCGCGAGCTCGGGGTAGCTCTTGTCGTCGCGGTACTTGACGTTGAAGCGGGGGTCGAACTCCTTGATCCAGGCGTACTCCAGCTGCAGCGCCTCGACCTCGGTGCCGACCACCGTCCACTCCACCGAGGCGGCGGTGGTGACCATGGTGGCGGTGCGCGGGTGCAGGTTCGCCAGGTCCTGGAAGTAGGAGGACAGGCGCGGGCGCAGGCTCTTGGCCTTGCCGACGTAGATCACCCGGCCGTGCTCGTCACGGAACCGGTAGACCCCGGGAGACAGCGGGATCGCTCCCGCCGCCGGGCGGTAGGTGGACGGGTCAGCCATCGTGCTCCCCCTTGTGCGGCTGTGACTGGTGAGGACTCCGGCCCGCCGAGGTGGCGGGCCGGGGCCGCCGTCAGGCCGTGGTGACCGAGAGGTTCCCGCCCGTCACCGTGACCTGGTAGGAGGGCAGCGGGGAGGGGGCGGGACCGTCGGCCACCGAGCCGTCGGCGACGTTGAAGCGGCTGCCGTGGCACGGGCACTGGATCAGGTTGTCCTTGACCTGGTCGACCAGGCAGCCGGCGTGCGTGCAGCGGGCGCTGAACGCCTTGTACTGGCCGGCGCTCGGCTGGGTGACCACGATCCGCTGGTCGGCGAAGACCTTGCCGCCGCCCACCGGCACCGCGGTGGCCGGGCCGAGGTCGACCGGGCCGGACGAGGAGCTCTTGCTGTCGCCCTTGGCGATGCTGTTGCTCGGCCCGCAGCCGGCCACCGCGAGCGCGGAGCCGCCCGCCAGGACGGCCGCGCCGCAGCAGAGCAGGGTACGGCGGGTGGTGGTGGGCTCGGTGGACCCGGTGGCCTGGGACATCGGTTGAGGCTCCCTGCGGGGACGGCTGCTGCTCGGACGGGCGCAGTCTAGTCCCGCTCCGCTCACCGCCCCGGCGCCCCGCAGCGGGGTGCCGGGGGCGGTTCGCGGCGCGGGTCGCGCGCCGCCCCGGCCCGGGTGGGCAGGAGCGGCGTGCGACTACTTCTTGGCCGCCGCCCGCTTGCGGGGCGAGCGCGGCGCGGGCACCGGGGCCTCGTCGCTCACCCGGTCGCCGAGGAGGTCCCGCAGGAACTTGCCGGTGTGACTGGACGTCACCGCGGCCACCTGCTCCGGGGTGCCCTCGGCGATCACCGTGCCACCGCCGCTGCCGCCCTCGGGACCCATGTCCACCACCCAGTCGGCGGTCTTGATCACATCGAGGTTGTGCTCGATGACGATCACCGTGTTGCCCTTCTCGACCAGCCCGGAGAGCACCTTGATCAGCTTGCTGATGTCCTCGAAGTGCAGACCGGTGGTCGGCTCGTCCAGCACGTAGACGGTCCGGCCGGTGGAGCGCTTCTGCAGCTCGGCGGCGAGCTTGACGCGCTGCGCCTCGCCGCCGGAGAGGGTCGGCGCGCTCTGGCCCAGCCGCACGTAGCCCAGGCCCACGTCGTTGAGGGTGCGCAGGTGGCGGGCGATCGCCGGGACCGCCTCGAAGAAGTGCAGCCCCTCCTCGATCGGCATGTCCAGCACCTCGGCGATGGACTTGCCCTTGTAGTGCACCTCCAGGGTCTCCCGGTTGTACCGGGCGCCGTGGCAGACCTCGCACGGGACGTAGACGTCCGGCAGGAAGTTCATCTCGATCTTGATGGTGCCGTCGCCGGAGCAGGTCTCGCAGCGGCCGCCCTTGACGTTGAAGGAGAACCGGCCCTGCAGGTAGCCGCGCACCTTCGCCTCGGCGGTCTCCGCGAAGAGCTTGCGGACGTGGTCGAAGACGCCGGTGTAGGTGGCCGGGTTGGAGCGCGGGGTGCGGCCGATCGGCGACTGGTCGACGTGCACCACCTTGTCCACCAGCTCGGTGCCGGTGACCCGGGTGTGCCGGCCGGGCACGCTGCGCGCGCCGTTCAGCTCGCGGGCCAGGTGGCTGTAGAGGATGTCGTTGACCAGCGTCGACTTGCCCGAGCCGGAGACGCCGGTGATCGCGGTGAAGGTGCCGAGCGGGAAGCCGACCGTGAGGTCCTTCAGGTTGTTCTCGCGGGCGCCCTGGACCACGATCTGGCGCTTCTTGTCACGCGGGCGGCGCACCTCGGGGATCGGGATCGAGCGCTTGCCGGAGAGGTACTGGCCGGTCAGCGACTCCTTGTTGGCGAGCAGCTCCTTGAGCGCGCCGGAGTGCACCACCCTGCCGCCGTGCTCGCCGGCGCCGGGGCCGATGTCCACCACCCAGTCCGCGGCCTTGATGGTGTCCTCGTCGTGCTCCACCACGATCAGCGTGTTGCCGATGTCGCGCAGCCGGACCAGGGTCTCGATCAGGCGGTGGTTGTCGCGCTGGTGCAGGCCGATCGAGGGCTCGTCCAGCACGTAGAGCACGCCGACCAGGCCGGAGCCGATCTGGGTGGCGAGCCGGATCCGCTGCGCCTCGCCGCCGGACAGGGTGCCGGCCGCGCGGTTCAGCGAGAGGTAGTCCAGGCCGACGTCGACCAGGAAGCGCAGCCGCTCGTTGACCTCCTTCAGCACCCGCTCGGCGATCTTCTTGTCCCGGGCGGTCAGCTTCATCCCGCTGAGGAACTCGGCGCAGTCGCTGATCGACATCGCCGCGACCTCGGCGATCGACTTGCCCTGCACGGTGACCGCGAGCACCACCGGCTTGAGCCGGGTGCCCTGGCAGGTCGGGCAGGCCACCTCGCGCATGTAGCCCTCGAAGCGGTCGCGCCCGGTGTCCGTCTCCGCCTCGGCGTGCTTGCGCCGGACGAACGGGATCACGCCCTCGTACCCGGTGACCCAGGAGCGGGACTTGCCGAAGCGGTTGTTGTAGCGCACCTCGACCTTGGCCTTGTGGCCGTGCAGCAGCGCCTTCTTGGCCCGGACCGGCAGCCCGGCCCACGGGATGTCGGTGCGGAAGCCGATCTCGGTCGCGAGCGCGTCGATCAAGTGGCCGTAGTACTCCCGGGCGTGGCCGCCGGCCCAGGGGTGGATGGCGCCCTCGTCCAGCGACTTCTCGTCGTCGGGGACGACCAGCTCGGGGTCGACCTCCAGCCGGCTGCCCAGGCCCGTGCACTCCGGACAGGCGCCGAACGGGGAGTTGAAGGAGAACGAGCGCGGCTCCAACTCCTCGAAGGAGACGTCGTCGTAGGGGCAGTAGAGGTGCTCGGAGTACATCCGCTCGCGCTCGGGGTCCGCGGCGTCGAGGTCGACGAAGTCGAGCACCACCATGCCGCCGGAGAGCTTGAGCGCCGTCTCCACCGAGTCGGTCAGCCGGCGCTTGGCGCTCTCCTTGACGGTGAGGCGGTCGATCACCACCTCGATGGTGTGCTTCTCCTGCTTCTTGAGCTTGGGCGGCTCGGTCAGCTGCACCGTCTCGCCGTCCACCCGGGCCCGGGCGTAGCCCTTGGACTGCAGGTCGGCGAAGAGGTCGGCGAACTCGCCCTTGCGCTCGCGCACCACCGGGCTGAGCACCTGGAACCGGGTGCCCTCGGCCAGCGCCAGCACCTTGTCCACGATCGCCTGCGGGGACTGCTTGGCGATCGGGCGCCCGCAGTGCGGGCAGTGCGGCTTGCCGACCCGGGCGAAGAGCAGGCGCAGGTAGTCGTACACCTCGGTGATGGTG
Organism: Kitasatospora sp. NBC_01287; assembly: GCF_026340565.1. Taxonomy (NCBI): domain Bacteria; kingdom Bacillati; phylum Actinomycetota; class Actinomycetes; order Kitasatosporales; family Streptomycetaceae; genus Kitasatospora; species Kitasatospora sp. NBC_01287. The sequence goes on from NZ_JAPEPB010000001.1 coordinate 2,902,959, forward strand.
CCGACGGTGGAGCGCGGGTTGCGGTTGGTCGACTTCTGGTCGATCGAGACGGCCGGGGAGAGGCCCTCGATGAAGTCGACGTCGGGCTTGTCCATCTGGCCCAGGAACTGCCGGGCGTAGGAGGACAGCGACTCGACGTAGCGGCGCTGGCCCTCGGCGAAGATGGTGTCGAAGGCCAACGAGGACTTGCCGGACCCGGACAGCCCCGTGAAGACGATCAGGGAGTCGCGGGGCAGGTCGAGCGAGACGTTCTTGAGGTTGTGCTCGCGAGCACCGCGGACGATGAGGCGGTCGGCCACTGCTACTGGCGCCTTTCTCCGGGGACGGACAGGTCTGTGGGGCAACACCTGGCGACAGACACTGATTCCAGTTTCACCCATCAGCCTATCGATCTGGCGTTCGATTATCGACCGACTCCAACGCCTGTCGACCGGAACCACCCGAACGAGTGAAGCGCATCGCACTGACAATCGCCCGGATCCCGGGAAACCCCCTGCTCAGCGCCCCGCCCGGCGATAACCTCGCCCTTGCACGGCCCAACGAGTCCGGGCCCTGCCACGTCACGCACGCCACCGACGGGGGCCTTCGATGACCACCCAGCCCACCAGCCAGCCCACCACCCAGCCCACCACCCAGCCCACCAGCCAGCCCGACCCGCACGCCGACCTCGCCAGGGTCGCGGAGAGCACCGAGCGCCTGCTGCACACCGCCGCCGGCCTCGACCAGGCCGCGATCGGCGCGCCCAGCGCGCTGCCCACCTGGAGCCGCGGCCACGTGCTGGCCCACCTGGCCCGCAACGCCGACTCCCTGGTCAACCTGCTGGAGTCGGCCCGCACCGGCCTGGACATCCCGCAGTACGCCAGCGACGAGGCCCGTGAGCAGGGCATCGCGCAGGGCGCGGGACGCCCGCCGGCCGAGCAGCTCACCGACCTGCGCGAGTCCGCCGCCCGGCTGGCCGAGGCCGCCGCCGCGCTCTCCGAGGCGGCCTGGGGCGCCGAGCTCAAGCACCGGCACGGCTACACCTTCCCGGCCACCGACCTGCCCTGGAAGCGGCTGCAGGAGCTGGAGTACCACCACGTCGACCTGGCGGCCGGCTACACCCCCGCGCACTGGCCCGAGGAGTTCGCCGCCGCCGAGTTCGCAACCCTGACGGCCCGGTTCGCCACTCTGGACGGCCTGCCGGCGCTCGACCTGCTGGCCGACGACACCGGCGCCAAGGCCCGGCTCGGCGGCGAGGGCGAACCCGTGCTGCGGGTCGAGGGCCCGGTCCGGGCGCTCACCGCCTGGCTCTCCGGCCGCTCGGACGGCGACGGCCTGCAGGTGCACCGCGACGGCGGCCCGCTGGCCGACCCGCGCGCGGCACTGCCCGCGCTCCCCGCGATGCGCTGACGCGGGACCATATCCGAGGAGCCATCGGCCCGACCAGCCACCAGACCAGCCACCAGACCAGCCACCAGACCAGCCACCAGAATTGTCAGAGGAGCACCCCTTGAGCTACCACGGAGCCGTCAAGGTCGGCGGCCCGCCGGACGTGCGGGAACTCGCCCACCTGATCATCACCAAGGTCGCGGTCGGCCCGTTCGACAACAACGCCTACCTGCTGCGCTGCCGGGCCACCGACGAGCAGTTGCTGATCGACGCGGCGGCCGACGCCCCGGCGCTGCTGGAGACGGTCGGCGAGGGGCTGGCCACGGTGGTCACCACGCACCGCCACCACGACCACTGGAACGCGCTGGCCGAGGTGGTGGCCGCCACCGGCGCCCGCACCGCGGCGGGCCGCCACGACGTGGAGGGCATCGAGGTGCCCACCGACCAACCGCTGGCGGACGGCGACACCGTCCGGGTCGGCGAGGTCGCGCTCACCGTGCGCCACCTGGTCGGCCACACGCCCGGCGCGATCGTGCTGATCTACGACGACCCGGAGGGGCACCCGCACGTCTTCACCGGGGACTGCCTCTTCCCGGGCGGCGTCGGCAACACCTGGAACGACCCGGCGGCCTTCGAGAGCCTCTACCGCGACGTCACCACCAAGCTCTTCGACGTGCTGCCCGACGAGTCCTGGGTCTACCCGGGCCACGGCAAGGACACCACGCTGGGCGCCGAGCGCCCGCAGCTGCCGGCCTGGCGCGAGCGCGGCTGGTAGCCGGCCCGCGGGCGGCTGACCTGCGGGCCGGCCGCCGCAGGTCACCGTCGGCGCCGTCAGCCGCTGTGAGCGGGGCGGCAGCGGGGCGGCAGTGGCGGGCGGCGGCGAGCCGTACGACGACTGCAATGCCGCGGCAACACCGGTGTCCGGGTGCGGCCTCCAGGATGGGGGCCACCCGCACCGCGCACCGCCGCAAAGGAGCCGTCATGACCACCGCCAGCACCGAGTTGCGCACCACGCCCGCCGCCGGACGGATCGGGGCCGTGGTGCACGACGTGACCCTGGGCCCCGAGCTGGCCGCCGAGACGGTCGCCGCGATCGAGGCCGCGCTCTACCGGCACAAGGTGCTCTTCTTCCGCGGCCAGCAGCACCTGGACGACGCCGCGCACGAGGGCTTCGCCCGGCTGCTCGGCCACCCGGTGGGGCACCCCACGGTGCCCAGCGCGGACGGCCGCTACATCTTCGAGCTGGACGCCACCAAGGGCGTGCGGGCCAACAACTGGCACACCGACGTGACCTTCGTGCCCTCCTACCCGAAGGCCTCGATCCTGCGCGCGCTCAGCCTGCCCGAGGCCGGCGGCAGCACCGTGTGGGCCAACACCGCGGCCGCCTACGCGGGCCTGCCCGAGCCGCTGAAGGCGCTGGCCGAGCGGCTGCGCGCGGTGCACACCAACGACTTCGACTACGCGGCCAACCTGGCGCTGAGCGAGGACCTGGCCGGCAACAAGGAGGTCGCCGCGCTGTTCCGCCAGGTCTTCGTCTCCACCGCCTTCAAGACCGAGCACCCGGTGGTCCGCGTGCACCCGGTGACCGGCGAGAAGAGCCTGCTGCTCGGCTCCTTCACCCAGCGCCTGCAGGGGCTCTCCAGCACCGACAGCCGGGACCTGATCGAGCTCTTCCAGCGGCACGTCGAGCGCCCGGAGAACACCGTGCGCTGGGACTGGCAGGTCGGCGACGTGGCGATCTGGGACAACCGGGCCACCCAGCACTACGCCGTGAACGACTACGGCGACCAGCCGCGCCTGGTGCGCCGGATCACCCTGGACGGCGACCTGCCGGTGGGCGTGGACGGGGTGCCCAGCCGGCTGCTGGAGCCCACCGAGCCGCCCGCCGTGGCCGGCCTGGTGCCCGCCGCCGAACTGGAGGCGGCCCTCCTCAACTGACCGGCTCCTTCTCCTCCAGAGCCGCCCCCTTCGAGGCGCGCAGGCTGGTGAAGGTGGTGACGCCCAGCACCAGCACGATGAACCCGAGCGAGAACGGGATGCCGATCTCCGGCACGTGCACCCCGCTCTCGTGCAGGGCGTGCAGCACCAGCTTGACGCCGATGAAGCCGAGGATCACCGAGAGCCCGTAGGACAGGTGCACCAGCCGCTTCAGCAGGCCGCCGATCAGGAAGTACAGCTGGCGCAGGCCCATCAGCGCGAAGGCGTTGGCGGTGAAGACGATGTACGGGTCCTGGGTCAGGCCGAAGATCGCCGGGATCGAGTCCAGGGCGAAGAGCAGGTCCGTGGTGCCGATCGCCAGCATCACCACCGCCATCGCGGAGATCGACGGGAAGCGCCGCCGGACCGCGCCCAGCAGCCGGCCCTCCTCGAACTCCTCGTCCTGGTGGCCGGCCCTGGCGTCCTTGATCAGCTTCCAGGCCGTCCAGATCAGGAAGGCGCCGAAGAAGTAGAAGACCCAGGAGAAGGTGGAGATCAGCGCCGCACCGCCGGCGATGAACAGCCCCCGCAGCACCAGCGCGATGATCACCCCGACCATCAGCACCCGCTGCTGGTCGACCTTGGGCACGGCGAACTTCGCCATGATCAGGATGAAGACGAAGAGGTTGTCGACACTCAGCGACTTCTCGGTGATGTACCCGGCGAAGAACTCGCCGGCCGGCTGCCCCCCGCCGTACCACCAGAGGAAGCAGCCGAAGAGGATCGCCAGCACCACCCAGACCACGGTCCAGGTGCCGGCCTCCTTCATCGAGACCTCGTGCGGCTTGCGGCCGCCGATGAAGAAATCGGCGGCGATCAGGGCGATCAGCACCCCGATGGTGGTCACCCACAGGGCAAGTGAGACGTCCACGAAGCTGCTCCTCCGGCATATGTCGTCTGCCGGAGGTCTCTTCCGCCCGCGCCGCTCGGCGGCCGCGGACCGGTGCTCCCGGGCGGGCCGGTCCGCGGCCGCCGTGATGACGGGAACACCGTAGGGGGAATACTCCCCTCCGTTCCAAGAAGAGTAACAGCTTCCACCAAGAGAAGGTAAAGAAACCCTCTGCCCGGCGCCTGGGCGCCCTGGAGGACTGCGCGGTGCCCGGAGGACTCCGCAGCGCCCGGAGGACTAGAGGAACGGCTCGATCGCCGGCAGCAGGTCCTGGAAGGTCCTGGCCCTTGCCGGCGCGCCGATCGCCTGCATCCCCCAGCCGCCGCTCTCGTCGCGGAAGACCTTGGCCATGATCTGCCCGGTGTGCGCGCCGCCGCCGGTCAGCTCGTAGCGGGCCAGCTCCTGCCCGGTGAGCTCGTCGATCAGGCGGCAGTGGGCGTTCTGCACCTCGGCGAAGGTCTGCCCGGTGTAGGAGCTGACGGTGAAGATCACCTGGGTGATCTGCGTCGGGATCCGGGACAGGTCCACCACGATCGACTCGTCGTCCCCGCCGGCCCCGGCGCCGCCGACCAGGTTGTCCCCGGTGTGCCGCACCGATCCGTCCTTGCTCACCAGCTGCTGGAAGAAGACGACGTCGGCGGGGGTGTGCTCGGCGTAGAGCAGGGCCGAGGCGTCCAGGTCGATCTGCCGGGTGCGGCTGCCGAAGAGGCCGCGCTTGGGTGCCGCCCGCCAGCCCAGGCCCATCCGGACCACGCTCAGGGCCTCGCCCCCGGCCTTGCGCAGACTCACCTGCTGGCCCTTGCTCAGACTCACCGACACGGTGTCATCTCCTCTTCTCGACCGGCGTGCCTCGGTCACGCACGCCGACCAACGTCGGAACACCCCGCTGCCGTCCCCCGGCTGAGGCCCCCTGGCTCGCTGTCCGCCTGGTATGTCGCACGCCAACCCTAGGGCCTAGGGCGGCGCCCCCACCAGGGGCGCCGCCCCACGTCAAGGGGTGCGCTAGGCGATTCCGGCCTCCTTGAGCCGACGCAGCTCCTTCTTCAGCTCCTTGACCTCGTCGCGCAACCTGGCGGCCACCTCGAACTGGAGCGCGGTGGCGGCGGCGTGCATCCGCTCGGTCAGCTCCTGGATGGTGCCGGTCAGCTCGGCGGCCGGCAGGCTGCCCGCCTTGGCCCGGTCGGCGGCCCGCTCGGCACCGAGCGCGGGGACCGGCGCCTTGCCCTTGGCCTTGCCGGCGTCCCGGTATCCGGTGCTGAGCAGCTCCTCGGTGTCCACCTCCTCGCGGGCCAGGGTGTCCAGGATGTCGCCGATCTTCTTGCGCAGCGGCTGCGGGTCGATGCCGCGCTCGGTGTTGTAGGCCTGCTGGACGGCGCGGCGGCGGTTGGTCTCCTCGATCGCCTTCTCCATCGCCGGGGTGATCCTGTCGGCGTACATGTGGACCTGGCCGGAGACGTTGCGGGCCGCGCGGCCGATGGTCTGGATCAGCGAGGTGCCGGAGCGCAGGAAGCCCTCCTTGTCGGCGTCCAGGATCGCCACCAGGGAGACCTCGGGCAGGTCCAGGCCCTCGCGGAGCAGGTTGATGCCGACCAGCACGTCGTACTTGCCGGCCCGCAGCTCGCGCAGCAGCTCGATCCGGCGCAGCGTGTCGATGTCGCTGTGCAGGTAGCGGACCCGGATGTCGAGGCCGAGCAGGTAGTCGGTGAGGTCCTCGGACATCTTCTTGGTGAGCGTGGTGACCAGCACCCGCTCGTCGCGCTCGACGCGCAGCCGGATCTCGTGCACCAGGTCGTCGATCTGGCCCTCGGTCGGCTTGACGATCACCTCGGGGTCGATCAGGCCGGTCGGGCGGATGATCTGCTCGACCTGGCCGTCACCGCGGGAGAGCTCGTACGGGCCGGGGGTGGCCGAGAGGTAGACCGTCTGGCCGACCCGGCCGAGGAACTCCTCCCACTTCAGCGGGCGGTTGTCCATCGCGGAGGGCAGCCGGAAGCCGTGCTCGACCAGGGTGCGCTTGCGCGAGGCGTCGCCCTCGTACATCGCGCCGATCTGCGGGACGGTCACGTGGGACTCGTCGATCACCAGGAGGAAGTCCTCCGGGAAGTAGTCCAGCAGCGTGTTGGGCGCGGTGCCCGGCTCGCGGCCGTCGAAGTGCATCGAGTAGTTCTCCACGCCGGAGCAGCTGCCGATCTGGCGGAGCATCTCGATGTCGTAGGTGGTGCGCATCCGCAGCCGCTGGGCCTCCAGCAGCTTGCCCTGCTTCTCCAGGACGGCCAGGCGCTCGGTCAGTTCGCGCTCGATGCCGTTGACCGCGCGCTCCATCCGCTCCGGGCCCGCCACGTAGTGGGAGGCGGGGAAGACGAAGATCGAGTCGTGCTGCTTGATGATCTCGCCGGTGAGCGGGTGCAGGGTGTAGAGCGACTCGATCTCGTCGCCGAACATCTCGATCCGCACCGCCAGCTCCTCGTACACCGGGAAGATCTCCACGGTGTCGCCGCGCACCCGGAAGGTGCCGCGGCTGAAGGCCAGGTCGTTGCGGGTGTACTGGATGTCGACGAAGCGGCGCAGCAGCGCGTCCCGGTCGAGCTCCTCGCCGACCTTGAGCGGCACCATCCGGTCCACGTACTCCTGCGGGGTGCCCAGGCCGTAGATGCAGGAGACCGAGGCGACCACCACCACGTCCCGGCGGGTGAGCAGCGAGTTGGTGGCGGAGTGGCGCAGCCGCTCGACCTCCTCGTTGATCGAGGAGTCCTTCTCGATGTAGGTGTCGGTCTGCGGGACGTACGCCTCGGGCTGGTAGTAGTCGTAGTACGAGACGAAGTACTCGACCGCGTTGTTCGGCAGCAGCTCGCGGAACTCGTTGGCGAGTTGGGCGGCCAACGTCTTGTTCGGCGCCATCACCAGGGTGGGCCGCTGGAGCTTCTCGATCATCCAGGCCGTGGTGGCCGACTTGCCGGTGCCGGTGGCGCCGAGCAGGACGACGTCCCGCTCGCCGGCGCGCACCCGGCGCTCCAGCTCGGCGATGGCCGCCGGCTGGTCACCATTGGGCTGGTAGGGGCTGACGACCTCGATGGGCGTCGTGGTCCGCTCAATGCTCGTGATGGGTCGCACGGTCCCACCGTACGACCCGCCACCGACAGACCGGGGCTATCGCGCCGAATCCCGGGCCAGCGCGACCAGCCGGGAGATCGCCCGCAGGTACTTCTTGCGGTAGCCGCCGCGCAGCATCTCCGCCGAGAACACCTGGTCGAAGGGGATCCCGGAGGCGGTGATCGGCAGCTCGCGGTCGTACATCCGGTCGGCCAGCACCACCAGGCGCAGCGCGGTGGACTGGTCCTCCACCGGGCGCACCCCGCGCAGGAAGACCGCGTGCACGTCGTCCAGCAGGGCGCCGTACCGACTGGGGTGCACCACCGAGAGGTGGTCGAGCAGGTCGCCGAAGTCGTCCAGCGCCGCGCCCGGGGTGTCGGCGGCGCGCTCGGCCACCTCGGCGTCCGCGTACGGCGGCGGGGCGGCCGGCAGGCCGCGGTGGCGGTAGTCCTGGCCGTCGATCCGCACCGGGCGGAAGTGCGCGGAGAGCCCCTGGATCTCGCGCAGGAAGTCGGCGGCGGCGAACCGGCCCTCGCCGAGCTTCTGCGGCAGCGTGTTGGAGGTGGCGGCCAGCTTGACCCCGGCCTCGACCAGGCGCGACAGCAGGGTGGAGACCAGCACCGTGTCGCCCGGGTCGTCCAGCTCGAACTCGTCGATGCAGAGCAGCTGGTGGCCGGAGAGCGTGCGCACCGCCTGCTGGAAGCCCAGCGCGCCGACCAGGTTGGTCAGCTCGACGAAGGTGCCGAAGGCCTTGGGGCCCGGCGCCGCGTGCCAGAGCGAGGCCAGCAGGTGGGTCTTGCCGACGCCGTAGCCGCCGTCCAGGTAGACACCGGCCGGGGCCGCCGCGTGGGCGGCCGCCTTGCGGAACCAGCCGCGCCTGGGCGCCGGCGGGGCGTTCATCGCGGCAGCGAACTCCGCCAGCACGGTGACCGCGTCACTCTGGCTGGGCTGGGTGGGGTCCGGCAGGTAGGAGCCGAAGCTGACGCCGGCGAAGCGCGGCGGCGGAACCATCTCGGCGACCAGGCGTTCGGCCGGGACCACCGGCCGGCGCGAGGCCAGCGCGACAGGGGTACCGGTGGCCGTGGTAGTGGCTATGGCTTCGGGGTGAGGGGCTGCGGGCACGGTAATCAAGGGTACGCGCCGTGGAAGACTGGCTGTCATGCGCCAGCTGATCCGTCCGTCACACTCCGCCGACCACGCCGACCCCAGCACCCTGGCGGCGCTGGCCGAGAGCTACGCCTATCCGGCGCGGGTCGGCGCGGGTCAGCCCTGGCTGCGGGCCAACATGGTCGGCTCGCTGGACGGGGCCGCGCGGCTCTCCGGGCTCTCCGAGGGGCTCTCCGGCGACGCCGACAAGCGGATCTTCGGGGTGCTGCGGGCGCTGGCCGACGTGGTGCTGGTGGGCGCCGAGACGGTGCGGGCCGAGGGCTACCGGCCGGCCAGGGCGCGGGCCGACTTCGCGGCGGCGCGGGCGGCCGCCGGGCAGTCGCCGGCGCCGGTGATCGCGGTGGTCAGCCGCTCGCTGCAGCTGGACCTGAGCACCCCGCTCTTCACGGAGCCGCTGGTGCGCACCGTGGTGATCGCGCCCGAGGACGCCCCGGCCGACGCCCTGGCCGCGGTGGCCGGGGCAGCCGACCTGATCACGGCCGGCCGCGGCTCGGTCGACCTGGTCGCCGCCCTGGCGGCGCTGACCGAACGGGGCTGGACCCGCCAGCTGACCGAGGGCGGCCCGCGGCTGCTGGCCCAGCTGGCCGGCGCGGGCCTGCTGGACGAGCTCTGCCTCTCGGTGGCCCCGCTGCTCACCGGCGGCGACGCGCCACGGATCATGCACGGTGCCCAAATGGCTGACGCGCAGCGGATGCGGCTGGTCTCATTGATCGAGCAGAAAGGTTTCCTCTTCACCCGCTACTGCCGTACCCCCGAGTAGCCGACCACTTCCCGGTGGCCCGTGTGCCACTTGTGCCGCGTGAGGAAAGCTTCCTCCGGGCACTATGGGAGGGGACACCGGACCCCGGGGGCCTGCGACACGGAAGGGACTCTAGTGTTCAAGACCGTACTGATGATCGAAAAGGCACTCTCCGACGCCGACGTGGAGCTGGTCACCACGCTGCACGGCGAGGAGAAGGTCTCGTTCGTCGTGCTGATGCAACCCCGCGGCAAGCAGGACGAACTGCTGCGCTCCCTCGACGACGTGGCGCTCGGACATCTCGACAAGGCGGTGCACGAGCACGAGGAGGCGAACGGCCCGGCGGTGGCCGCCGAATCGCTGGAGCACAGCCTGCGCCACCTGCGCGAGGCCGGCGCCGAGGCGGTCGGCCAGGTGGTCGGGGCCGACCCGCTGGACACCCTGCGCACGGTGGTCGGGGAGAGCGCGGCGGACGAGGTGCTGGTGCTGACCGCGCCGCACTTCGTGGAGGAGTTCTTCCACCGCGACTGGGCCTCGAAGGCGCGCCACAAGGTGGGCGTGCCGGTGCTGAAGCTCTTCGCCAGCGAGGCCTGACCCGGCTCGCGGGCGCCCGCCCCGCGCTGCGGCCCGGCCCGGCCGCCCGGTGGTGCAGAATCGTCCTTGCGGGATGGATGGCCCGCAGGACGATTCGGCTCTTCAGCCACTCAGCCACGGATTCAGCCACGGAGACTGCCTTGAACGACGCCGCCCACGACCTGCACGCCCCGCACTTCATCGGCATCGGCGGCGCCGGCATGTCGGGCCTTGCGAAGATCCTCGCGGTGCGCGGTGCCAAGGTCTCCGGCAGCGACGCCAAGGAGTCCGAGACCGTGCTCGCGCTGCGCGAGCTGGGCGCGGTGGTCCGGGTCGGCCACGCCGCCGAGCACGTGCCGGACGGCGCCAGCAGCATCGTGGTCTCCAGCGCGATCCGGACCGACAACCCGGAGCTGGCCGCCGCCCGCGAGCGCGGCATCCCGGTGGTGCACCGCTCGGACGCGCTCGCCGCGCTGATGGGCGGGCGGCGCGCGCTGGCGGTGGCCGGCACCCACGGCAAGACCACCACCACCAGCATGCTGGCCGTCGCACTCGCCACCCTGGGCCTGGACCCGTCCTACGCGATCGGCGGCGACCTCGACGCCCCCGGCAGCAACGCGCACCACGGCACCGGCGAGATCTTCGTGGCCGAGGCGGACGAGAGCGACCGCAGCTTCCACAAGTACGCGCCCGAGGTGGCGATCATCCTCAACGTGGAGCTCGACCACCACGCCAACTACGCCTCGATGGAGGAGATCTACGACTCCTTCGAGACCTTCGTCGGGCGGATCCAGAGCGGCGGCACCCTGGTGGTCTCCGCCGACCACGACGGCGCCCGGGAGCTGACCGCGCGGGTCGCGGGCCGCCCGGACCTGCGGGTGGTCACCGTCGGCGCCGCAGCGGACGCCACCGTTCGGGTGGTCTCGGTGACCGCGCGCGGCATGACCAGCGAGGTCGTCGTGGAGCTGGCCGGCGCGGAGCAGGGCGGTACGGAGCAGGGCCGTACGGAGCTGGCCTTCACCGTCTCGGTGCCCGGGCGGCACTACGCGCACAACGCGGTCGCCGCCCTGGCGGCCGGCGTGGCGCTGGGCGTGCCGGCCGAGAAGCTGGCCGAGGCGCTCGGCTCGTACACCGGCGTGCGCCGACGGCTGCAGCTCAAGGGCGAGGCGCGCGGCGTGCAGGTGATCGACTCCTACGCGCACCACCCCACCGAGATGGCCGCCGACCTGGAGGCGATCCGGGACGCCGCGGCCGGCCGGGTGCTGGTGGTCTTCCAGCCGCACCTGTTCAGCCGCACCCAGCAGCTGGCCGAGGAGATGGGCCAGGCCCTGGCGCTGGCCGACGCCTCGGTGGTGCTCGACATCTACCCGGCGCGCGAGGACCCGATCCCCGGGGTGACCAGCGAGCTGATCATCGACGCGGCCCGCCGCGCGGGTGCCGAGGTGACCGCCGAGCACGAGTTCGCCGCCGCCGCCGGCGTGCTGGCCAAGCTGGCCGCGCCGGGCGACCTGGTGCTGACCATGGGCGCCGGGGACGTGACCAACCTCGGCCCGGCGATCCTGACCGAGTTGGGGAATGGCCTGGAGCAGTTCGCTGCTGCGGTCTGAGGAGGTTTCGACATGAGCTACGAGATCGAGAAGACCGACGCCGAGTGGCGCGCCCAGCTGAGCCCCGAGGAGTACCACGTGCTCCGCGAGGCGGGCACCGAGCGCCCCTTCGTGGGCGAGTACACCGACACCAGGACGGTGGGCGTGTACAGCTGCCGGGCCTGCGGGAGCGAGCTGTTCAGCTCGGAGACCAAGTTCGAGAGCCACTGCGGCTGGCCCTCCTACTTCGCGCCGCTGGCCGAGGGCCGGGTGCAGTACATCGAGGACAGCACGATGGGCATGCGCCGGGTCGAGGTCCGCTGCGCCCGGTGCGGCGGCCACCTGGGCCACGTCTTCGAGGGCGAGGGCTACCCGACCCCGACCGACCAGCGGTACTGCATCAACAGCCTCTCGCTGACCCTGCGGCCGGCCGAGTAGCGCGTCCATTTCGATTGCCGTCCCCTCTGGTGCGACCGAATCGGCGGTCCACCCCGTCCTGGTGAGCAGAGCCCCGCGCAGGAGCGGGTCCGCATGGCCGGCGTGCGGTTGACACCAGAGGAAAGCAACCGAATGAACGAGAACGAGAACGTGGGGTTCCGACCCGACGAGTTCCACCAGTCGCTGGCCACCGAGCTGGCCGGGACGAGCGCGCCCCCGCTGGGCGACCTGGTCACCCTCGCCGCCCAGCGCGGGCGCCGGCAGCGGCGGTGGCGCACCCTGGGCGCGGTCACCGGCTCGGTGACCGCCGCGGCCGTCGCGGCCAGCCTGCTGGTCGGCGTGCTGGACAGCGGGCCGGCGCAGCGGACCGAGCTGACCGCGGCCGCGACCGGGTCGCCCAGTGCCGCGGCCGCCCCGGCCTCCGTCCCCGCGGCCGCCACGGCCTCGGACCAGCTGGTCGCGGACACCCCGGCCGCTCTGCTGGACGCGGTGGTGAGCGCACTGCCCGCCGGGCTGACCACGGACACCTACTCGGCCAAGCTGGGCGACCCGGCGACCCCCAACCCCTCCGTCACCCTCAACGTGCACTCGCAGCACGGCACCGCCGTGCTGCAGGTCGCGGCGTACAAGTCGCAGTACGACTTCTGCCAGCCGGGCGACTGGCCCGCCGGCTACAGCTACCACTGCTCGACCACGGCCGGCGGCGAGCAGTACGAGGTGGTCTCCAACCCGGCCGCCTGCTGGCAGCACTCCCTCGTCGTGCTGCGCCGCCACGACGGCGTCGACGTCGCGGTCTGGATGCCCAACTGCACGGACGCGCCCGGCGTCACGAGCCCGCACGTGCCGCCGCTGACCCAGGACCAGGCCCTCGCCCTGGCCGCCACCGCGGCGATCAGCGACCGGATGCCGGCCGCGTTCGTCCAGGCCGCCGACGCGAAGTACCCCAACCTGCACATCACCAAGTAACCGCACCGTCTCTGCCGCGGCCCCCGAGCGGGGCCGCGGCTTCCCCCACTTCCACCCTCAGAGACCGGGAGTCCGATGGTGCGCCGCGAAGCCGACTTCACCGCGTTCGCCGAGGCGAACGCCACCCGCCTGCGACAGATCGCCTTCCTGATGTGCCGGGACTGGCACCTGGCCCAGGACCTGACCCAGAGCACGCTGACCAAGATGTACCTGGCCTGGGGCCGGGTCGCGCGTCAGGGCGGTGACCCGTTCGCCTACACCCGCAAGGTGCTGCTCAACACGCTGCTCGACCACCGGCGCCTGCGCAGCAGCGGCGAACTCGCGGTGGACCAGCTGCCGGACCGTCCGCAGCAGGGCGACCCGACCGCCGAGCGGCTCACCCTGCTGAACGCCCTGGCCCTGCTGCCGCCCCGCGACCGGGCGATCGTGCTGCTGCGCTACTGGGAGGACCAGAGCGTGGAGCAGACCGCCGAGGCCCTGGGGGTCAGCGTCTCCGTGGTGAAGTCGCAGAGCAGTCGGGCGCTGGCCCTGCTGCGCGCGCACTTCGGGCCGGACCGCGAGCTGCTCTTCAGCTGAGCGGTGCCGCTACAGCTCCCTGACCACCCTGTACTGGCCACCGCACCGCGTGTACCCGAGCCAGGAGTTGATCGCCAGCATCGGTTCGTTGGTCTCGTCGTTGGCGGTGAACGCCTCGGTCAGCCCGGCCGCGCGGGCCCGGTGCAGCGAGGCCGTCTTGGCCGCCTTGGCCAGGCCGCGGCCGCGGTGGGCCGACCGGGTGACAGTGAAGTTCGACCAGTAGCGGGTGCGGCCATCGCTGAGCACGGCGCTGAGCGCGACGGGCTCGCCGGCCACGACGGCCACCACGGTCAGCTCGTGGGCCTGGTCCGGGCGCGACCAGACAGTCTCGTGCCACTCCTGGTAGCCCATGGCATCCAGCGACAGGTCACCCGGTTCGTCGGCACCGGCTTCGACGTCGAGCCGGTGGATCGGGCGCGGATCGTCCAGGAAGTCGGCGGCGGTGCGCAGCTCGACGCCCGGCGGCAGTGACGGGACCCGCGGCAGCGGACCGCTCAGGTCGAGCCGGGCGAACCGCACGGCGCGGCCCGGCCGGTAGCCGTGCCGCTCGGCGAAGGCGAGCGAGCGCCGCTCCTCGTCGGCCCAGCCGTGCGCGTGGGTGGCGCCCAGCTCGCGCAGGTGGTCCTCCGCGGCGGCGAGCAGCGCGCGGCCCGCGCCGCGGCCCCGGTGCCCGGGCAACACCGAGAGGTCGAGGTGGGCCTGGCCACGTTCGCCGCTGTGCACAGCGAGCGCGCAGCGGGCGCTGCCCACCACCGTGCCGTCCAGCTCGGCGAGCAGGTGCCGGTAGCGGCTCCCGGCCAGCTGGACCCGGACCTGCCAGGCGGCCACCTCCGGCGTGATCAGGCGGTACGCGCGGCCGGCCTGCTGACAGGCCGCGGCGGCCACCGCGTCGCCGGCGTCAGCGGGGGCGAAATCACGGATCTGATGGGTCATCAGTCGTACGCTAACCGTGCCCGAGGAGGGCCGCCACGGAATTTCCCACGGTCACGATTCGATATCGCGAAACCGGTTTCCGTTCCCGGCAGCGGCGCGCGGGGTCTAGAACAGGGCCCATGTGGTTGCTCTTCCTGGTTCCGGCCTGTGTCGTCGCGGTACTCGCCTGCCTGCGGCTGATCCGGGCCGCAGCCTCGGCCGACGCACTGGCCGGGCTGGTGGCGGAGGAGTCGGAGCAGGTGGCGATCGGGCTGTACGAGACGGCCTACCTGGCGGGCGGTCCGGAGCGGGTGGTGGACCTCGCGCTCGTGCTGATGAACGGGCGCGGGCGACTGCACCTGGCGCACACCGGCTGGACCACGGTGGTCGACCCGCAGGGCCGCAGCCGCCTGGAGCGGGCGCTGATCAGCGAGATAGGCCCGGAGGGGCAGTGCCGCACGGCCGAGCTGCGCGAGGCGCTGAGCGAACATCCGACGGTGGCCGAGATCGGCGCCCGGCTCTCGCTGGCCGGCCTGGCCACGCCCGCGGTGACCCGGGAGAACACGGTGCTGGCGGTGCGCCAGGTCCGCCAGGCGCTGCTGCTCTCGGTGGTGCTGCTGGTCGCGGCGATGACCCTGAGCGCACCGGGCCGCCACAGCAGCGCCGCCGCCCTGGCCTGGTTCTCGCTGCCGCTGATCCTCACCACCGGCACCCTGCTGATGGCCCGGGTCGACGTGCACCCCTACACCCGCTGGGCCGCCCCGGCCGGGGCGGAGGTGCTGCGCGAACTGCGCCGCCGCCCCCGCCGTTCGAGCGGCGAGGGCGCGGGCGACGCGGAGCGCCGGCTGCTCACGGCGGTGGCGATCGACGGCGCGGACGCGGTGCCGGACGCCCGACTGCGGATGGCGCTGCGCGGCTAGGGCCCGTCCGGGCGATCTTGGCGTCGCGCGCCCGGCAGGATCGCCCGGACAGGCCCTAGGTGTACTGACCACGGAGGTTGGTGACAGGGCTCACGGCTGGCAGATCTTGAAATGAGTGAGGGCCTTCTGGCCAGGTGTGGATTGCGACATCTACCCCAGCGCCAGAAAGGCCCTCATGCCACACCGTAACGCACCCCTGACTGAGACCGGACGCCTGCGCCTGGCCCGATGCGTGGTCGAGGACGGCTGGCCGCTGCGCCGGGCCGCCGAACGCTTCCAGGTCTCGCCCACCACGGCCAAGCGCTGGGCGGACCGCTACCGGGCCCTGGGCGAGGCCGGCATGGACGACCGGTCCAGCCGCCCGCACCACAGCCCGCGCCGCACCCCGACCCGCACCGAGCGCCGGATCATCAAGGTCCGCGTCCTGCGCCGCTGGGGACCGGCCCGCATCGCCTACCTGCTGGGGCTCAACCCCGCCACCGTCCACCGGGTCCTGACCCGCTACCGCCTCGCCCGCCTCACCCACCTCGACCGCGCCACCGGCCGCGCCATCCGCCGCTACGAACACGACGCACCAGGCGATTTGGTCCACGTCGACATCAAAAAGCTCGGCAACATCCCCGACGGCGGCGGCCACCAGGTGCTCGGCCGCCAGGCCGGCCGCAAGACCCGCTCCGGCACCGGCTACAGCTACCTCCACAACGCCGTCGACGACCACTCCCGCCTCGCCTACAGCGAGATCCTGACCGACGAGCGCAAGGAGACCGCCGCCGCGTTCTGGACCCGAGCCCAGGACTTCTTCGCCCAGGCCGGGATCACCGTCCAGCGCGTGCTGACCGACAACGGCTCCTGCTACAAGTCCCACCCCTGGCGGGACGTCCTGGCCGCCGCCGGGATCACCCACAAACGAACCCGGCCCTACCGGCCACAGACCAACGGCAAGGTCGAACGCTTCAACCGCACCCTGCTCGACGAATGGGCCTACGCCAGGCCCTACCGCACCGAGCAGGAACGACGCGACGCCTACCCCGCCTGGCTCCACACCTACAATCACCACCGCGGACACACCGCGCTCAAGGGCCAATCACCCGCCAGCCGCGTCCCCAACCTCACGGGTCAGAACACCTAGGTCTCGCGGTCCGCAGGCCCTGGGCTCAGGCGAGTCCGGCCAGCAGCTCGCTGATCGGCTTGCGGCGGCCGGTGAAGAACGGGACCTCCTCGCGCACGTGCAGCCGGGCGCGGGACGGGCGCAGATCGCGCATCAGGTCGACGATCCGGTGCAGGTCGTCCGCCTCGAAGGCGAGCAGCCACTCGTAGTCGCCGAGCGCGAAGGAGGCGACCGTGTTGGCGCGCACGTCCGGGTAGCCGCGGGCCATCTGACCGTGCTCGGAGAGCATCGCCCGGCGCTCCTCGTCCGGCAGCAGGTACCACTCGTAGGAGCGGACGAACGGGTAGACGCAGACGTAGTCGCGCGCGTGCTCGTCGGCCAGGAAGGCCGGGATGTGCGACTTGTTGAACTCGGCGGGGCGGTGCAGCGCCATGTTCGACCAGACCGGCGCCAGCAGGCGGCCCAGCGCGGTGCGGCGGAAGCGGTTGTACGCCTCCTGCAGGTCGTCGGAGTTCTCGGCGTGCCACCAGATCATCAGATCGGCGTCGGCACGCAGGCCCGAGACGTCGTAACTGCCGCGCACCGTGACGTCCTTGGCGGCCAGCTGCTCGAACAGCTCCTCGACCTCGGTGGCCAGCGCGGCGCGGTCCTCGGGGAGCGCGTCCCGCAGCTTGAACACCGACCACATGGTGTAGCGGATGACCTGGTTCAGGTCCCGGGCCTTCTTCTTCTGCGGCGTCTGCTCAGCGGTATCGGTCATGTCCTCATTCTCCCTTTCCGGCTCGCCGCCCCGGCGGCGGGGTCAACAATTCGTCGACGGCGCGCCGCGCGCTCGCCACGCAGGCCGGGATGCCCACGCCGTCGTAGGCCGCGCCGGCCAGCGCGAGGCCGCCCAGCCGGCCGACCGCCGCCCGGATCCGGGCAACCTTGGCCTGATGGCCCACCGGGTACTGGGGCAGGCCGGCGCGCCAGCGGCTCACCACGCTCGCGTACGGGCGCGCGGTGAGGCCCACGGCCTCGCGCAGGTCCGCCAGTGAGCGGGCGACGAGCTCGGCGTCGTCCAGGTCGAGCGCGGCCTCGTCCCGGTAGCGGCCGAGCGAGGTGCGCAGCACGAAGGCGTCGGGTGCGGCGCGCTCCAGCCAGCCCCACTTGCGGCTGGAGAAGGTGGCGGCCTTGATCGAGCGGCCGTCCACCGGTGGGACCAGGAAGCCACTGCCGGACGGCGCCGGGGCCAGCTCGGCGCGGTGGAAGGCGAGGGTGACCAGCGCCATCCCGGCGTACTCGATCGCGGCCAACTCGGCGGCGGCGTCCGGGGCCTCGGTGGCCAGCAGCTTCGCGGCCACCGGCGCGGGGGTGGCCAGCAGCACGGCGTCGCAGGCCCGGCCGTCGACCAGCCAGCCCGTGGCGGTGCGGCGCAGCTCGCTGACCGGCGCGCGCAGCCGCAGCTCGACCCCGGCCCGCTCGCAGGCCGCGGCGACGGCGGTCGGCAGCGTGCCGATCCCGCCGCGCAGCCCCTGGAAGACCGGGCCGCCAGCCTGCGGGCGGTCCAGCAGCGCGTGCACGCCCTCGACCAGGGAGCCGCCGCCCTGCGCGATCGCCAGCAGTTGGGGGACGGCGGCGCGCAGCGAGATCTCCTCGGCGCGGCCCGCGTAGACGCCGCCGAGCAGCGGCTCGACCAGCCGGTCCACCACCTCCTGGCCGAGCCGCTGGGCCACGTAGGCCCCGATCGCGGCATCGTCGCCCAGCGCCGCTCCGGCGGGGCGCTCGGCCCGCGCCCTGGCCAGGCCCTCGGGGCTGAGCACACCGGAGGCGGCCAGCGCGGCGAGGTCGCCGGGGACGCCCATCAACTGCCCACCGGGCAGCGGGCGCAGCTCACCACGGGTCCAGACGGCGGCCTTGGCGGTGCTGGGCGGCTCCAGGAGGTCGGCCAGGCCGACGTCCCGGGCGAGTTCGACGGCTTCGGGGCGGCGGGCCAGCATCGACTCGGCGCCGAGGTCGACCTGGACCCCGCCGACCTCGCCGGTGCGCAGCTTGCCGCCCAGCCGCTCGCCGGCCTCCAGCAGCGTGACCCGGGCGAGGGCCGGTCCGCCGGCCGCGCCGGCCAGGTGGGCGGCCGCGGCCAGCCCTGCGATGCCGCCGCCGATCACGGTGACCTTGGGAAGTGCTTCTGCCATGCCCCGCAGTCTCGCAGAGTTCCGCGGGCGCCCCCGGTCCGGATGGTGACCAGGCCGTGACGCAGTCGCAACCGGGAACCTGAAACTCCGTCAGCTCCCGCTCCGTCCAAGCGGATACGTCAACGGGAGGGGAAGAGAATGAGCAGGAAGCGGATCAGCAGAGCCGGGGCCGCGCTGGCGGTCGCCGCCGTCCTGGCACTGGCCGGGTGCAGCGCGGACAGCGGCGCGAGGAGCGACAGCGCGGCGGCCCCGATGGCGGCCGGCGCGCAGCCCGCCAGGGCACCGGGGGCGGCCCCCAGCGGCGCACCGCTGCCCGGCGGCGCGCCCAGCGCGCTGCCCAGCGCCGACCCGCGGGCCATCGCCTACACCGGCCGGCTCACCCTGCGGGTCGCCGGCATCGAGAGCGCCGTCCAGCAGGCCGAGACACTGGCCGCCCAGCAGTCGGGCTACGTCGAGCACGAGGACACCGGCGACGCCGGATCCGCCCAGGTGGTGCTCCGGATCCCGTCGGCGGCCTTCGCCAAGAGCTTCGACCAGCTGGCCGGCTTCGGCACCGTGCTGAACCGCACCAGCCAGGCGGACGACCTCACCCAGCAGGTGGTCGACGTGGACAGCCGGGTGAAGAGCCAGCAGGCCAGCGTGGACCGGGTCCGCCAGCTGATGCAGCAGGCCACCTCGCTGAACGACATCGTCACGCTGGAGGGCGAGCTGAGCACCCGCGAGGCCGCCCTG
Organism: Kitasatospora sp. NBC_01287; assembly: GCF_026340565.1. Classification (NCBI taxonomy): domain Bacteria; kingdom Bacillati; phylum Actinomycetota; class Actinomycetes; order Kitasatosporales; family Streptomycetaceae; genus Kitasatospora; species Kitasatospora sp. NBC_01287. The sequence goes on from NZ_JAPEPB010000001.1 coordinate 2,922,174, forward strand.
GAGTCACTGCAGGCCCAGCAGCAGCAACTGGCCGCCCAGACCTCGCTCTCCACCATCACGGTCAACCTGCAGGCCGCCGCGCCGGTTCCGGCGGCGATCGCACCGAAGGCCCCGACGGGGCGCGGCTTCTGGGGCTCGGTCGGACACGCGCTGGCGAGCGGCTGGCGGGTCCTCCTCGCGGTGCTGCGCGCGCTGCTGATCGTGCTGGCGGCCGCGGCGCCGTTCCTGGTCGTCGTGGCGCCGGTGCTCTGGTTCGTCCTGCGCCGCCGCCGGGCGGGCCGGGCGGCGGCTATGGCCGTGGCTGTGCCGGTGGCGGTGCAAGGCGAACCGGCCGAGCAGACCGAGCAGGCCGAGCAGACCGAGTGATCAGCGCGCGCTGGCCTCGTGCACGAAGGCGACCAGGCGGCTGAGCGCGTCCGGGTCCATGCTCGGCAGCACGCCGTGGCCCAGGTTGAAGATGTGGCCGCTGGCGCCCAGTGCCGAGGCCGCGTGCAGCACCTCGCGGGCCTTGGCCTCCACCACGCCGGTCGGCGCGAAGAGCACCGCCGGGTCGAGGTTCCCCTGCAGCGCCTTGCCGGGGCCGACCCGGCGGGCCGCCTCGTTCAGCGGCACCCGCCAGTCCACACCGACCACGTCGGCGCCGGCCTCGCCCATCAGGCCGAGCAGCTCGCCGGTGCCGACGCCGAAGTGGATCCGGGGCACGCCGAGGTCGGCGACCGCGTCGAAGACCTTGGTGCTGGCCGGCATGACGGAGCGCCGGTAGTCGTCCGGCGCCAGCGAGCCGACCCAGGAGTCGAAGAGCTGGACGGCGGAGACGCCCGCGGCGATCTGCACCTTGAGGAAGGCGGCGGTGATCTCGGCCAGCCGGTCCACCAGCTCGGCCCAGAGCTCCGGCTCGCCGTACATCATGGCCTTGGTGCGCTCGTGGTTCTTCGAGGGACCACCCTCGACCAGGTAGCTGGCCAGCGTGTACGGGGCGCCGGCGAAGCCGATCAGCGGGGTGGCGCCGAGCTCGTCGACCAGCAGGCCGATCGCCTCGGTGATGTAGGGGACGTCGTCCGGCTCCAGCGGGCGCAGCCGCTGCAGGTCGGCGGCGGTGCGGATCGGGTCGGCGATCACCGGGCCGATGCCCGGCTTGATGTCCACATCGATGCCGACCGCCTTGAGCGGCACCACGATGTCGCTGAAGAAGATCGCCGCGTCCACCTGGTGGCGGCGCACCGGCTGCAGGGTGATCTCCTTGACCAGCTCGGGCCGCATGCAGGAGTCGAGCATCGGGATGCCCTCGCGCACCTTGAGGTACTCGGGCAGTGACCGGCCCGCCTGGCGCATGAACCAGACCGGGGTGTGCGGTACCGGCTCGTGCCGGCAGGCCCGCAGGAAGGCTGAGTCGTACGCCCGGCCGCGCGCGGCGGGCGGGGCTGCGGGGGTCGGCACGATGGGCTGGGCTGCGGTCGTCTCACTCACCCCGCCATCCTCCCACGCGCCTTGCGGATCCCGGCCGCGCCCTGGTCGTCGGATCGTCCAAGGGCGTGCCGCTCCGCCGCGTTCCCAGGGACAGGGCCTAGTCTTCAGCTCATGGCAGCGGTCGGCGGGAACCCCGCACAGCAGGGCGGAACGAGCAAGGAGTCGGCATCGATCCCCGCGGCGGAGCCGCACGGCGACGCCTTCCGCAGCGCGGTCCAGGCGCTGGCGGCGCTGCGCCTGCGCCCCGAGGTGCGGCTCTCCGCGACGCCGGCCCCGCGCCGCCTGGCCCCGTTCAGTTGGGCGGTGACCGCCGAGGTGGAGCTGGACGGCGAGGAGCTCGCCGACGGCAGGTTCGTCCTGCTGCACGACCCCGCCGCGCCCGAGGCCTGGCAGGGGGAGTTCCGGGTGGTCACCATGACCCGGGCCGAGCTGGAGCCGGAGATCGCCGGCGACCCGCTGCTCACCGAGGTGGGCTGGGCCTGGCTGATGGACGCGCTGCAGACCCAGGGCGCCGGCTTCGCCGCGCCGGGCGGCACGGTGACCCGCTGCGCCTCGCAGTACTTCGGCGCGCTGGCCGAGCGCCGGCCGTCCACCGAGATCGAGCTGCGGGCCTCCTGGACGCCCTCCGACGGGCGGTTCGAGCGGCACCTGACGGCCTGGGCGGACCTGCTCTGCGTCTGCGCGGGGCTGCCGCCGAGTTCTCCCGCGCCCCTGGCCGCGCCGGACGCGCCGTCACTCGGCGGAGTGGTCCCGATGCCGGCCAGGCGCCGGCCGCGCTCACACTGAAGGCTGACGCCGCGTCAACGCTCCCGCACCGCCTCCAGGCGGGTCGCCGGGCTGCTCACCAGGCATCACTGGCTGTGACCGGACGTCAACTGCCCGATGAGGGCTGACCATTTCATCCCGTTTGCGATCGATTCCTACCGTCCCGTGCGCATGTCGCACCATTCGGCCGAGTGATTTGTCCGTATTCTGGCTCACTAGATCGTGATCATTCGCTAAAGCCGGGCACGGATGATGCCGAAGCAGTCTGTGACCCTTTCCACACGCGGAACACTCCGACTCCTTCGCCCATCGGGGTTCCGTCCGCCACTCCCCTCAGGAGGCACGGTGTCGGTCCTGCTCGATCACCCCGCAAACGTGGTCGCCTACCGCCCGACCAAGCCCACGGCGATGGTGGTGATCGCCGACCCCCGGGTCCGCAACACCGTCACCCGCCATCTGTGGGCGCTCGGCGTGCGCGACGTCATCGAGGTCTCCTCGATCGCGGAGGCCCGCCCCCGGGTCTCCACCCCGCGCGACATCTGCGTGGCCGACGTCCACCTGCCGGACGGCTCCGGCCTGACCATCCTGGCCGAGACCCGCGCGGCGGGCTGGCCCAACGGCCTGGCGCTCTCCGCCGCCGACGACATCGGCGCGGTGCGCAGCGCGCTGGCCGGCGGCGTCAAGGGCTACGTGGTCACCGGCACCCGGACCAACATCGCGATGCCGGGGCGGCCCGGTCTGCCGCTGGGCGCGGGGGGCCTGGCCGGCCGGATGCGCCGGCCCGGGATGCCCGGCACCCCCGGCCACCTGGGCGCTCCCGGCGCCCCCGGGGCTCCCGGCGCACCGGGGGCCGCGCCGGCCGCCTACCGCGAGCTGTCGGGCCGCGAGGTCGAGGTGCTGCGACTGGTCGCCGAGGGGCAGTCGAACAAGGCGATCGGCGTGGCCATGGGCCTCTCCGCGCTGACCGTGAAGAGCCACCTGGCCCGGATCGCCCGCAAGCTGGGCACCGGCGACCGGGCCGGCATGGTCGCCGTCGCGCTGCGGACCGGCATCATCCACTGAGGGGCCGCGCGGCGGTCCGGAGGAACGTTTCCTCCGGGCCGCCACGCGCATCCGGGCAGCTCCGAGACCGCCGAGCAGGGTCCCGCCGACGGGGCTCGTCGTACCCTTGGTGAGTGACCGACGCCGCAGAAGCCATCGCCCTAGAGTCCGCCCCGGTGCCGCTGCTCGAACCGCGGGAGGGCCTGCCACCAGTGGTGGCGGACGAAACCGCGCTGGCGGCCGTGGTCGCGGCCTTCGCGGGCGGCACCGGTCCGGTCGCCGTCGACGCCGAACGGGCGTCCGGTTACCGCTACGGGCAGCGCGCCTACCTGATCCAGCTGCGCCGGGCCGGCGCGGGCACCGCGCTGATCGACCCGGTCGGCTGCCCCGATCTGAGCGCGCTGGGCGCGGCACTGGCCGACACCGAGTGGGTGGTGCACGCGGCGACCCAGGACCTGCCCTGCCTGACCGAGGTCGGGATGCGCCCGCAGCGGCTCTTCGACACCGAACTCGCGGGCCGGATCGCCGGTTTCGCCCGGGTGGGCCTGGGCCCGATGACCGAGAGCGTGCTCGGCTACACGCTGGCCAAGGAGCACTCGGCGGTCGACTGGTCCACCCGTCCGCTGCCCGAGCCCTGGCTCCGCTACGCGGCCCTGGACGTCGAGGTGCTGGTCGAGCTGCGCGACGCGCTCGAAGCGGAGCTGGAGGCCCAGGGCAAGCTCGACTGGGCGCTGGAGGAGTTCGCCTCGATCGCCGCCGCCCCCCGCCCGGCCCCCCGGGTCGACCCCTGGCGGCGCACCTCCGGTCTGCACAAGGTGCGCCGGCGCCGGCAGCTGGCGGCGGTGCGCGAGCTGTGGCAGGCCCGGGACAAGCAGGCGCAGGACCGGGACGTCTCGCCCGGCCGGGTGCTCTCCGACGCGGCGATCGTGACGGCCGCGCTCGCCATGCCGACCACCGTGCAGACCATGCAGAACCTCCAGGGCTTCGGGCCCCGGGTGCACCGCCGCCAGTTGGAGCAGTGGCTGGCCGCGCTCGACCGGGCCCGGGCGATCCCGGAGGCGCAGCTGCCCCCGGCCGCCGCCCCGCACGAGGGCCCCCCGCCGCCGCGGGCCTGGGCCGAGAAGGACCCGGTGGCCGCCGCCCGGCTCGCCGGGGCCAGGGCGGCGGTGACCGAGCTGGCCGAGCGGCACCACCTGCCCGCCGAGAACCTGATCACGCCCGACCTGATCCGCCGGGTCTGCTGGGAGCCGCCGACCGAGCCCACCGCACCCGCCATCGCCGGGGCGCTGCGGACGCTGGGCGCCCGGCGCTGGCAGGTCGAGCTGGTGGCACCCGTGGTGGCCGAGGCCTTCGAGGCCGCGGCGCGACCCGCCGACTGAGACCGGCCGGCTGAGACCGGCGGGCCGGGTCGCGTGCCGGGTGCGGCCCAGGCGTGGCGCGGGACACACCCGGCACGCCGACCCGGCCCTGGGCAAGTTGGTTACCGACCAGTAGCATGACGGTGAAGCAGCGCTGCTCGCCCGCGAGCGCGTCTCTGCGCACCATGTCAGTCCCCTGGGAGGAGAGCCCCCGTGCCTCGTACCGCGAGGGACGTCGTCTTCGTTGACGGCGTCCGCACCCCGTTCGGCAAGGCCGGCCCGAAGGGCATCTACCACGAGACCCGCGCCGACGACATGGTCGTCAAGTGCATCCGGGAGCTCGTGCGCCGCAACCCGAACCTGCCCGTCGAGCGGATCGACGAGGTCGCCGTCGCGGCCACCACGCAGATCGGCGACCAGGGTCTGACCATCGGCCGCACCGCCGCGCTGCTGGCCGGTCTGCCGAAGTCGGTCCCCGGCTACGCCATCGACCGGATGTGCGCCGGCGCGCTGACCGCCGTCACCACCACCGCGGGCGGCATCGCCTTCGGCGCCTACGACATCGTCGTGGCCGGCGGCGTCGAGCACATGGGCCGCCACCCGATGGGCGAGGGCGTCGACCCGAACCCGCGCTTCGTCTCCGAGAAGCTGGTCGACGAGTCGGCCCTCTTCATGGGCATGACGGCGGAGAACCTGCACGACCGGTTCCCGCACATCACCAAGGAGCGCTGCGACGCCTACGCGGTGCGCTCCCAGGAGAAGGCCGCCAAGGCGTACGCCAACGGCGACATCCAGCCCGACCTGGTGCCGATCGCGATCCGCAACACCAACCCCGAGGTCGGCGAGACCGGCTGGGGCCTGGCGACCACGGACGAGCCGATGCGCCCGGGCACCACGATGGAGTCGCTGGCCGGCCTGAAGACCCCGTTCCGCCCGCACGGAAACATCACCGCGGGCAACTCGGCCGGTCTGAACGACGGCGCCACCGCCGCGCTGCTGGCCGCCGAGGACGTGGCCGAGGAGCTCGGCCTGCCGGTCAAGATGCGCCTGGTCGACTTCGCCTTCGCGGGCGTGGAGCCCGAGGTGATGGGCATCGGTCCGGTGCCGGCCACCGAGAAGGCCCTGGCCAAGGCCGGCCTGACGATCGAGGACATCGGCGCGTTCGAGGTCAACGAGGCCTTCGCCGTGCAGGTGCTCTCCTTCCTGGACCACTACGGCATCGCGGACGACGACGAGCGGGTCAACCCGTTCGGCGGCGCGATCGCCTTCGGCCACCCGCTGGCCTCCTCGGGCGTGCGCCTGATGAACCAGCTGGCCCGCCGCTTCGAGCAGCGCCCCGACGTGCGCTACGGCCTGACCACCATGTGCATCGGCTTCGGCATGGGCGCGACCGTCATCTGGGAGAACCCCCATTGGAGCGAAGCGACAGAGTCGACCGAGTTCGAGGGTGGTAAGTGACCATGAGCACCACTGAGCTCCTCAAGCGCGGCGCCGAGCTGTTCCCCGGCGAGGTCGTCACCACCGCGCACGTCCGCCACCTCGACCTGCCGCTGCAGGCCGGCAGGCTGGCGCTGATCACCCTGGACAACGGCTTCGACCACACCAAGCCGACCACCTTCGGGCCCGGCTCGCTGCTCAAGCTCTCCGAGGCGCTGGACCAGGTCGAGGCCGAGGCGGCGGACGGCAAGATCATCGCCGTCGCGATCACCGGCAAGCCGTTCATCTTCGCCGTGGGCGCCGACCTCAAGGGCGTCGAGCTGCTCAAGGAGCACGGCGACGCGCTGGCCATCGGCAAGGGCGGCCACGAGGTCTTCAAGCGGATCGCCGCGCTGCCGGTGCCGACCTTCACCTTCTACAACGGCGCCGCGATGGGCGGCGGTGTGGAGATCGGCCTGCACTGCACCTACCGCACCATCAGCTCCGGCACGCCGGCCTTCTCGCTGCCCGAGGTCTTCCTCGGTCTGGTGCCCGGCTGGGGCGGCTGCACCATCCTGCCGAACCTGGTGGGCCCGGCCAACGCGGTCAAGGTCATCATCGAGAACTCGATGAGCCAGAACAAGCAGCTCAAGGGCAAGGAGGTGTTCGAGCTCGGCATCGCGGACGCGATCTTCGAGCCCGCCGACTTCCTGGAGCAGTCGATCCTGTGGGCCGCCAAGGTCCTCAAGGGCGAGACCGTGGTCGAGCGCCCGGAGATCGACCGCGGCGACAACTGGGACCAGTGCATCGCCTGGGGCCGCGCGGTCGCCGACGCCAAGGTGCACGGCGCCGCCCCGGCCGCCTACCGGGCGCTGGACATCATGGCCGCCGCGAAGAACGGCGACCTGCAGGCCGGCTTCGACGCCGAGGACGCCGCGCTGGCCGACCTGATCATGGGCGGCGAGCTGCGCTCCGGCATCTACGCCTTCAACCTGGTGCAGCGCCGGGCCAAGCGCCCGTTCGGCGCGCCGGACAAGTCGCTGGCCCGCCCGGTCACCAAGGTCGGCGTGGTCGGCGCCGGCCTGATGGCCTCGCAGCTGGCGCTGCTCTTCGCGCGCCGCCTGGAGGTGCCGGTGGTGCTCACCGACATCGACCAGGCGCGGATCGACAAGGGCGTGGGCTACGTGCACGCCGAGGTCGACAAGCTGCTCGCCAAGGGCCGGATCGGCGGCGACAAGGCGAACAAGCTCAAGGGCCTGGTCTCCGGGCACCTGGACAAGGCGACCGCCTTCGGCGACGCGGACTTCGTGATCGAGGCCGTCTTCGAGGAGATGGGCGTCAAGCAGAACGTCTTCGCCGAGCTGGAGGCCGTGGTCTCGCCGACCACCATCCTGGCGACCAACACCTCCTCGCTCTCGGTCAGCGAGATGGCCTCCAAGCTCCAGCACCCGGAGCGCGTGGTCGGCTTCCACTTCTTCAACCCGGTGGCGATCCTGCCACTGCTGGAGATCGTGCGGGCCGAGCAGACCGACGACGCCTCGCTGGCCACCGCCTTCGCGGTCGCCAAGAAGCTGAAGAAGACGGCCGTGCTGGCCAAGGACGCCCCGGCGTTCGTGGTCAACCGGATCCTGACCCGCTTCATGGGCGAGATCCAGAACATCATCGACGAGGGCACCTCGTTCGAGACCGTCGAGGCGGCCGTGCGGCCGCTCGGCCTGCCGATGTCCCCGATCGCGCTGCTCGAACTGGTCGGCCCGGCCATCGCGCTGCACGTCTCGGAGACGCTGCACGGCGCCTTCCCGGAGCGGTTCACCGTCTCCGAGAACCTCGCCGAGGTGGTCAAGGCCGGCAAGCGCGGCTTCTACATCTGGCAGGACGGCCAGCAGGTCCTGGACCCCGAGGTGCTGGCACTGCTCTCCTTCGGCGCCGCCGCGCTCACCGAGGAGCAGGTCCGGGCCCGCGCCCTGGAGGCCGTCGCCCAGGAGATCGGCCTGATGCTGGACGAGGGCGTGGTCGGCGAGGCGCAGGACATCGACCTCTGCATGATCACCGGCGCCGGCTGGCCCTTCCACCTGGGCGGGATCACCCCGTACCTGGACCGCGAGGGCGTCTCCGAGCGGGTGAACGGCAAGAAGTTCCTGGCCCCCGGCCTGGCCAGCGTGCCGGTCTGAGACCGCGCGCGCGACAGCCGCTGAACACCTGAAGGGCGGCCCACTCGGTAACGAGTGGGCCGCCCTTTCGGCTGCGCGAACCCCATCGCTATACATCAAATGAGGACAAAGCGCATAATACCGATAGGCCAAGCGGATGCACTTGCACACCGAAGGAGGCGAGTCGTATGGCCGACGTCTCACATCGAACCGGTGACCTCTCGACGCACCCGGACATCTCGGAGATGCGGACCCGGTACGCACGCGTGATGGACGGGCCCCGAGGAGTCGCGGTCGACGGGCTGGTCGTGCTCGCCGGGCTCTACCTGGCCATCTCGCCCTACGTGGTGCACTTCAGCGCCGCCAGCCACGAGCTGACGATCTGCAACCTGATCCTCGGGATCGGGATCGCCGCGCTCGGGCTCGGCCTCACCCTCGCGCCGGCCCGGATGTTCGGGCTGACCTGGGCGATGGCCGCGACCGGCGTCTTCCTGATCATCTCCCCCTGGGTGGTGACCGTGGGGCACACGGCGACCCGGGGCATGATCTGGAACCAGGTGATCGTCGGTGGCCTGACCTGCCTGCTCGCCTTCTCGGCGGCGGGCCTGGTGATGGGCCGCCGGCGCTGAGCGGCACCCCCGCAGCCGCCGACTCCCCCGGGAGCCGGCGGCTCACTTCTTGGGGCGGCTCACTTCTTGAGGCGGTAGACCATGGCGTCGCCGTAGGCGCCCACCACCTGGTAGTGGGTGTCCAGCAGGTTCTCGATCGCGGGCACCTGGGAGGGCTGGTACGGGGCGCTGCCGGAGTCGTCGACCACCACGGCGGGCAGGCCGTTGCTCAGCTCCTTGTCGAAGGTCTGCCAGGCGTCCGGCACGCTGTACTGCTCGCCGACGTCCGCGCCCCCCTTGCCGCCGCTGAAGTTGGTCAGGAAGCCGGCGGTCAGGTAGCGGGTGGCGGGCTTGCGGTCGGAGAGCCAGTAGAGCTCGGGGTGCATGCCCCAGACCAGCACGGTGTCCTTGGGCGTGCTGCGCTCGGCCACCGCGGTGGCCACCTGGTTGTTCTGGCTCATCTGCTCGCCCGGCCACGCCACCGCGAGCGACCAGAAGGCGGTGCAGGCGACCGCGCTGTAGACCAGCACCGGTTTCCAGCGGACCGCCGAGACCGAGACCGCGCCGACCCCGAGCAGCACCAGCGGCGGCATCAGCTGCAGGTAGTAGTGGCCGAAGAAGTGGAAGCCGGTGGCCACCGCGACCACCGAGGAGAAGAGCCAGACCCACAGGTCGGCGGCCGACCCGTGCGACTCGCCGCGGGTGGGCAGCGCCCGCCCGGTGCGGTAGCGCATCCAGAGCCGGTGGCCGAGCGGGAAGAGGAAGCCCAGGCCCGCCGCCAGCAGGATCGCCGAGTTGCCCAGCGCCCGGCCGAGCATCTGCAGCCAGTCGCCGTTCAGCGAGGCGTAGTCGCCGCTGCCGGTGACCACCCAGAAGAGGAAGCCCTTGGGCTTGGTGAGGATCACCGCGACCAGGACTATCGGCAGCGCGGTGCCCAGGCCGAGCTTGGCGAGCGCGCTGCGCCAGGGCACCGAGCGCAGCCTGGCGTCCTGGAAGAGCATCCAGAGCACCGGCAGCAGGACCGCGCCGCCGGTCTGCTTGGTGAGCGAGCAGAGCGCCACCGCGATCCCGGCGGCCAGCCAGCGCCGCCGCTCGGCGTAGCGGAAGGCGGCCACCATCGCGGGCAGCATGAAGACCTCGAAGGTCGCCGCCTGGGTGTCCTCGGGGGAGAGCCCGATGGAGAGCATCAGGTAGAGCACTCCGGCCGCGCCGCCCGCCCGGTTGCCCCAGCGGCCGCGCGCGATCGAGGCCAGCAGCACGGCGGTGACCACGTGCGCCACGATCGCCAGGGTGCGCAGCGGCCAGAGCGAGAGGGAGCCGAAGACCGAGAAGCAGGCCTCGTAGAGCCAGGGCAGCAGCGGCGGCTTGCGGTCCACCACGGTGTCGTAGAGCACGCCGCCGTCGGCGAGCATCCGGGCCTGGGTGGCCAGGTAGCCCTCGTCGGGGCTCCACACCGGCCGCAGGAAGGAGGGGATGTGGGTCAGCGTCGCGAGCACGGCCAGCACCGGGACCAGCCTGGTCCAGTACCCCGTGCGGATGCGCTCGGAGATCCGCGCGGCGAGCACGGCGGGGCGCGCGGGGGTCGAGGTCTCGGCAGGCACGAGGGACAACCTACCGGGCGGGACCGGCGGAAGCGCTGCCGGTCCCGAATTCAGATATGAATGTCATATTGTCCCAAAGATCGCTGGGAGATCGCTGGACGAACGCTCGACGAGCGGTCCCGCGGCACTGCGCGGCACTCCTTCGCGATCCGGGCTGCTCGCCCCGGGGCCCGGCCGGGCCCCGGGTCAGGCGTCGACCCGTGCGGACCGCTGGTCGAGGCGGGCGACCAGCGCGGTGACCTGGCGGGCGATGTCCGGGCCGGTGAGCCCGATCTCGGCCATGATCTCCTCGCGCTTGGCGTGGTCCAGGAACTCCTGCGGGATGCCGAAGTCGCGCAGCGGCAGGTCCACCTCGGCGTCCCGCAGCGCCTGCGCGATCGCCGAGCCGACGCCGCCGGCCCGCCCGTTGTCCTCGACCGTGACGACCACCCGGTGCTCGGCGGCCAGGCCGGGCAGTGCGGCGTCCACCGGCTTGACCCAGCGCGGGTCGATCACGGTGGAACTGATCCCCTGGGCGTCCAGCAGCGCGGCGGCCTCCAGGCAGAGCGGGGCCAGCGCGCCGACCGAGACGATCAGCACGTCCGCCCGGTGCCCGCCCTCGACCGGGGCCCGCGGGGCGAGGGGCTCGGCGCTGCCGCGCAGCACGTCCATCCCGCCGATCCGGCCGAGCGCGGCGACCGCCGGGCCGACCGAGCCCTTGGAGTAGCGCACCACGGTCGGCGCGTCGGTCACCTCGACCGCCTCGCGCAGCTGCGCGCGCAGCTGGTCGGCGTCCCGCGGGGCGGCCAGCCGCAGGCCGGGCACCACTTGCAGGATCGACATGTCCCACATGCCGTTGTGCGAGGCGCCGTCGGTGCCGGTGACCCCGGCGCGGTCCAGCACGAAGGTGACGCCGACCCGGTGCAGGGCCACGTCCATCAGCACCTGGTCGAAGGCCCGGTTGAGGAAGGTCGCGTAGACCGCGACCACCGGGTGCAGGCCGGCGGTGGCCAGGCCCGCCGCCGAGACGGCCGCGTGCTGCTCGGCGATGCCGACGTCGAAGGTGCGCTTCGGGAAGGCCTTGGCGAAGTCGGCCAGGCCCACCGGGTGCAGCATCGCGGCGGTGATCGCCACGATGTCCTCGCGCTCGCGGCCCAGCGCCACCATCTCCTCGCCGAACACCGAGGTCCAGTCCTTGCTGGAGCTCTTCACCGGCCGGCCGGTGTCCGGGTCGATCACGCCGACCGCGTGGAAGCGGTCCTCGTCGTTCTGCAGCGCGGCGTGGTAGCCGCGGCCCTTCTCGGTGATGCAGTGCACGATCACCGGGCCGCCGAAGCCGCGGGCCTTGCGCAGCGCGGACTCCAGGGCGGTGATGTCGTGGCCGTCGATCGGGCCGAGGTACTTCAGGCCCAGGTCCTCGAACATGCCCTGCGGCGCGATGAAGTCCTTCAGGCCCTTCTTGGCGCCGTGCAGCGCGCCGGCCAGCGGCTGGCCGAGCACCGGGGTGCGCTGCAGGGTGTCGCGGCCCCAGGTGAGGAAGCGCTCGTAGCCCTGGGTGGTGCGCAGCGTGGTGAGGTGGTTGGCCAGGCCGCCGATGGTCGGCGAGTAGGAGCGCTCGTTGTCGTTGACCACGATCACCACCGGGCGGTCCCTGCCGTCGGCGATGTTGTTCAGCGCCTCCCAGGCCATGCCGCCGGTCAGCGCGCCGTCGCCGGTGACCGCGACCACCGGGCAGTCGGTCAGGCCGCGCAGCTGGTTGGCCTTGGCGATGCCGTCGGCGTAACCGAGCACGGTGGAGGCGTGCGAGTTCTCGATCACGTCGTGCTCGGACTCGGCCCGGGACGGGTAGCCGGAGAGGCCGCCCTTCATCTTCAGCCGGCTGAAGTCCTGCCGGCCGGTGAGCAGCTTGTGCACGTAGGACTGGTGCCCGGTGTCGAAGAGGATCCGCTCGCGCGGGGAGTCGAAGACCCGGTGCAGGGCGATGGTCAGCTCGACCACCCCGAGGTTGGGGCCCAGGTGTCCGCCGGTCTTGGCGACCTCCTCGATCAGGAAGCCCCGGATCTCCTCGGCCAGGGCAGCCAGCTGCCCCGGGGAGAGCCGGTCGAGATCGCGCGGTCCCCGAATGCGGGTCAGCAGGGGCACCCGTTCCTCCTCTGTCGGTACGTGTCCGGGCAGGCTGTCGGACTACCCAGCTGGTCGAGTCTAATGTCCACCCGTCGGACACTCTGCGGCGCGGGGCGCCTTCACCGCTCCCACCAGGCGTGCGAAGACCCGGGACGGGCCCCTTGGTTCGGGCGCGTCCCGGGTCTTCACCGCGGACGCCGGGCGAGGGCGGCGGCGGTCGGTGCGATCAGCAGCGGCCGGGTCAGCCGCGGCCGGAGGACTTCTGGGTCCGGCGGGAGACGGAGTCCAGCACCACCGCGGCCAGCAGCACCGCACCGGTGATCATGTACTGGATGGACTGGCTGATGCCCTGCAGGTCCAGGCCGGTGACGATGGACTGGATCACCAGCATGCCGAGCAGCGCCGACCAGGTCTTGCCGCGGCCGCCGAAGAGGCTGGTGCCGCCGATGACGGCCGCCGCGATCGAGTTCATCAGCACGTTGCCGCTGCCCAGCTGCTTGTCCGCGAACCCGGCCTGCGAGGCGATGAAGAGACCGCCGACCGCGGCCAGACCGGCCGAGATCATGAAGACCGAGATCCGCACCCGGGCCACGTTGATGCCGGCCCGGCGGGCCGCCTCCACGCCACCGCCGACCGCGAAGACCTTGCGGCCGTAGGAGGTGCGGCGCAGCACGAAGTCGGTGGCGACGACCACACCGAGGAAGACCACCAGCGCCAGCGGCAGGCCGCGGTCCTGGTTGAGGGTGTAGGCGGCGCCGAAGGCCAGCACCGCCAGCACCGCGGCGCGCAGCGCGATCTCGCTGACCGGCCGGGCGGGCAGGCCGGCCTCGCGGCGGCTCCTGGCGCCCAGCAGCGCGGCGGCCAGGTAGCCGGCCACGCTGATCGCGGCCAGCGCGTAGGCGGCGGCGACGTCGGCGAAGAAGTAGTTGTCCAGGTGGGCGATGAAGCCGTTCGGGATGTTGTTGAGCGTCCCGGTGTTGCCCATCACGTAGCCCTGCAGGCCGCTCCAGGCGAGCAGGCCGGCCAGCGTCACGACGAAGGCGGGCACGCCGATCTTGGCGAAGAAGAAGCCGTGCAGCGCGCCGATGGCCAGCGCGGCCAGCACGGCCAGGATCGCCGCCAGGTACTCGTTGACGCCGTGCTGGATGGAGAGCACCGCGGAGACCGCGGCCGAGACGCCGGCCACCGAGCCGAGCGAGAGGTCGATCTCGCCGAGCAGCAGCACGAAGACGATGCCGACCGAGATCAGGCCGGGGCCGGCGATGTAGAGGGTGATGTTGGAGAGGTTGCCGGCGGTCAGGAAGTTGCCGGTGATCACCTGGAAGATGGTGGCGATCAGGATCAGTCCGAGCACCACCGGTATCGAACCGAGGTCGCCGGAGCGCAGCTTGCGCTTGAACTCGCCGAGGTAGCCGGCGAAGCCCTGCTCGCGGACCAGCAGGCGGGGGTCCGCGGCGGGGATGGGCGCCGCGCTGTCGGAGGTCGTCTGGGTCACAGTGGGAGCCTTCTGGGTGGTGGCGTGCTTGCTCACTTGGTCGCCTCCGCGCCGGCCTTGACGGTCGCGTCGGCGACGCGGGCCTGACGGCGGGTCACCGCGTTGTCGGTGGCGCCGGTGATGGCCGAGATGATCGTCTCGTGGCTGGTGCCGGCGACCGGGAAGACGCCGTTGTTGCGGCCCAGCCGCAGCACCGCGACCTGGTCGGCGACCGCGCGCACGTCCGCCATGTTGTGGCTGATCAGGATCACGCCCAGGCCCCGGTCGCGGAGCCGCTCGACCAGGTCGAGCACCTGGGCGGTCTGCTCGACGCCGAGGGCGGCGGTCGGCTCGTCCAGGATCACGACCTTCGGGTCGCCGATCAGCGCGCGGGCGATGGCGACCACCTGGCGCTGGCCGCCGGAGAGCGCGGCGACCGGGATCCGCACACTGGGGATCCGGATCGAGAGCGTGTCGAGCAGTTCCTTGGCGCGCTTCTCCATCGCCACCTCGTCGAGCCGGCCGCCGCGGGTCAGCTCGCGGCCGAGGAAGAGGTTGGCGACCACGTCGAGGTTGTCGCAGAGCGCGAGGTCCTGGTAGACCGTCGCGACGCCCAGCGCCTGGGCGTCCTGCGGACGGTTCAGGTGCACCGGACGGCCGGCCCACTCGATGACGCCCTCGTCGATCGGGTGCACCCCGGCGATCGTCTTGACCAGGGTGGACTTGCCGGCGCCGTTGTCGCCGACCAGGGCGACCACCTGGCCGGCGTGCACCTCCAACTCCACGTCGGTCAGCACCTGGACGGCGCCGAACCGCTTGGAGACGCCGCGCAGGGCGAGAACGGGTATGTCTGTCTGAACCATCGGTGGCTCCTTTGGGGACTCAAGGGGCGCACGCGCAGCTCAGCAGGGCTACCGCACGCCGAAGTGCCGACGGGGCCGGCCGGCCCGCTGCTGCGGCCCGGCCGACTGCGTCGCTTGCTGAAGGCGCGTCCGCTACTGGATGTTCGCGGCCTTGCAGGCGTCGGCGTACTGGGCGGTGCAGATGTCCGAGGCCTTGTAGAGGCCGTCGGCGATCACGGTGGACTCGATGTTCTTCTTGGTCACCACGACCGGGGTCAGCAGCAGCGAGGGGATGTTCTGGCCGCCGCTCGGGGTGGTCGAGGTGGCGGTGCCGGTCACGTCCACGCCGTGCAGCAGGTCGACGGCGACGGTGGCGGCGCCCTCGGCCTCCGGCTTGTAGGCCTTGTAGATGGTGTAGGCCTGGTCGCCGGTCAGGATCCGCTGGATGGCGTCGGAGGCCGCGTCCTGGCCGCCGACCGGCATGTTGTTGATGCCCTGGGCCTTCAGCGCGGTGATGATGGCGGCGGCCATGCCGTCGTTGGCGGAGTAGACGGCCTGGAAGCCGGTCTTGCCGAGCGCGGTGATCGCGGCACCCATCTTCTGGCTGGCGACGGTGGGCTTCCACTCGCCGGACTGCTCGTAGACGACCTTGCCGACACCGGTGTCGAGCACCTTGTGGGCGCCGGCCTTGAACTGACCCGCGTTCGGGTCGGCGTCGTCACCGTTGATCATGACGATGTTCGAGGTCTTGGGGTCGCCGCCGTTCGCGGTGATCGCGTCGATCAGCGCCTGGCCCTGCAGCTCGCCGACCTTCTCGTTGTCGAAGGAGATGTACGCGGCGACGGGGCCGGTGGCCAGCCGGTCGTACGCGATGACCTTGACGCCCTTCGCCTGCGCCTGGGTGACCCAGGAGGCGGTACCGGTGGCGTCGACCGCGTCCAGCAGGATCACCTTGACGCCCTGCGAGACCAGGGTGTCGAACTGCTGCTTCTGGGTCGCCGCGTCACCGTTGGCGTTGTTGTACTTGACGGTGCAGTCGGCGCAGAGGTCCTTCACCTTGGCCGTGATCAGCGGCTTGTCGAAGGACTCGTAGCGGACCGACGAGGAGTTCTCGGGGAGGAGCAGGCCGATGGTCTTGTTGTCGCCCGAGCTCGCGGAGTTCGAGCTGCTGCTACCCGCCTTGCCGCACGCGGCCAAGGTGAGGGCCATCGAGACCGCAGCGGTTCCGACGACGACGCGACGCATCATTGCGTTCATGTGGGGGGAGCCTCCCTGACAGAGCCGCAACATCGCGGCGAGGTGGAAGGGAGTCAACCCGCCACCTCGCGTTGCCGTCAACAAGTAAACCCAGTGCTCGGAGGATCCAAATCCTTTCGTTATCTTCCTGAAGGCTAAGCCGAGACCAAACTGTCCGACCATGTCCACTTTCGTCCCTCTTGTGCGAGGGACGACACCGCGTCAGGCGCGCCGGCTCCCCACCGCCACGCCGTGTCCGATTGCGCCGGTTTCACCCATCTCACTCATCACCAGGGCCAGCGCGCCCAGGACTTCGGCCCGGCCACCCAGCGTGCCCGGCACGATGGAGAGCTGACGTGCGGCGGAGGGGATCGCATACCGGGCCACCGAGTCCCGGATCGGGGAAAGCACCAGCTCACCGGCCTCGGCGAGGTCGCCGCCGAGGATCACCCGGCGCGGGTTGAGCAGGTTGCACAGGGTCGCCACCCCGGTCCCGATCTGCCGGCCGGCGTCCGCGATCACCCGGCGGCAGCCGAGGTCGCCCTGCTGGGCCAGCTGGACCACCTCGGAGAGGTTCAGCTCCCGGTCGTGACTCGCGTTCAAGAGGTTGAGCAGGTAGCGGGAGCCGACGAAGGTCTCCAGGCAGCCCCGGTTGCCGCAGCGGCAGACCGGCCCGGACTCGTCCAGCGTGATGTGCCCGATCTCGCCGGCCGTGCCACCGGGGCCCCGGTAGATCTGGCCGTTGATCACCAGTCCGGCCCCCACCCCGCTGGCCACCTTGATGTACGCCAGGTCGCCCAGCCCCCGCCCCGCGCCCCAGACCAGCTCGCCGAGCGCGCCGAGGTTGGCGTCGTTGTCGACGTACACCTCCATGCCCAGCCGCTGGGCCAGCTCGCGGCCCGGCGCGATGCCGGTCCAGCCCGGCAGGATCGCGGTGGAGCCGAGCGCGCCGGTCTCCACGTCGATCGGGCCCGGCACCCCCAGCCCCACCCCGATCACCTTGTCGGCCCGGAACCCGGCCTGCGTCAGCAACCGCGCCACCAGGGCCTCGGCCCGGGCGAAGCCCTGCTCGGCGGAGACGTCCACGTTCATCGGCTCGCTCTCCTCGGCGAGCACCCGGTGCGCCAGGTTGCCCACCGCCACCCGCAGGTGGGAGTGGCCGAAGTCGACGCCGACCACGATCCCGGCGTCCCCGCTGAGCGAGACGCTGCGGGCCCGGCGCCCGCCGGAGGAGGTGTCGGCCACCACCACCGTGCCGCCCTCCTTGAGCTCGCGCACGATGTTGGAGACCGTCGCCGCCGAGAGCCCGGTGGCCCGGGCGATCTCGGCCTGGGTGAGCGAGCCCGCCATCCGCACCGCGCGCAGCACCCGTTCGAGATTGGCCCGGTGCAGCGAGGACTGCGAACCCGGCGTATCCATGGACATGAATCGACCTCCTTCGGGCGCGGGCACCCGACGGTCCCCCGCCCCACCGCGCCGTTGCGGAAAACAGCACCTTCAACTTCTGAACTCTATGCCGAGCGAAGTCCGGGGAGCCGCGTCAAGACGGCAACCGGGATCGCCGTGAAGCTCAACGGCGGCTCAGTCGCGCCGTCGGACCGGGCCGCGCGCCCCCGCCGGGCGCGTCCGCGGCGGACCTGGGACCGCCCGAAAATCGCGCACCTCTACGATGTCCCTTAATTCTCAGCCGCCCAGCCAGTCTCCCGCGCCGCACGGCCCGGGAGGGGCGGCCATCGGACGGACAATGACGGGGCATCACATGGCAGGGGATCAGCCCAGTGCGGGCTTCGGGTCGCAGGACCCGGCAGGCGGGCAGGGCGGCGTACCGCCGCGGCCGGGAGTCGACCCGGCGGCGGTCGCGGACCAGATGACGCAGCTCGACGGCTCGGCGATCCCCGCCCAGGCGGCACCGCCGGGCGCACCCGTGACCCCGGGGGCAGCGCCGGGCGCTCCCGGCCTGAGCTACCAGCCGACCGCCCCCGCCTTCCCCGCGCAGGGCACCCCGCCGCCGCCCGGCGCGCCGGTCGGCCCCTACGACCCGCAGCCCTCCTACGGCTACCCGCAGCAGGCGCCGCCCGCTCCGGCCTACGGCGCCCAGCAGGGCGGCTACCCCCCGCCGCCGCAGACCGGCTACCCGGCCCCGCCGCAGTTCGGGCAGCAGCAGCCCGGCCCGGCCTACGGCGGCTTCCCCGGCCCCGGCCCGGTCCAGCCCCCCTCGCCACCGGTCAAGCAGCGCAACCCGGTGATGGTCTTCGGCGCGGTCGCCGGCAGCGTGCTGGCGGTCGCCATCGTGATCGGCCTGGTGGTGCTGTTCACCGGCAACACGCCGAAGAACAACACCTCCGGCGGCACCACCGGCGGCGGGGGCGGGGGCGGCGGCACCAGCACCACCGGGCAGCTCGCCGTCTCCTGGAACGTGCCGAAGGCCGACGGCAGCACCACCGACCTGCGCACCCTGGGCGACTGGGTCACCGACAAGCTGGTCATCCGCGGCGACTCCACCGCGCTGACCGCCTACAACCTGAGCGACGGCAAGGTGGCCTGGACGCTGAAGGCGCCGGACGGCACCAAGGCCTTCTGCAGCATGTCCAAGGCCGTCAACAAGAACAACATCGGCGGCGTCAGCTTCAACCTCGGCGACGACGACTGCGCGGCGGTCGGCGCGATCGACGCCACCACGGGGCGCCTGATCTACAAGGTCGGCTCGCCGCTGAGCAGCAAGAGCTTCGGCACCCAGGTCACCGTGACCGACACCACGCTGGCCGCCGCCAGCGGCTCGCTGCTGGCGGGCTACAACCTGACCGACGGCTCGAACGTCTGGTCCTACAAGGACCGCGGCCAGTACTGCTCGGACAACGCGGACGCCGCCGACACCGTCGTGGTGGTCAGCGACTACTGCTCGGACACCGACACCAAGCAGGCCCTGCTGGTGCTGGACGCCAACACCGGCAAGACCACCCAGTCCTTCAGCCTGGGCGACAACGAGCGGCTCACCAACATCGTCTCGGCCAAGCCGCTGGTGGTGCAGATCTCCAACGGCTACGACAACGACTACTTCGTCGGCGTCGACTCCTCCGGCAACGCCGAGGCCAAGATCCCGCTGAAGACCACCGGCGAGGACCGGCTGCAGCTCTCCGCCTACTCCGACCCGATGACCAAGAGCCTGGTGCTCGGCAACACCCTCTACGTCGAGGTGGACAACAGCGGCAAGACCTCGATCCGGGCCATCGACCTGGTCGGCGGCAAGACCCTGTGGACCGTCGACGGCGGCGCCCAGAGCGGCCTGCGGCTGGTGGACAAGACCTCCACCAGCACGCCGACCGCGATCGCCATGAACGGCTACGGCAAGGGCGCCCAGGTGGTCACGCTCAGCCCCACCGACGGCAGCGTGACCCAGGTCGAGAGCTTCAGCAGCAAGTCCAGCGACGACAGCTTCCTCACCTTCCAGGACTCGCAGGTGCTGCTCTCGGACGCCGGTCCGGTGCTGACCATCCCGCAGCTGCCGGTGGACTCCACCATCACGATGTACACGAAGCACTGACCCCCGGTCACCCTGGGTCGTACCCGGAGCCCGCCGCGAGCACCGCGGCGGGCTCCGGGACGAACCGCTCGGGGCCGGGTCGGGCGACGTGGGAGGATTCGGGCCAAGAAGCCTGACGAAGGAGTCCTGCGAGTGCCTGGCACCAACTTGACCCGTGAGGAGGCCCGCACCCGGGCCGCGCTCCTCCACGTGGATGCGTACGACATCGAGCTCGACCTGAGCTCGGCCCGCGAAGGCGGCACCTTCCGGTCCACCACCGTGGTCCGGTTCACCGCCCAGCAGCCCGGCGCCGCCACCTTCATCGACCTGGTCGCCCCGGCGGTGCACGAGATCGTGCTCAACGGTGCGCCCCTCGAACTGTCCGCCTTCGCCGACAGCCGGATCGCGCTGACGGGCCTGGCCGCCGAGAACGAGCTGCGCGTGGTCGCGGACTGCGCGTACACCAACAGCGGCGAGGGACTGCACCGCTTCGTCGACCCGGTGGACGGCGAGACCTACCTCTACAGCCAGTTCGAGGTACCGGACGCCCGCCGGGTCTTCGCCTCCTTCGAGCAGCCCGACCTGAAGGCGAGCTTCGCCTTCACCGTCATCGCGCCGCGCGGCTGGGTGGTCGTCTCCAACTCCCCCACCCCCGAGCCCGTCGGTGACGGTGACACCCAGCTGTGGCGCTTCTCCCCCACCGGGCGGATCTCCGGCTACATCACCGCCGTCATCGCGGGCCCCTACGTCGGCGTCTTCGACGAGTTCGCCGACGGCGCGCAGCGGGTGCCGCTGGGCATCTACTGCCGCCCCTCACTGAAGGAGTTCCTGGACGCGGAGGCGATCTTCGACGTCACCAAGCAGGGCTTCCGGTACTTCCAGGAGAAGTTCGACTTCGGCTACCCGTTCGAGAAGTACGACCAGCTCTTCGTCCCGGAGTTCAACGCCGGCGCGATGGAGAACGCGGGCGCCGTCACCTTCCGCGACCAGTACGTCTTCCGCTCCAAGGTGACCGACGCGGCCTACGAGACGCGCGCCGCCACGATCCTGCACGAGCTGGCCCACATGTGGTTCGGCAACCTGGTCACCATGGAGTGGTGGAACGACCTCTGGCTCAACGAGTCCTTCGCCACCTACGCGGAGATGGTCGCCCTGGTCGAGCCGGCCGACACCAAGTGGCCCAACGGCTGGACCAGCTTCGCCAACCAGATGAAGACCTGGGCCTACCGGCAGGACCAACTGCCCTCCACGCACCCGATCATGGCCGAGATCAACGACCTGGAGGACGTCCAGGTCAACTTCGACGGCATCACCTACGCCAAGGGCGCCTCGGTGCTCAAGCAGCTGGTGGCCTACGTCGGCCAGGACGCCTTCTTCCAGGGCGTGCAGGCCTACTTCAAGCGGCACGCCTGGGGCAACACCACGCTGGCCGACCTGCTCGGCGCCCTGGAGGAGGCCAGCGGCCGCGACCTGAAGGCCTGGTCCAAGGCCTGGCTGCAGACCGCCGGGATCAACGTGCTGCGCCCCGAACTCACCGTGGACGCCGAAGGCGTGATCACCGCCTTCGCCGTCCGCCAGGAGGCGCCCGCGCTGCCCGAGGGCGCCAAGGGCGCCGCCGCGCTGCGCCCGCACCGGATCGCCGTCGGCTGCTACCAGCTGACCGAGGGCAAGCTGGTGCGCACCGACCGGATCGAACTGGACGTCGAGGGCGAACTCACCGCCGTCCCGCAGCTGGTGGGCCGCCCGCGACCCACCGTCGTGCTGCTCAACGACGACGACCTCTCCTACGCCAAGCTGCGACTGGACGCCGACTCGCTCACCGCGGTCACCGCGCACCTGGGCGACTTCACCGAGCCGCTGCCGCGCGCGCTGGTCTGGGCCGCCGCCTGGGACATGACCCGCGACGGTGAGATGGCCGCCCGCGACTACCTCTCGCTCGCCCTGTCCGGCCTGCCGAAGGAGTCCGACATCGGCGTGGTCCAGTCGGTGCACCGCCAGGTCAGGCTGGCCCTGGACAACTACGCCGACCCCGCCTGGCGCGAGCAGGGCCTGGCCCGCTGGGCCGCCGCCGCCGAGGAGCAGCTGCGCGCCGCCGCCGCCGGCAGCGACCACCAGCTCGCCTGGTCCCGCGCCTTCGCCGCGGTGGCCCGCACCGAGCAGCAGCTCGCGCTGCTGGCCGGCCTGCTCGACGGCTCGGTCGAACTGCCGGGCCTGGCCGTCGACACCGACCTGCGCTGGGACCTGCTCACCCGCCTGGTCGCCACCGGCCGCGCGGACGACGCGGCGATCGAGGCCGAGCTCGCCCGCGACAACACGGCCGCCGGCCAGGAGCACGCCGTCACCTGCCGCGCGGCCCGGCCCACAGCCGAGGCCAAGGCGCAGGCGTGGGCCTCGGTCATCGACTCCGACGCACTGACCAACTACGTGCAGGAGGCGGCGATCGTCGGCTTCAACATCGCCGACCAGCGCGAGCTGCTGACCCCCTACGTGAGCCGGTACTTCGAGGCGCTGAAGGACGTCTGGGAGACCCGCAGCCACGAGATCGCCCAGCAGATCATCATCGGCTTCTACCCCAGCTACCAGGTCTCGCCCGAGACCCTGGCGGCCACCGACGCCTGGCTCGCCGACGCCGACCCGGCCCCGGCCCTGGCCCGCCTGGTGGTGGAGTCCCGCGCCGGCGTCGAGCGCGCGCTGACGGCCCAGGCGGCCGACCGCGCCGCGGGGCAGGTGGGCTGACGGTACGTCAGCTCATGCCAGTGGCCCCCGGACGCGATCGACGGCGTCCGGGGGCCGCTGGCGTCGGGGTGCTTCCAGCCGAGCACGCGCCGGAGCACGAGGGCGAGGGCGGGCACGACGACCGGCACGGACGGTCCGGTCCGGACGGGTCCGGCCTGGTCCGGTCCGGCCGGGTCTGGCCGGGTCTGGTCCGGTCCGGCCTGGTCCGATGAGAATGCTGTGAGATCCGCCTCTCGCGTAGACGGCTCTGACCTGGGAAAACGCCAGTCGGCGTGGTCTGCCGCACAGCCGGCTCAGAGGGAATTGAGAGCTTCCGGTGGCAGGGTTGGACCGTCCCGACCGGAGGAGAGAACCCCTGGTGAGCAGCACCACCACCCACCGCCGCGCCCGGCGGACCGCGCCCGCTCCGGCGCCGGCCCGCGACGCGCTCGCCTTCGAGCCGGCCGCTCTGGTCCCGGTGCTGATCGCGGCGGGCGCCGCGGCGGTGCTCGCGCTCTGGTGGCGGGACACCTACGCGGTGAACGGGGCGGCCGAGTGGCTGACCGGTGCGGCCCGGATCACCGGGTTGCTGGCGGGGTACGCGGCGCCGGTGCTGCTCCTGCTGATGGCCCGGCTGCCGCCGCTGGAGCGCGAGGTGGGCGCCGACCGGCTGGCCCGCTGGCACGCGCTCGGCGGGCGCTACCTGGTGGGCCTGGTCACCGCGCACCTGCTCACGGTGATCTGGGGGTACGCGCTGACCGCG
Organism: Kitasatospora sp. NBC_01287; assembly: GCF_026340565.1. Classification (NCBI taxonomy): domain Bacteria; kingdom Bacillati; phylum Actinomycetota; class Actinomycetes; order Kitasatosporales; family Streptomycetaceae; genus Kitasatospora; species Kitasatospora sp. NBC_01287. The sequence continues at coordinate 2,945,233 of NZ_JAPEPB010000001.1, forward strand.
CACCGCGGCGTGCTGCCCGAAGGCGTCCAACTGGTCTTCCACTACCCGGACATGATCAAGGCGAGCCTCGGCACCCTGCTGATGCTGGGCACCGGCGCCGTCTCGGCCCGCGCGGCGCGCCGCCGGCTGAGCTACGAGGCCTGGTACTACCTGCACCTGGCGACCTACCTGGCGATCGCGCTGGCCTTCGCGCACCAGCTCGCCAACGGCGCCGACCTGGCCGAGGGGATCGGGCTGCTCGGCTGGTGGGCGCTCTACCTGGGTTCCTTCGCGCTGCTCGGGTGGTTCCGCCTGGTGGTGCCGTTCCTGGGCGACCGGCGGCACCGGCTGCGGATCGCCGAGGTGCGGCCGGAGGCGCCGGGCGTCGTCTCGGTCTTCCTGACCGGCGAGCGGCTGGACGAACTGCGCTGCGAGCCGGGCCAGTTCTTCCGTCTGCAGTTCCTGGTGCCGGGCCTGCGCTGGGCCGCCAACCCGTACTCGCTCTCCGCGCCGCCGCACCCGCGCTTCCTGCGCTTCACGGTGAAGGACCTGGGCGGGCACAGCGCGGCCGTGGCGGCGCTGCGACCGGGCGTCCGGGTGCGGGCGGAGGGCCCGTACGGGGCGTTCACCGCGCGGCGGCGCAAGGCGCGCAAGGTGCTGCTGATCGCGGCCGGGGTCGGCATAACCCCGATCCGGGCGCTCTTCGAGACGCTGCCTGCCCGGCCGGGCGAGCTGACCCTGCTCTACCGGGCGCGCACCGAGCAGGACCTGCTCTTCCGCACCGAGCTGGAGGAGGTGGCGGAGCGGCGGAAGGCCACGCTCCGCTTCCTGCTGGGAGCGCGCACCGACGTGGGTGATCCTTTCGCGGCGGAGCGGCTGCGGCGGCTGATACCGCAGCTGGCCGGGCACGAGGTCTTCCTCTGCGGCCCCGAGGAGTTCACCACCGCCGTGATCGGGGAGCTGCGCGCCGCCGGGGTACCGCGGCACCGGATCCACCACGAGTCGTTCGTCTTCTGAGCCAGAAGTCCGAGTCCGAAAGGGGTGCCGGCTGATGCGCCGCACCATCGTCACCACGGCGGCCACCGCGGCCGGCATCGTGCTGCTGCTCTCGCTCAAGCCGCACGGCAGCGCCTCGGCCCAGAGCGGACCGGTGATCTCCTCCGACACCGGGACCACCGTGCCGGCCGACGAGCCGTCGAGCGCTCCGTCGAGCGCTCCGTCCGGCGCCCCGTCCGGTGCTCCGTCGAGCAGCCCGTCCGGCTCCCCCTCCGCGGCCTCGGGCAGCGCCGCCACCAGGACCGTCACCGGCAGCCCCGTCGACACCCGCTACGGCCCGGTGCAGGTCCGGGTCACCCTCACCGGCGGCAAGCTCAGCAAGGTCGACGTGCTGCAGTACCCGTCCGAGACCAACCGCGACCTGGAGATCAACACCTTCGCGCTCCCCCAGCTCAACCAGGAGGCGATCGCCGCCGGGAGCGCGCAGATCGACTCGGTCTCCGGCGCCACCTACACCAGTGAGGGGTACACCCGCTCCCTGCAGAGCGCCCTCGACCAGGCCGGGGCGCACTGATGCTGCGGCACGCGGAGGCCGCGATGGGCACCGTCTTCTCCTTCGCGGTGCGCGACGCCGAACCGGGTCACACCGGCATCCTGGGCCCCGCGCTCGCCGAACTGCACCACCTGGACGCGCTCTTCTCCCCCTACCTGCCGCACAGCCAACTCAGCCGGCTGGCCCGCGGCGAGCTGACGGTGCGCCAGTGCGACCCGCTGGTGGGCGAGGCGCTGGAGCACTGCGCGGCCGTCGCCGCCGAGACCGGCGGCTGGTTCACCGCGCGCCCGGCCGGCCGCCTGGACCCCTCCGGCTGGGTGAAGGGCTGGGCCATCGAGCGGGCCTCGGAACTGCTGCTGGCCGCCGGCCACCTCCACCACAGCGTGACCGGCGGCGGCGACGTGCAGACCAGGGGCCGAGCCGCCCCCGACCGCCCCTGGCGCGTGGGCATCGCGGACCCGGCGCGCGCCGACCAGCTGGTGGCCGTCCTCAGCGAGAGCGCTCCGGCCGACGGCTTCGCGGTGGCCACCTCGGGTACCGCCGAGCGCGGCGCGCACATCATGGACCCGAACACCGGCACCCCGGCCCGCGGCCTGCTCTCCCTCACCCTGATCGGCCCCCGCCTGGCCCGCACCGACGCCTACGCCACCGCCGCCTTCGCCATGGGCCCCCTGCGCGCCCTGGAGTGGGTGACCGCCAAGCCCGGCTACGAGGCACTCGCGGTGCTGCCGGACGGCCGCCGGCTCGGCACCCCAGGGGTGGCGCGGTACCTGGCGACGGAGGCCTGACCGGCCAGGACACCCCGCGTCCCAGGCGGATCCCCGGCCCACCCGCGCGCCGACCGCCCACCCGCGACACGCCGCGGGCGCGCGGTCGGCGGCGGGCGGCGCGGCCCTGGGGAGACTGGGGGCGTGGAGGACAGCGAGCGTGGCGGGGGGAGCCTGAGCAGCAGGCTCAACTGGCTGCGGGCCGGGGTGCTCGGGGCCAACGACGGGATCGTGTCGACCGCGGGGCTGGTGGTCGGGGTGGCCGGGGCGACCTCCTCGGCGGACGCGCTGCTGACGGCGGGTCTGGCCGGGCTGCTCGCGGGGTCGCTCTCGATGGCCTCCGGCGAGTACGTCTCGGTGAGCTCGCAGCGGGATTCGGAGCAGGCCGCGCTGGCCTTCGAGGAGCGGGAGCTGGCCGAGCGGCCGGTGGCCGAGCTGGCGGAGCTGACCGGGCTCCTGGAGGACCGCGGACTGACGCCCGCGGTGGCCAGGGAGGTGGCCGAGCAGCTCACCGCGCGGGACGCGCTGACCGCGCACGCCCGGGTCGAGCTGGGCATCGACCCGGAGCAGATCGTCAACCCCTGGCACGCGGCCTGGGCCAGCTTCATCGCCTTCACGGTCGGCGCGCTGCTGCCGCTGCTGGCGATCGTGCTGCCGCCGGCCGGGCTGCGGGTCCCGGTGACCGTGTCGGCGGTGCTCTGCGCGCTGCTGCTCACCGGCTGGACCGGCGCGCGGCTGGGCGGGGCCCCGGTGCCGCGCTCGGTGCTGCGCAACGTGCTGGGCGGCGGCCTGGCGATGGCGGTCACCTACCTGGCGGGCCTGCTGCTGGGCGCGGCCGGGGCCTGAGCCCTCGCGGGCCGCTCGACGACGCGTCCGCCCCGCCGCCTGGCGGGCGGCGGGGCGGACGCGTCGAGCGGGTCGTACCGGGTTGTGCGCTGTCGTACCGGGTCGCTACTTCTTCTTGCCCTTGCCCTTGGCCGCGTTGGCACTGCCCAGCATCACCAGGCCGGCGATGATCGCGAACAGCACGATCGGGGTCACCACGTACAGGCCGATCGACGCCCCGACGCTCAGGCCGCCGGCCTGCGGCGTCGTGGCGTCCTGGGTCGCGGCGAAGACGGGCGACGACAGCAGCATCATCAGCGTGGCCGTCGCGGAGACCGCACCGGCGCGCAAAGCATTCCTCTTGTCCACGTTTTTCAACGTACCCGCCCTTTATTGGGCATCGCTCGGCGGGGTCGGCCTTCCGGGTCGGGCCGGCCCCGCGCCGAGCAGGCCGCCGAGCAGGCCGCCGAGCTCGGCCGCGCCCGGCGAGGCGGCCAGCCGCTCCAGGGTGACCGGGCGGGCGGCGGCGTCGGCGACCGGCAGCCGCCAGTTGGGGTACTGGTCCCAGGTGCCGGGCAGGTTCTGCGGGCGCGGGTCGCCGACCGTGTCGGGCAGCCAGACGCCGACCAGCTCGGCCGGGGTGGCGAGCAGGAACCGGTAGAGCGCGACCTGGTCCAGCGCGGCCCCGGGGGTGAGCAGGCCCAGGGCCACCAGTTCGGCCTTCCAGTCGGCCAGCTCGGTGGCGGCGGCCTGCTGCTCGGCGGCCAGCGGGTTGGCGAGCAGGCCCAGCTGGTGGCGCAGCTGGACGTGCTCGCCGCTCAGCCGGGCGGCGGTGCTGGGCAGGTCGTGGGTGGTCAGCGTGGCCAGGCAGCCGGGCCGCCAGCGGGCCGGGGCCAGCGGCGCGCCCTTGGCACCCTCCTTGCCGGTCCAGTCGCGCTCGAACCAGAGCACCGAGGTGCCGAGCACCCCGCGCGCGCTCAGCTCCTCGCGCACCCCCGGCTCGACCGTGCCCAGGTCCTCGCCGATCACGGCGGTGCCGGCCCGGTGCGCCTCCAGGGCCAGCACACCGAGCATCGCCTCGGCGTCGTAGCGCACGTAGGCGCCCTCGGTCGGCGGGCGACCCGCGGGCACCCACCAGAGCCGGAACAGGCCCATCACGTGGTCGATCCGGATCGCGCCCGCGTGCCGGGCGGCGGCCCGCAGCAGCTCCGCGTACGGGGCGTAGCCGGCGGCCGCCAGCGCGTCGGGGCGCCAGGGCGGCAGGCCCCAGTCCTGCCCGTGCGCGTTGAAGGCGTCCGGCGGGGCGCCGACCGAGATGCCGGCCGCCAGGTAGTCCTGCAGCGCCCAGGCGTCGGCGCCGTCCGGGTGGCAGCCGACGGCCAGGTCGTGGATCAGGCCCACCGCCATGCCGGCCCGCTCGGCGGCCTGCTGGGCGCCGCCGAGCTGCTCGTCGAGCAGCCAGGCCAGCCAGCGGTGGAACTCCACCTGCTGGGCCAGCTCGGCCCGGGCGGCGGCCAGCTGCGGGGTGCCGGGGTGGCGCAGCCCTGCGGGCCAGTGCCGCCAGTCGCTGCCGTGGGCCTGGGCCAGCGCGCTCCAGGTCGCGTACTGCTCCAACCAGGCGCCCTCGCGGCGGACGTAGGCCTGGTAGGCGGCCTGCCGGCCGGGGCCGCGCGGGACGGCGTGCAGCAGCCGCAACGCCTCGCGCTTGACCGCCCAGACCGCGTCCCGGTCGATCAGGCCGTCGTGCTCCAGCACCTCGGCGCGCAGCCGGGCGCCCTGCTGGGCCAGCTCGTCCAGCCTGGCCCGGTCGGCGGCACCGGCGTAGGCGTACTCCGGGACGGCCTCGATCCGCAGGTGGACCGGGTCGGCGAAGCGGCGCGAGGAGGGGCGGTAGGGCGAGGGGTCGGAGGGGACCGTGGGCAGCGCCGCGTGCAGCGGGTTGAGCTGCAGGAAGTCGGCACCGAGCGCGCCGGCCGACCACTGGGCGAGCTCGGCCAGGTCGCCGAGGTCGCCCATGCCCCAGGAGCGCTCGGAGAGCACCGAGTAGAGCTGGGCCAGGAAGCCCCAGCCGCGGCCGGGCAGCGCGGCCAGCTTCTCGGGGGCCACGATCAGGGTGGTGGACTCGGCGCGCTCGGCCAGGGCCAGGCGCAGGGTGTGGCGGCCGAGCGGGAGGTCGGCCGGCAGCCAGTGCGAGCGGGCCGGCTCCAGCTGCCAGCTGCCGCCGTCCTCCAGCTCGATGGCCAGCCGGGCGGCGGCGGGCACGTCGAGCGCGGTGCGGCGCCCGGCGCGCACCACCAGGCAGGGCGGCAGCAGCCTGGCGGTGGTGGCGGCCCGGTGCTCGGCCAGCGCCGCTTCGACGGCCTGCGGGGTGCTCGCGTCCACGCCGAGCGCGGCCAGCACGTCGATCAGGGTGGCGGCGCCGACCTGGACCAGCTCGCCTTCACCGGGGTCGTAGCTGCTGTCCACGCCGTGCGCGTGGGAGAGGGCGATGAGCGCCGGGCCGGGGAGGGCGGCGCCCTCGTCGGCCACCGGGCCTGACGGCCCGTCCTGCTGCTCGTCGGTGCTGTTGAGATAGGCGGCCAACACGGTCTCCTGGAGGGACTCGGGGGCGACGGCGGGTGTGGTGCGGCTGCTGCGGCGGCTGACAGTGCGTCAGCTCCACTCCTACCCGGCGGGGCCGCCCGGCATCCGCAGCGGCGCGCCGGGGGCGGGGTCGCGATCAACTGCCGGGCGTCGCTCGATCGATGGACAAAATGGGATGGAACGGTCATCGGACCAGCTCACGTTGACAGTGGTGGTGGCCAGCTGGTGGGCTGGGCCCGCGAGGTGCACGCGGGTTCGGTGGGGGGCCGGGGCAGCTGTCGTCGCGCGCCCGTCGATCACCCCGTTCGGCCGCCCGCATCGGCCGCGAGGAGGCCCCCGTGCAGACCCGTGTCTCCGTCGCCGCAGGTCAGCGGCTGCGTCAGCAGCTCGAAGCCAGCCCGGCGCTGCGCGAGGTGCTGCAGCATCCGGCCGTCCACGTCACCCGCAGGGCCACCGCCCGCACCGCCCGCCTGGTCGCCCCGCGCGCGGCGGACCGGCTGATCGCGGACCTCAAGGGCACCCGGCCGCTGCTCGCCGAGGTGCGGGCCGAGCGCCGCCCCGACGAAGCGACCGTCAGCGGCACCGGCACCGCCCACCCCGAAGCGCTCGGGACCCGCCGCCGGCAGACGCTGCGGATCGCCGCCACCCTCTCCGCCGCCGCCGTGATCGGCGGCCTGGTCGGTGCCCTGCCGGCCGGTGCGGCGGACGGGACCGGGACCTCGTACACGGCCGGTGCCCCGGTGCGCACCCCGCTCGGCAGCCTGACCGGCCCCCAGGTCTTCCCCCGCCCCCAGCAGCTGACGCCCGGTGGCAAGCCGGTGACCGTCCCCGCCCAGGTGACCCTGGTGACCGGTGGGCAGGCCGACCCGGGCGCGCTGGCCGC